>NZ_JAMYDZ010000030.1:0-75913 GCF_024129905.1 Pseudomonas sp. 21LCFQ010 | reverse complement strand
TGAAGCCACCGAAGGCTTCTATCCAGACCGCAACATGAGCCGTGGCTGGGGCGAAGTCATGCCTAGCCCGGACATGGCACTGTCGACCCGCAAAATCACCCGTCATTGCAGCGAGCGTATTGCACGTCGCGCATTCGAACTGGCGATGAAACGCGGCAAAAAAGTCACTGCGATTCACAAGGCCAACAGCTTCCACATGACCGACGGCCTGTTCCTTGAAGCCGTGCGTGACGTGGCCAAGGACTTCCCTGAAGTTCAACTGGACGATTTGCTGGTCGACGCCTCTACTGCTCACCTGGTACGCAGCCCAGAGCGCTTCGACGTTCTGGTTGCGACCAACTTCTACGGCGACATCATCAGTGACCTGGCCAGTGAGCTGTCCGGTAGCCTCGGCCTGGCCGGTTCGATCATGGCAAGTGACGTGCACTGCGCAGCTCAGGCCCAACACGGTTCGGCACCGGACATCGCAGGCAAGGACATCGCGAACCCTGTCTCGATGATTCTTTCCGTGGCCATGCTGCTGCAATGGATGGGTGAGCAACGCAATAACTCTAGCCTGGTGGCTGCTGCTGCCGAGATGGATCGTGCTATCGACGTTGTTCTGGAAAGCCCGGAAAAACGTACCCCCGATCTGGGCGGCAAGCTGGGCACCAAAGCTTTCGGCGAAGAAGTAGCCAAGGTCATCCTGGGCTAACTGAGAAAGGAGCAACGCACTCGCGCTGCTCCTTTTAGCGTCCCCAGACGTGTCCATACCAACAAGAATTCAATATCCAATCATCGCGAGCACTGATCTCTATGGTTGGAGCGGGAGGATTAGCAGTGACTAAATTGTTGCTGGGCTGCATCGCCGACGACTTTACCGGCGGCACCGATCTTGCCAGTACACTGGTGCGCGGCGGCATGCGCACACTGCAGGTGATCGGCATTCCTAAAGAGCCCATCCCGGATGACATTGACGCGGTGGTTGTTGCACTCAAGACCCGCACATTGCCGGCAGATGAAGCGGTTGATGAATCGCTGGAGGCCTTGGAGTGGCTAAAAAAGATCGGATGTCGTCAGTATTTTTTTAAATACTGCTCAACCTTTGACTCCACCCCGAAAGGTAATATCGGCCCAGTAGCCGACGCACTGATGGCGTCTCTGGACATCGACTTCGCCATCGCTTGCCCAGCCTTCCCTGACAACAAACGCACGGTCTATCAAGGGCATCTGTTCGTCGGTGACGTATTGCTGAGCGAGTCTGGCATGCGTCATCACCCATTGACGCCGATGACGGATTCGAATCTGGTCAATGTGCTTCAACAGCAGACCAGCAAGAAAGTCGGCCTCGTGCCTCACAGCGCCGTTTCAAGAGGCAATGGCTTGCTCAAGAAGACCCTGGCGCAGGTCAAGGATTCCGGGTGCTCCTACGCTATCGTCGATGCGGTTACGGATGATGATTTACGGGCAATTGCTGTCGTCATTCAGAATCACCTATTGGTAACGGGTGGTTCCGGGATTGCACTGGGCTTACCTGACAACTTCGGTCGCAAAGGCCTATTGATCGGCAGCGACGCAGCCTCTGCGCTGCCGCCTGTTGGTGGTCTGAGCGCGGTTCTGTCCGGCAGTTGTTCAGTTGCCACAAACGCTCAAGTCGCGCATTGGCAGTCTACAAGACCGAGCTTTCAGATCGACCCGCTTACGCTTGCCAAAGGCGAAGATCAGGTAGCGCAGGCATTGGAGTGGGCTGAAAGCATCATTCAGAACGAGCCCGTACTGATTTACGGCAGCGCCAAGCCCGATACCGTGAAAGCGGCTCAAGACCTGCTCGGCGTCGAAGCTGCGGGACAGATCGTCGAGGACGCGCTTTCACGCATCGCGATTGGCCTGGTCGACCTGGGCGTCAGAAAGCTTGTCGTCGCTGGCGGCGAAACTTCAGGAGCAGTCGTGAAGGCGCTTGATGTAGAAGCTCTTCGCATTGGGGCACCAATCGATCCTGGCGTGCCTTGGACAGTAGGTCTGAGAGATGTACCCATCGCCTTGGCGCTGAAGTCGGGTAATTTTGGAACCGTCGATTTCTTCGAGAAAGCATTGGGGCAAGTGCAATGAGCGAGACCAAACTTCGCGAAGAAATTGTGCTGCTCGGCAAGTCAATGTACGACCGGGGACTGACCCACGGTGGCACAGGCAACATCAGTGCACGAATCGACGATGGCTGGCTTCTGACGCCTACAGGATCTTCGTTGGGCAGGCTGGATCCGGCGCGACTGTCCAAACTCGATTGGAGCGGCCGCCATATCAGCGGCGACAAGCCATCCAAAGAGGCCCTCCTGCACCTGGCAATGTATGAAGAGCGGCCGACAAGCGGCGCTGTAGTACATCTACACTCGACACACTCTGTTGCCGTTTCAGTGCTGGACGGGCTTGATCCAGAAGACCTGCTGCCGGCGATCACCGCATATTATGCAATGCGCGTAGGCAAGCTTCCGCTCGTTCCGTACTACGCTCCAGGTGATCCGGCATTGGCTGACGCAGTGCGTTCATTCTCAGGGAAACACCATGCAATGCTATTGGCGCATCACGGGCCAGTGGTAGCGGGCTCTGATTTGAGCGCCGCCGTGGATGCTACTGAAGAGCTAGAAGCTACTGCGCAGCTATTTCTGCTGATTTTCCAACATAAGTTTAAGACGCTCACACCTGAACAGATCGCAGATCTGCAACGGCGGTACCCACAGCGCTAAGCGAGTAGATAAATGCGCCACGACCTGCTGAGCCTGGAAATATTCATGGCGGTTGCTGAGCAGAGAAACCTTACCAGGGCAGCTGAACGCTGCCATCTGGCCACGTCTGCTGTCAGCAAACGAATCAGCGAGCTGGAAGCCAAGGTCGGGGCCAGTTTGTTTGTAAGGTACCCACGCGGGATGGAGCTGACCCCGGCAGGGCAGTCGCTTAGGCACTACACCTTACAACTGATGGAAACACTGGGAAAAATGGATTCCGAGCTCGGTGAATACGGCTCAGGCACCAAGGGTCATATTCGACTGCATGCCATTACCTCCGCACTGGCGCAGCACCTGACGCTGGATATCGGTCGCTTCCTGAACAGTTATCCAGAGATCAAGTTCGATATTGAGGAGCGGGTCGGTGCAGCCATCGTGAGAGCTGTAGCCGATGGTCGAGCTGATCTTGGGATCATCGCGGAGCAGACACCCGCGATGGGACTTGAATCGATTGCTTACCGTACCGATGAGCTTGTTGTCGCGGTGTCCGAGACGCACCCGTTGGCTGAGTTCACAGGTGTAAGGTTCGAACGAACATTGTCGTACGAGTTTATTGGCCCCCATCAAGAAAGCTCTGTCCATCACCTGCTTTCTGAACATGCCAACAAGCTTGGGACATCAGTTCGCCAACGAATTCGCGTTACCAGTTTTGAATGCATGTGCCAGATGGCCTCGGCAAATCTGGGCATTTGTATCCTGCCCCGTGACGTTCTGCGGCGTTATCTCAAACCTCTGCATCTGCATGCCATCACCCTGGAAGAACCTTGGGCGCACCGACAGCTGAACATCGTGTCTCGAAACTTTGAAGCATTGGCACCCACGGTAAAAGCATTTGTGGGGCACCTGACGGCTTAACGTTCACATGAGGAGAACGCCTCTTTCTTCAAGGATCAATTTTCGCAGAGGGGGCCGTTGCTTAGGATCATCGTATCAAACGGTGCCAAGCATCTCCGACTCACGAACGCCAGTTGCAGGTCATATGATTTCAGCCATCGACCCACGGTTTCTCAATCATCTCCACATAGGTGAACGTGAATACGCCTTTGTTGATCTCAAAAAAGTCGTTTCAGCGGACAAGCTCGTCACACTGCCCTACTCGCTGCGGATTTTGCTGGAGAACGTCGCACGCTGCTCTCCAGAATCGTTGCCGGACTTTCTGGAGTGCCTGGGTACTCAACGAACCGACTGCGAAGTACCTTTTTTTCCGAATCGCCTGATGTTCCACGACACCACGTGCTTGCCCGCACTGGCGGACTTCGCCGGTATGCGGGACATGGTCAATGAGATGGGCGGCACGTCAGCCACGATGAATCCGATGATTCCCGCTGTGCTGACCATTGACCATTCCGTCATCGTAGAAAGCTATGCAGAGGCAGATTCGGTGGAGCGCAATTTGGACATCGACTATCGCCGAAACTCTGAGCGCTATCGCTTCATCAAATGGGCACAGAAGAGCCTGGACAACTTCAAGGTAGTGCCGCCTGGCACGGGCATCATCCACCAAGTGAACATGGAGTCGCTGGGCAAGGTTGTCTGGGAAAGCAGCTCTAGTGATGGTGAGCCATTGCTACACCCTGATGACATGGTCGCGACCGATAGCCACACCCCCATGATCAACGCGATCGGTATTCTCGGTTGGGGCGTCGGCGGACTTGAGGGCCAAGCAGCCATGCTCGGAGAACCTGTTCCTATCAGCTTCCCGGAGGTCATCGGCATCCGTCTGACCAACCGCTTGCGCCCAGGTGTCACCGCCACTGACCTGGCACTGCGTGTCACTCAAATCCTGCGCGCGCGGGGCGTGGTTGGTAAATTCGTCGAGTTCTGCGGGCCCGGGTTATCAGGGCTGAGTTGGGCCGCTCGTGGAACACTCTCCAATATGGCGCCAGAGTACGGGGCGACCGTAGTATTTTTCCCATTCGATGATACGACGATGCAATACATGCGTCTGACCGGACGCGACGATGACACCCTGGCAAAAATTGACGCTTACCTGCCTCTTCAAACGCTATGGCGTAATGACAGCGATCCTGAGCCGCAATTCACGGAAGTGATCGAGCTAGACCTGAACGTTATCGAGTTGAGCGTTGCAGGCCCACATCAGCCGCACCAATGGCGCAAACTCTCAGATGCAGCGCTCTCATTCCGCCAAGACATCATGGGAGAAGGTGCCGATGTGATAGCAACTACCGCCGACGAGAACGCTACTTTCTTCGAACCATCTTTTGGCGAGGCTGTAAGCCATGGCGTGATCTCGATCGCCGCCATTACCAGCTGCACAAATACTGCCAACCCCAGCCAGATGGTTCAGGCGGGTCTGTTTGCGCGCAATGCTCGGGCTCGCGGCTTGCAGCGTAAACCTTGGGTAAAAACGTCTTTGTCACCTGGCTCGCAGGTGGTCGCCGACTACCTCGAAAACGCAGATTTGATGGCTGATTTCTCAGCGCTGGGATTCGATCTGGCCGGCTTTGGCTGCATGACCTGTATCGGTAACTCCGGCAAACTGGAACCGCATATGGAAACGTTCGCCGATGAAGGCCTCAAGACCGTTGTAGTGCTTTCTGGAAACCGCAACTTTGAAGGGCGGGTCAATCCGAAAATACAGATCGGTTACCTGGCATCGCCCGCATTGGTAGTTGCCTATGCAATCGCGGGCACGATAAATATTGATATCCAGCATCAACCATTGGGCAAAGATGCTGATGGTAATGATGTATTTCTAAATGAGTTGATGCCGCATGACGATGAGGTGAACGCACTGGTCGAGCGCACGGTATTGCCGGAGCTGTTTCGCAGACGTAATGCGACACTCTGGAACGGCACTCATCATTGGCGACAACTGTCAGCGGTTGGAAGTGTCCAGTTTCCATGGGATCCGGCATCCACCTACCTGCGCCGCCCCATTTATCTTCAAGGCGTCAGCGCCCTGCCCGCTGAATCGCTGACCATCACAGGCGCTCGCCCTCTGATGGTGCTGGGCGATAACGTGACCACCGACCACATCTCCCCTGCGAGTGCGATCCCTAGCGAAAGCCAGGCTGGGCAATGGCTACTTGATCGTGGTGAGGCCGCTGACGATCTGAACCAATATTCGACTCGACGCAGCAACCACGAAGTGATGATGCGCGGAGCTTTCGTGAACCGGGCAGTGAAAAATCAATTGCTGCTGGAACAGCCTGCCGCAGGCGGCTGGGCAAAAAATATCTCCGGTGAGGTCATGCGCGTTTACGACGCAGCGCTGACCTATGTCGAAAGTAAAATCCCACTGGTGATATTCGCAGGCTTCAACTACGGGGCGGGCTCAAGCAGAGACTGGGCGGCAAAGGCTCAGGCGACCCTAGGGGTGAAAGCGGTGGTGGCTCGAAGCTTCGAACGAATCCACCGCAGTAACCTCATTGGCATGGGTGTGTTCCCGATCGAATTCAAAGCAGGCCAGAGCGCTGCTGACCTCTCGCTCGACGGATCTGAGCAGTTTGACCTGAATGGACTGGACAGCTTGACCGTAGGGGTCAACTCCATTCGGTTGCTCATCACTCGAAATGGCCAGCAGTGCCCATTCGAGCTCGTCCTGAAGATAGATTCAAGCCAGGAAATTTTGTACCTGCGCCAAGGCGGAATTCTTCCTTACGTGGTTAGAAAAGTCGTTGCCAATACGAAAAAGTCGGAAGAGGGCTGCGCATGAACACCACCGAAATCTGTGACCTGTTGAAAGAACGCGCTCAATTTCTTCCCCCGCGTTTTACAAACTTTGGAGGACGACATCAGTTCAGGGGCGAGGCGGTCACGATCAAGTGCTACGAAGACAGCTCAAGGATCAAGGAAGCCATCGCCACAGACGGGCGCGGCAAGGTTCTAGTGGTCGACGCAGGCGGCAGCGAACGTTGTGCCGTATTCGGTGACATGAGCGCTCAGACAGCGATAGATAACGGATGGGAAGGGATCGTCATTAATGGGTGTTTGCGCGACGTCAGACGCATCGCTGCGATGGATATCGGCGTTCGAGCATTGGGGGCGGTACCCAAGGGCTCTAACCGACAAGGTCAAGGCCTTTGCGGGATTGCGGTCACACTCGCCCACATTACTGTTCAGCCCGGTGACCTGATCGTCGCCGACGAAGATGGTTTGCTTGTATTAACGGCGTCAGACGTGAGTTTGATCGCCTGATTTTTTTAACTCGGAGCTGTGTATGTACGCATACGTTGGGTGTCGCACAACGCGAGAAAGAAACGCTCGCGGGGATGGAATCAATGTTTACAAGGTTGATCAGGCCACAGGATCACTTGCCCATATTCAGCTCGTGGACAGGCTGACCAACCCATCCTTTCTGACATTGAGCAAGAACCAGAATTTTCTGTACTGCGTCCATGGGGATCGCGAGGAAGCCAGCGCGTTCGCTATTAATCAGGATGGGACTTTGTCGTTGCTGAACACCGTTACGACGGGAGGCCTCAACCCGGTTAGCCTGGCTATTGACCCCGAAAATCGTTTCCTGGTGGTCAGCAACCATTCAAGCGGCTCGCTCGCAGTGATCGCGATCCAGACAGACGGAAAACTCGGCGAGCTTGTTCAATGCACGATTATGGAAGGGCCAATAGGGCCGCATCGTATAGAACAAAACAATGCGAAGCCCCATTTCAACCCATTTGATCCGAGCGGGCGCTTTATCATCGTTCCGGACAAAGGGCTGGACAGGGTTTTCAGCTTCGAATTCGATTCCACCAGCGGCACATTCATACCGGCCAGCGTGCCCTATGTAGTCAGCCGTGAAGGTGCCGGGCCACGGCATATTGCATTCCACCCGACCCTGCCACGTGCCTACGCTATTAACGAACTGGATTCGACCGCCACTACTTACGAGTTCGACAATGCAACCGGGGGGCTGACTGCATTACAGGTGCTCTCGTCGCTGCCAGAGAGTTTCGTCGGCACCAGCCGGGCTGCTGAGATTGAAGTGGATAAAGCTGGTCTGTTTCTGTACGCCTCCAATCGGGGCTACGACAGCATTGCGCTGTTCTCTATCAATAAGCAGAACGGGTTGCTCACCTTTGTCGAGGCATTCCCTACTGGCGGTCGGACGCCCCGCTTCTTTGCGTTAAGTCCGTCAGGCCAGTTCCTGTATGCGGCGAACGAGGATACCGATACCATCATTACATTCTCGGTCGAACCCGCAACTGGGCGCCTGAGCCAGACAGGGCAAATTGTGGAAACAGGCAGTCCGGTATGTATGGTGTTCGCTGACCGCCGCGATTTTGCCTAATGAAAGTATTTCTAAAGGGATTTAGCACGTGGTGGGGAACGCCCATCGTAGGGATATGCGGTGCGATGCTTGCGACCTGGTTGCATTGGCCGTTGCCTTGGATAATCGGCTCAATGCTGGCCATCATTCTGGTGCGGTGCATCGGCTGGCATGTTAGCGAAATACCAAAAGGAAGAATTTCCGGCCAGTGGATGATCGCAACATCCATCGGCCTGCATTTCACACCTCTGGTGCTTGACGAGATCATCCAACGCTTTCCCATAATGCTGTTTGTGGCCTTCCTTACACTAGGGATCGCACTCGTGGGTATCAGCTTCATGCATCGCCGTGGAATGGATCTGACTACGGCCTATTTTGCATTCATGCCGGCTAATTTTGCGGAGATGATCCAGTTGGGAATCCGGCATAAGGCTGATGTTGGGAAAATCGCAGCAGCCCATAGCGTCAGGCTGGTACTGATCGTTCTATGCGTGCCGCCTACCATGTTTTATCTAGCGCACGTTTTGCCCAATGCGTCTTACGCCAGGCTGCCAACAGATTGGCGCTGGCTAGCTCCGATGCTCTTGGGAGGAGCTCTGGTAGCAATGGCCTGGAAGCGCCTTGGCTGGCCAAATCCTTGGATGTTTGGCCCCATGGCGCTGTGTGCACTCTGTACGGCGGTGTTTGATCTGCAGATGGCGTTACCGGTAGAACTAAGCCATTACGGGCAACTGATGATCGGCTGCGCGTTGGGCATCCATTTTGACCGGCAGTTCTTCAAATCAGCCCCGACTTATCTGCTGAAGGTGGCAGCCTTCACGCTGTCAATGATTGGCTTTACCGTCTTGGTGGCGTGGCTATTGAGCCACATCATTGATCTGCCGACCTCCACACTCGCGCTAGGTATGATGCCGGGCAGCAGCACGGAGATGTACCTCACTGCAGAGGCTTTGCATTTGGCGGTAGGATTGGTGACGGCGATGCAGATCATGCGCTTGATCGTGGTGATGGTGTTTGCAGAGCCGATTCACGACCGCTGGGTTAAGCGGAGTGAGTCACAAGGGCGAAAGGCCGATTAAGAAGTGGGATGTGAGGGGGTCGACAATCGCCCAAAAGCCCCCACACGACCGTTTAGGCGTTTTCGGTGGAACTCTGATCTTCAACACGCAGCTTAAGTATTGGCGACTTGCGAGCAAACGACCCACTGAGGTGTCGCTTCATCAAATGAGCCGCGTCCAGATTGTTGCCCTGCTCCACCAGCTCGATCATCTGAATATGCTCGGCACACTGCTTGTAGAGGCGTTTGCGGTCGATCATCGAGCGGTACTCCAGCAGACGACGCATGTTGTTCATCTGCTTAAGGATCATCAGGTAAAGCGGATTCCCCGAGAGCTTGATGAACTCTTCATGAAAGCGGATACCATTCTTGAGCAGCACATCTGCCGGCAACGTATCAATGCCACCGTCCAGCATGTCCTGCTGTTCCTTCTTCAGACGACGCAGAATTTCCATGTCATGTTGGTACGTCGGCTCCAGTAATGCTGCAGGTTCGATGAGCGACCTGACCTTGTAAATTTGCTCCAGCGTTTCAGGAGTTTTCGCAACGTCGAGAAAGCGCCAGCCGTACCCAGGCTTGGGCTCGACCCAACCCACCTTGGCGGCCCGGTTGAGGATATCGATTACTTGCACCTTGGTCAGGTCGTATCGGTTACGCAAGAACTGCTCGGTGACTTCCTGAGGAATCAAATTGTTCAGCCAATCTTCGGAGAGCCGGTAATACTCCTCAGGCTCTTCGAGTGATCGCACCTCATCGTTCAGTGCAAAGACTTCATGTGCACGCTCCAGAACAAAGAATCCCCGGTTGGCGAACTGCTCCAGATAGCCATCATTCGCAAGTGTGACCAAGGCCTCACGGGCCGGAGACCTCGACACTTTGAATTCATCAGCCACCTTCTGGGCGCTCATGTGCGCGCCCACTTCAAGTTCTTTGACCTGAATTTTCTGGCGGATTTCTGCGACGATTCTTTGTACTAAAGCGCTTGAAGCCATTCTTCACTCACTGACCTGTTAAAAACTTGAACGATGAACCTTCGCTGGCGCTGTCGGTGCTACCGGAGTATACGGCCAGCGAAGGACTCTTGGCGCACTTTCAGATCTGGAAATGCCTGACCATGGTATTGAGCTCTGAAGCTAGATTGGCCAATGACTGCGAAGCCGCCGTGGTTTGATGGGAGCCCTCTGAAGACTGAATCGAAAGCTCTCTGATATTGAGCAGATTCTGATCCACTGAGCGGGCCACATGCGCTTGCTCTTCAGCCGCAGTGGTGATTACCAGATTTCGGTCATTGATCTCGTCATTCGCTGCGACAATCTCTTCCAGCGCAACTTTGGCCAACTCTGCAAGCTCCAGGGTCTGCTGAGTCATGTTACTACTGGTCTGCATGGTGCCGACCACGTCAGCGGTACCTTTCTGGATATTGCCAATCATTTCCTCGATTTCACGGGTAGATTGAGCTGTCCTGTGAGCCAACGCCCGCACCTCATCAGCGACTACCGCAAACCCTCTGCCCGCCTCGCCCGCCCGCGCAGCCTCAATGGCGGCATTAAGCGCGAGCAAATTGGTCTGCTCAGCGATTGTACGTATGACATCAAGTACCTTGCCAATGCCTTGAGCCTGATCGGCAAGCCCTCCGACCTGCACCGAGCTTATGGCGACACCTCGGGTCAGGCCTTGGATGGCAGACAATGCTTCCATCATTCGTTGCTGCCCTTTCAGAGCGATGGCCTTGGACTCTTGCGATAGGTCAGAGGTTGATGAGGCGTTCCTAGCGACCTCTTCAATCGCGGCGGTCATCTCCGTGACCGCCGTAGCTGCCTGCTCAATCTCACCATGTTGTTGTTGCAGATCCCGGCTTCCCTCAACCGTTACGGCGTTTAACTCTTCAGCGGCAGACGCCAACTGCGTGGAAGAGCCAGTGATCTGTTTGAGAGTCGTGAGGAGGCTGTCCTGCATGATAGCCAGCGCTGCAAGCAAGCGACTTGCCTCGTCGTTTCCGTCTGGGTTGATCGGCTTGGTTAGATCGCCCTTTGCAATGGTTTCGGCCACTTGGACGGCATCCATGATGGGCAAAGTGATACTACGAGTGAGCACCCAGGCCACGATTATGGTTCCGATGCCTACCAGCAAGATAACTAGAGTGATGCCTCTCACGGCCTCGTAGTAGGCCCTGTCAGAGTGCTCACCCGCCAGTTCAGCCCCCTGATTCGCCCGATCGATAAGGTCGTCAAAGTTTATGGTCATCTGATCGTACGAGTCTCGGATCGTCATCAGGTAAGCGCGGGCACCGGCTTTATCCCCCTGACGCGAGAGCCTCAGCAACTGAAGGTGATTTTTGGCATACGTTTCAAGACTGCGGTTGAACGCCTCCAATCGGTTTTTATCATCCGCTGTCTTCAACAGGCTTGCATAGGTCAACATCTGCTCCCGCACGCTCTTCAAACGCCCAGCAGTCTTTTCCTCGTAAGACTGCATCTCATCATCAGTGGTCGACAGAATGTGCTGCATGGAACCCATGCGGTAACGATTCAATGATGCATTGGAAGCCCCCAACGCTCGGACACGCTGCATCCAATTTTCCTGGATATCGGCGGCTTGCACCTGGACATCTCGAATCTGCTTCAGCGCGAACAACCCCAGGAACACGCTGAGGAGTGCGATGGCTGCGAATCCTATAAACGCCCGGGGAGCGATCCGAATATTTCTCATTAGCATTGGGATAACCCCCTGCTGAACGAAAGGAGTGAGAACAATACCTCGGTGAAAAATTGCTGAGGCTTAGAGATTTCCCGGTGCTTGGCACCACAGAACGTTTCAATTGGCATGTTTTTTACCAGCGTTGGAAGTGGGTGCGCTTGGCGGTTAAGCCGCGTTTTTTGTTATGCATTCGAACCTCAACCTCTTGCTGCTTCGTGCAGAAACGCCCTTTTGAGCTCAAGGGCTGCAGTCGTACAGCACCGGTGATGCAGTCAAATCTGAAAAGCCAGCTGACACCACCAAAATAATATTGCATTTTGGTGCGCAAATATGCGAATCTTTTTGCATCAGCACACCATTGATTCGGCCAAAAGCCGAACTACTTTAGCGCATAATGCTCAGTAAAAACCGTGCAAAAGCCCTACAAACGGGCTTCAGCAGTGCATTTCAGTGCGCAACGGCAGCTCGACGCCATAAATACAATCTGGTTATTTACGCGCAAAAGTCTATTTCGCACCATTACCTACAAAATTCCTCAAGGAACCCCGTAATGCAGAGAAGAACCAAGATCGTTGCCACCCTCGGCCCGGCCACCGAAACCAGGGAGGCCATCGAGGGGCTGATCAAGGCCGGTGTTGATGTAGTGCGCCTGAATTTCTCTCATGGCAGCGCAGAAGATCACATTGCCCGGGCAACGCTGGTGCGAGAGCTGGCCACAAAGAATGGTCGCTTTGTCGCCGTACTGGCTGACCTGCAAGGCCCGAAGATTCGTATCGCTCGGTTTGCAGAAGGCAAAGTGTTCATTGAGAAAGGACAGCACTTCATCCTGGATGCCTCCCTGGACAAAAATGCAGGCGATCAACATCGAGTTGGGATCGACTACGAAGCACTGATCACCGACAGCCGTCCGGATGACATCCTTCTGCTGGACGATGGACGTATTGAGCTCAAAGTTCTGCGTGTTGAAAAAACTCAGCTGCAGTGTGAGGTCATCGTCGGCGGCCCCCTTTCCAATAACAAAGGCATCAACCGCAAAGGTGGCGGCCTTTCAGCTTCGGCGCTAACTGAAAAGGATCGCGTCGACATCAAAACCGCAGCGACCATGAAGGTTGACTATCTCGCCGTGTCCTTTCCACGAGACGCAGCAGATATCCACCTGGCTCGCCAGCTCCTGCATGAAGCTGGCGGTGAAGCCGGACTTGTCGCCAAAATTGAGCGCGCAGAAACGGTCAACGACGTGAGCATCCTGGATGCAATCATCGAAGCGTCGGAAGCGGTGATGGTGGCACGCGGCGATCTGGGCGTTGAAATTGGCGATGCCGAGTTGGTGGCCGTGCAAAAGCTGATCATTGATCGAGCTCGCGCCCTCAATCGCGTTGTGATTACCGCAACCCAAATGATGGAAACCATGATCACCCAATCGATGCCGACCCGTGCGGAAGTCTTCGATGTGGCAAACGCCGTGCTGGACGGTACAGACGCTGTCATGCTTTCCGCTGAGACAGCCGCTGGCGCCTATCCCGTTGAAACGGTTATCGCCATGCACCGCGTTATCATGGGCGCAGAAAAGCATCCGCTCGCCCACCGCTCCAAACACCGCGTCGATGAGGTTTTCCACAAGATCGACGAGTCGATTGCCATGTCCGCCATGTATGCAGCCAATCACTTACACGGTGTAAAAGCGATCATCTGCATGACTGAAAGTGGCGATACGCCTCGGCTAATGTCGCGAATTCGCTCACACCTGCCCATCTTTGCATTCTCTCGAAACGCGCGCACCCAGAACCGGGTCACGATGTTTCGCGGCGTCACTACCATCCCGTTCGACTCAGACGACTATCCCAACGAGGAAGTTAATCACCGCGCCGTAGATGAACTCGTACGTCGAGGTGTTGTGACTAATGGCGATCACGTATTGATCACAAAAGGTGATTACGCCAATGCCCAAGGCGGGACGAACTCACTTCGGGTAGTTCGGGTTGGCGAAGCGATCCGCTGAGGAGAATCACTGTGCAGAGCATAAATAACACGAACGGTGAAGCGCCTGAAAACTGGCCACGCGACTTCGACATCCGCGCCCACTACGCCGAGCAACAAGAGCTGTTGACCCCTGACGCCTACCAAAGCGTTGATGCCGCCGTCGAACGAGATACCCCTTTGCAAGGTAACCATAAAAATGACTAACAAAAGCCTGATCGTAAATGTCGTTGCTCATGAAATCCTAGACTCGCGTGGTAACCCAACCGTCGAGGCCGTGGTGACACTGGCAGGCGGTATCAAGGCAACAGCAAGCGTACCGTCGGGCGCCTCTACTGGGTCTCGCGAAGCGCTGGAGCTACGCGATGGCGGCACACGTTACAAGGGCAAAGGCGTTCTCAAGGCCGTTGCCAACGTGAATACCGCCATTCGCGATGAAATCGTCGGTATGGACGCTCTCAACCAGCGGGCAATTGATACCGCCATGATCGAGCTCGACGGTACGCACAGCAAAAGCAATTTGGGCGCCAACGCCGTTCTAGCGGTGTCTCTAGCAACTGCCAAAGCCGCTGCTGAGTACAAATCGATCCCGCTTTACCAGCACCTTGCTGCGCTGTACGGCCAGGCTGGTCGCTTCAGCATGCCAGTACCTATGATGAACATCATCAATGGTGGCGAGCACGCTGATAACAACGTTGACATTCAGGAGTTCATGATTCAGCCGGTCGGCGCGCCCTCGTTCAAAGAAGCACTGCGTATTGGCGCCGAAATTTTCCACACCCTCAAGCACGTGCTGACAGAGCGCGGCCTTAGTACCGCTGTGGGTGATGAAGGAGGTTTTGCGCCTTCGCTGAGTTCAAACGAAGAAGCGCTAGTGGTCATCAAGGAAGCCGTTGAACGTGCCGGTTACGAGCTGGGTAAAGACATCACCATGGCACTGGATTGCGCAGCATCCGAATTCTACAAAGATGGCAAATACGTGCTGGCTGGTGATGGCAGATCTTTTGACTCCGAAGGGTTCGCAGACTACCTGGCGTCGCTATGCGACAAGTATCCAATCATCTCGATCGAAGACGGCATGGACGAGAGCGACTGGGCCGGCTGGGCTGCGCTGACCAAAAAGCTGGGTTCACGGGTTCAACTGGTAGGTGATGATTTGTTTGTCACCAACACCTCTATCCTTCGCGAGGGCATTGAGAAGGGTATCGCCAACTCGATCCTGATCAAGTTCAACCAGATTGGTAGCCTCAGCGAAACACTGGACGCTATTCGCATGGCGCAGGACGCGGGCTATACCGCCGTGATCTCTCATCGCTCAGGCGAGACCGAAGATACGACCATCGCCGATCTTGCGGTAGCAACCAGTGCAGGTCAGATTAAGACGGGTTCCCTGTGCCGCTCAGACCGGGTCGGCAAATACAACCGCCTGCTTCGTATCGAGGCAGCCCTTCAGGAGTCTGCCCCCTACAGCGCTGAGCCATTGCTCAAGCGCAACGCGTAGGAGACTGTCCATGAAGCCTAATCTTGTTATTGGCAACTGGAAAATGAACGGCGACCAGCAGGCCAATGAGGTGCTCCTCAGAGACTTCTTGGCCGGCCAGACAAACGAAGGACACCTTGAGGTTGCGATCTGCCCACCGTTCCCCTACCTGGCATCAGTAGCGGCGCAACTTAAAGACAGCAACGTCGTGCTTGGCGCTCAAAATTTGAGCCCTGCAACTTACGGCGCCTTCACAGGTGAAGTCAGCGCTTCCATGCTCCGCGATATAGGATGCCGCTATGTGCTGGTTGGCCACTCGGAGCGTAGAGCCTTGTTTGGCGAGACCGATGAGGTGGTCGCACAGAAGTTTGCAGCGGCGATAGAGCAAGGACTGACTCCTGTGCTTTGCATAGGAGAAACATTGGATGAACGTCGCGCAGGAATCACCAATAGCGTCGTGACAACCCAAATGGCTGCCGTCATCAAGCATGCTGGGATTGAGAAGCTGACGCGCGGCGTGATTGCTTACGAACCCGTGTGGGCAATTGGCACCGGCGAAACCGCATCTCCGGAGCAAGCCCAGGCTGTGCACCAGCACATCAGAAGTGTGATTGGTGTGTTCGACCAGCAGACAGCCATCGATATTCAGATTCTATACGGCGGCAGCGTCAAGGCAGATAACGCACAGGCCCTTTTCTCACAGCCCGACATTGACGGTGGTTTGATAGGTGGCGCATCTCTCGATGCAGCCTCTTTCATCTCCATCTGTGATGCCGCAAGAACAACTCCAAGAGGTACACCATGAGCACCACAGGTCTTCTCGAAAACGTGTTCCCGGCAGTTGCCGAAATCCCTGAACAATATCGTCTCGGCGAAGTGATTGAGCAGCGTGAATACCTGGTCAACGGTGCTTTGCAAATATGGGAAGGCCCCTTGGCATCAGTCCGCAGCCCGATATTCCTGAGTACACAAAACGGGGATGAGCCCGTGGTACTTGGCAGCACCCCGCAACTGGACGCCGAGACAGCACTGATCGCCCTCGATGCAGCGGTGAAAGCATACGATAACGGCCATGGGGCATGGCCACTGATGCGTGTTGCAGAACGTATCCAGCACGTCGAAGCCTTCCTGGCCCGCATGCGCGTTCAGCGAGACGCTGTCGTGAAGCTCTTGATGTGGGAAATCGGCAAAAACCTCAAGGACTCGGAGAAAGAATTTGACCGCACGTGTGACTACATTGTCGACACTATTAATGCGCTGAAAAAGCTTGATCGACGCTCAAGCCGGTTTGAGCTTGAACAAGATACGCTGGGCCAGATCCGCCGTGTACCAATGGGCGTAACACTGTGCATGGGCCCCTACAACTATCCGCTCAATGAAACGTTCACTACGTTGATTCCCGCGCTGATCATGGGCAACACCGTCGTATTCAAACCCGCAAAATTCGGCGTCTTGCTGATTCGCCCATTGCTGGAAGCATTCCGCGACAGCTTCCCCGCTGGCGTCATCAACGTAATCTACGGCAGCGGACGCGAAACGGTCAGCGCGCTGATGGCCAGCGGCAAGGTCGATATTTTCGCTTTCATTGGCACCAACAAAGGTGCGAGCGCACTCAAAAAACTGCATCCAAAACCTCACCGCCTGCGCGCGGTATTGGGTCTGGACGCCAAAAATCCAGGCATCGTACTGCCGGAAGTCGACCTGGACAACGCCGTCAGCGAAGCGGTGACCGGCTCCTTGTCGTTTAACGGCCAACGTTGCACTGCGCTGAAAATCCTGTTCGTTCATGAGGATGTCGCCGACGCATTCGTTTCAAAATTCAACAGCAAAGTGGCGGTGCTCAAACCTGGCATGCCTTGGGAGTCCGGTGTTTCGCTGACACCCTTGCCGGAACCAGGGAAAACGGATTACCTGACCAGCCTGGTTGAGGATGCTGTGGCGAAAGGCGCGAAGGTCGTAAACGAAGGCGGCGGCTCCACCCGTGAGTCGTTTTTCTACCCGGCCGTGCTCTACCCCGTCTCTGCGGACATGCGCGTATACCAAGAAGAACAGTTCGGCCCGGTTGTTCCAATCGTTCCCTACCGTGATCTGGAGACAGTGATTGACTACGTGCTGGACTCGGACTTCGGTCAGCAACTGAGCATTTTCGGCACCAATGCCGCTCAGGTTGGCCGACTGGTCGACGCCTTTGCCAACCAGGTCGGCCGTATCAACCTGAATGCACAGTGCCAACGTGGCCCGGACTCGTTCCCGTTCAACGGTCGCAAAAACTCTGCTGAAGGCACCCTGTCGGTCGACGACGCCTTGCGGGTATTTTCGATCCGCACACTGGTTGCGACCAAGTTCCAGGAAAGCAACAAAGCGCTCATCAGCGAGATTATCCGTAATCGGGAATCCAGCTTCCTGACCACCGATTACATTTTCTGAGTGGCTGAACGATGAGTGCTCGCACACTGATTATTCTGGATGGAGTGGGTTTGCGTGATGCGAAGGACTCCAATGCCTTCGCAGCGGCCCAAACACCAGTATTTGATGCTTTGCTCAAGCAGTATCCGAATGCTCGTATCGCAACTTCGGGCATGGCCGTTGGCCTGCCTGAAGGGCAAATGGGCAACTCTGAAGTTGGCCACATGAACCTGGGCGCAGGCCGTGTTGTGTATCAGAGTTTCACACGGATCAACAAAGCGATCGTTGACGGTGATTTCGCCAACAACGAAGCGCTGAACACCTTGCTGGCCGGCGTTCAAGAGAGAAAGGGCGCCGTGCATTTGCTGGGTTTGCTTTCACCTGGCGGCGTGCACAGCCATGTCGACCAAATCATCGCAACCTGCAAAATCCTTGTCGAAAAAGGGGTAAAGCGCTTTTTCGTCCATGCTTTTCTCGATGGCCGAGATACTCCGCCTCGCAGCGCACTGGAGGCTATCGAGTCACTTGAGGGTGAGCTTGCCAGCCTGGGCACGGGCAGAATCGCGACAGTGGTCGGTCGGTATTACGCGATGGACAGGGATAACCGCTGGCAGCGGGTTGAAACAGCTTACAAGCTGGTCAGCTGCGGCGAAGCTGATCACCAGAGCGCTTGCGCATCTGATGCACTTCAAGCCGCTTACGAACGTGAAGAGTCAGATGAATTCGTCAAAGCGACTGTCATTGGCGACCCGGTGCGGATGGAACCCGCTGACGGTGTGATGTTTCTGAACTTCCGCCCTGATCGAGCACGGGAATTAAGCCAGGCGCTGATCAATACGACCTTCGATCATTTCGCCCGCCCAGTCACGATTGCCAAGGATCGCTTTCTGACGTTGACGCAGTACTCTCAAGACCTGGGAAGCTTGTGTGCATTCCCGCCAGAGTCGATTAACAACAGTCTTGGTGAGTACTTAGGCCAGCTGGGCAAGACTCAGCTGCGGATCGCCGAAACCGAGAAGTACGCTCACGTCACGTTCTTCTTCAACGGCGGTCGCGAACAGCCCTTCCCGGGAGAAGAGCGCATTTTGATTCCGTCCCCGAACGTCGCCTCCTACGACGAAAAGCCGGAAATGAGTGCACACGAGCTCACTGACCGATTGGTTGAATCGATTCGCGGCGGCGCCTTTGATCTGATCGTTTGTAACTACGCGAACGGCGATATGGTCGGGCACACCGGAGACTTTGACGCTGCAGTCAGAGCCGTCGAGACACTGGATGAATGCTTGCAACGCGTGGTTGAGGCCACGCTTGAAAGTGGAGGCGAATGCCTGATTACGGCTGATCATGGAAACGTCGAACAGATGCTGGATCCTGACTCCGGTCAGGCCCACACCGCTCATACGTTAAACCCTGTCCCTCTGATTTACGTCAGTGACCGGGCACAGGATTGCCAGCTGCGAGACGGCAGCCTCTGCGATATTGCGCCCACCCTGTTACATCTCATGAATGTAGCTATTCCCGCAGAGATGGAGGGCCAGTCTCTGCTCCTCGACTGATTGACCGGTTGGCGGCATCAGGACATCGCTAGGCTGTAGATATTATTGGTCTTTATCTCCACCTCCGATGTTGAAACACGGTCGTTTGCTCATTTGAGCACAGGGCATAAGCACGATGCGGACTGCCCCTTTTTTTCCGTCTTAGGGTTCCACGCCCTTTTTTCTAACGTACCAGCAAGAGATATACGCATTATGGAATGGCTTACAAATCCAGAAATCTGGGTCGCGTTCTTTACCTTGACTGTTCTTGAGATTGTTCTGGGTATAGACAACATCATCATGATCTCGATTCTGGTAAGCCGCATGCCAAAGTCGATGCAGCCCAAGACAAGGATTTTCGGCCTCGCCCTCGCAATGCTGACAAGAATCCTGTTGCTACTATCGATCACCTGGATCATGAGACTGACGGCGGATCTATTTAACGTATTAGGGGAAGGCATATCAGGTCGCGATCTAATCCTGTTTTTCGGCGGTCTGTTCCTGATCTGGAAAAGCAGTACCGAGATTTATCAATCTGAAGAAGGCGCAGAGGAAGATCCAGACCTGCCAGGAAAAAAAGGCAGCGGCTTTCTCAGCACTATTATTCAGATCGCAATTATCGATATCGTGTTTTCACTGGACTCAGTGATTACTGCTGTCGGCATGGTTTCTCACGTTCCGGTAATGATTGCTGCCATCATCGTTGCAGTACTGTTCATGATGTTAGCAGCTGGGCCTATCAGCGACTTCATCGAAAAACACCCGAGTCTGAAAATGCTGGCGTTGTCGTTTTTGATTGTCGTAGGCGTTGTGTTGATCGGTGAGTCTCTCGACTTCCATATTCCGAAGGGTTACGTCTACTTCGCGATGGGCTTCTCCCTGGCCGTAGAAGCGCTGAATATTCGACTGCGTACAGCGAGCCAGAATAAAAAAGTGGAAGGTTAGTCGGTACGGGTAAAGCCCTCACCAAGGGCTTTGCCTGTGTCGGGAATGAAGCGTACTGATAACAAGGATAAAAAATGAACAGTATGGCAATCAGTCGCCGTGACTTTGTGAAAGCAAAGACGGTGATTGCTGGTGTTAGTCTCGTCGGATCCCACGTCCCGTTCGCGAGCGCTGAAACAACTTACCGCATCAGTGCAGGGTCTGGCTTACCCGCTCTGAAAGTCCCTCCTCTGGCGTGCGATTGCCACCATCATATCTACGATAGGGCCTCCCCCCACGTCGATGATCGAAATCCGCCCAGGGCAAGCGTCGCAGACTACTTTAAACTGCGCTCCATATTGGGGCTGAGTCGCAGCGTAGCTATCCAACCCTCGTGAAGCCGCGTTTCTGCCCATCCTGACTCACCTGCTCCAGGACGATCAGCTAACCGGGGCGGTGCTGTACATCAGCCCGCTCAAAGCCCTGATCAATGACCAGTGGGACAGGTTGACGCGCCTGTGCGAGCATCTGGAGATTCCGGTGGTGGGCTGGCACGGGGATGTGTCAGCCAGCAAAAAACATCGTTTTCTCAAGTCGCCCAACGGCATCTTGCTGATTACCCCCGAGTCACTGGAAGCGTTATTCGTCAATCGCGGATCGGCATTGGCCGGCCTGTTTTGTCATCTGCGCTACATCGTGGTCGATGAACTGCATGCGTTTATCGGCAGTGAACGCGGCAAACAATTACAGTCACTGCTGCAGCGCGTCGAAACTGTCGTGGCCAGGCCACTAACGCGTGTCGGCCTGTCCGCCACGCTAGGCGACATGTCGCTGGCACGGGAGTTTCTGCGCCCCGGTCAAAGCCGCCCCATGCAAGTGATCGAGTCAAAGGCCTCGGGCTCCGACCTTCAGGTTCAGGTACGCGGCTATATCACTCTGCCGTTCTCCAGCGCTGTGTCGGGTAAAGAGCCGGCAGACGGGCAAGCCGATAATGAAGACGATGACGAAGACGCGGGCGGGGCGGCGCAGGCGATTGCAGCTCATCTTTACAAGGTCTTGCGCGGCAGCAATAACCTGATTTTCCCCAATAGCCGTAACAACGTTGAGTGGTATGCCGATCGACTGCGACGGCTGAGTGAGAACGAAGGCCTGGCCAACGAGTTCTTGCCTCATCATGGCAGCCTGTCCAAAGACCTGCGCGAAGAAACAGAGCGAGCATTGAAGGCAGGCAGCCCGCCCACCTCTGCCATCTGCACCACGACCCTTGAACTGGGCATCGACATTGGCAACATCAAAGCCGTGGCGCAGATCGGCCCGCCCCCTTCGGTCGCCAGCCTGCGCCAACGCCTGGGCCGCTCCGGGCGCCGCCCAGGCGAGCCGGCGATATTGCGTGCCTATTGCCAGGAATACCCCCTCAGCCCTGATTCCAGCCTGTCGGACCAACTGCGGCAGAACCTGGTGCAGACCATTGCCATGATCCGCTTGCTGATCGAAAAGTGGTGCGAACCGCCCAGAGCCGGTGGTCTGCACGCCTCAACGCTGGTCCAGCAGTGCTTGTCGATGATTGCCCAGCAAGGGGGTGCCAGCGCTGTGCAACTATGGAACGGGCTGGTCGCCAGCGGGACCTTTGCCGCCATCAGCAAAGCGGATTTCCTCGCTATGCTCAAAGGCTTGGGCGAACAAAAGCTGATCATGCAGGACAGCTCCGGCTTGTTGCTGCCCGGTGAGATCGGCGAACGGCTGGTCAACCATTATGAGTTCTACAGTGCCTTTACCAACGATGAGGAGTTCAGGCTGATTCGCGAAGGCAAGCCACTCGGCTCAGTGCCGGTCAGCCGCCCGTTAACCGAAGGCCAACGCATTATTTTCGGCGGTCGGCGCTGGCAGGTACTGGATGTCGACCTTGAGAAAAAAGTCATCGTTGTCAAAGCCGCACGCGGCGGTGCGCCACCCCAGTTCGACGGGCTCGGGGCCATGATGCATGACCGGGTCAGGCAGGAAATGCGTGCGGTATTGATCGAAACCCAGCCTTGCCCGTTCGTCGATGCAACAGCGCAGCGCCTGCTGGCCGAAGGTCGGCAAACGTTCCACGATCTGGGGCTGGCCAGCCAGTCGATCATTGAGTCGGGCGCCACCAGCTACCTGATGACCTGGGCAGGTGACTACACCAATGATGCGCTGTGCCTACTGCTCAATCACGTCGGCGCATCCTGCGAGAACTCGGGACTGGCACTTGCGGTCAACGCGCCGAAGGCAGGTTCTGGCCGCACTGGGCACCGTTGCGAAGCTGGATGTCAGCAATGTCATACCGTTGTTGCAGGAGGTGAAAAACCTGAGCCGGGAAAAATGGGACTGGACTCTGCCTGCACCACTCTTGATGAAGTCATTTGCATCGAGCCAGTTGGATCTGCCCGGCGCAGTAGAACGAGCGCAAATGCTGATTGCGCAAAATACTTAATGATGGACTTGTCGCCGCTTGCCAGCGCAATCGGTAGGCATCCTTCGCAACATTCGTCAGAATACGCGACAAAGAAGCATTCTCAGCAAAGGATTCGTCATGCTCCCCCCTGCCCCGCAGTCCAGACCGCCGCGAGTCCTCGCCATCGAGGACGACCCGGTGCTGGCCGCACACCTTGAAAGCCACCTGCAGCAGCGCGGTTTCAGCGTTACGCTACGGCACAAGGCCGAAGATATTGCAGCGCTGGTGGACCGCGAGAGCTTTGATCTGATTCTGCTGGACATCATGCTGCCTGACGGCAACGGCCTGGCACTGTTGAGCGAACTGCGTGAGCACCAGCGGGTGCCGGTGATCCTGATGTCGGCGCTGGGCGCCGAGCAGGACCGTATTCTGGGTTTCAGTCAGGGGGCCGACGATTATTTGCCCAAGCCCTTCAGCATGCGCGAAATGGACGTGCGCATTGATGCAGTGTTACGCCGCGTGGCTTATGAGCACGAAGCCAAGACGCGGCATGATGACCTGCAACTGATCGTCGATAATCGGCGTTGCGATGTTTGCCATGCGCAGCAGTGGGCCGATCTGAGCGGCATGGAATTTCGCGTCCTGCAAGTGCTGCTCGACCATAGCGGCGAGGTGCTGAGCAAAGCGTTTCTGTATCAGCAGGCGATGCATCGTGCCTGGTCGCTGCATGATCGCAGCCTGGACATGCATGTCAGCCGGATCCGTCGCAAGTTGCTGGCCATCGGTTATAACAGCCGCTGCATCGAGACCGTGCGCGGCACCGGTTATGTGCTGAGCCCGGCCAAAGCATGAGCCTGCCTGATCGTCATTCGTTGCTGTGGAAGCTGGTTGCGGCCCTGGCATTGTTGTGTCTGTTGGTGGTGATCCTTGAAGAGGACCTGGCCGAGCGGGTGGAAAATGCCACTTCACGTTTGCCTGAAGAAACCCAGCAGGTGCTCAAAGGGTACGCCGCTCAGGCGCAGCGCGCCTGGGAGCAGCAGGGTGCGGCGGGCGTCGATGCGTTTCTCGAGCAACTGCAAGAGCACGAACAGGTCTGGGCGGTGGTCGTCAGTGCCCAGCGCGAATCACTGGCGTCGCAGCCGTTGTCGGAAGACGAGCACACCAGACTCAACTTCATCCGCCCCATTGATGGCCTGATCGGCAGGCCGGGCGCGCGACCGAGTTTCTATATTCCCTTCGACGGCAGTGATGCGCGGCTGGTGATGGAGCTGCCGTTGCGCCTGAATCCACGCCAGCATAATCGCCTGTGGGAGATCCTCGCCCAGCAGGTGTTGCCCGCCAGCCTGGCCGTGCTACTGGGCGCGCTGCTGTATCGCATGCTGATTGCGCCAATGGCCAGCCTGCGCCGCCAGGCCATTGCACTGGGCAGCGGCGATCTGTCGGCACGCATCGAGCCGCAGATTGCCGAGCGCCGCGACGAACTGGGCGAACTGGCGCGCACCGTCAATCACATGGCTGCACGCCTGGAGTCCACCGTCGATTTCCAGCGCCGGCTGTTGCGCGCGCTGTCCCATGAGCTGCGCACGCCGTTGAGCCGCCTGCGGGTGGCTGGCGAGCGTGAACTGGATATCGCCACATTGCGTCAGCGTCAGGAGCGTGAAGTGCTGGCCATGGAACGCTTGATCGACGACACCCTGGAGCTGGTCTGGCTCGACACCGAGCGCCCCCGGTTGCCCGCAGAATCCGTGGAAGTGGCCGAACTGTGGAATATCCTGCGCGAAGACTGCTGCTTTGAAACCGGCTGGCCGGTCGAGCGCCTGCCCTGCGAACTACCGGCCGACTGCCGGGTGTCAGGCAACCTCAATGGCCTGGCCCAGGTGCTGGAGAACATCCTGCGTAACGCGGTACGCCATTCTCCGGAACACGGCATCGTGCGCCTGAGCGGGCAGCGCGAGGACGCCCACTGGCATTTGTGGATCGAGGACCAGGGTCCTGGGGTGGCGCCGGAACAACTGCAACAGATTTTCAAGCCGTTTACCCGGCTCAGCGCCGACCGGCCTGGCGGCGACGGCTTTGGCCTGGGGCTGTCGATCGCCCAGAGCGTGGTGCATTCACAAAGCGGCGATATCTGGGCCGATAACGCCCATCCTGGGCTGCGGGTGCATGTACGCTTGCCAGCCGCCTGAGCGGGTTGCTCACACTCAGGCGCCTTAATTCTTTATCATTGCGCCTGTCACGCTGATCGAGCCGAGCATGAAATTCGCCCTTTGTCTGTTTTCCGCCCCCCATGCACCCTCCTCGCGCCGCGCCCTGCTGTTCGCCCAGGCATTGCTGGCGGGCGGGCATGAAATCGTGCGGCTGTTCTTTTATCAGGATGGTGTGCACAACGCCTGCGGCAGTGTGGTTACGCCGCAGGACGAGCAGGACCTGCCGCAACAATGGCGCGCCTTCATCAGCGAACACCAGCTCGATGGCGTGGTGTGCATTGCGGCGGCGTTGCGCCGTGGCGTGCTGAACGCCGAAGAGGCTGCACGCTATCAGCGCAGTGCGGCCAGCCTGCTGGCGCCCTGGGAGCTGTCCGGGTTGGGCCAGTTGCACGATGCGGCGCAGGCAGCCGACCGGGTGATCTGTTTTGGAGGGCCATAAGATGAGCAAATCGCTATTGATTATCAGCCGCCAGGCACCGTGGTCCGGGCCTGGAGCACGCGAAGCGCTGGACATCGTCCTGGCCGGCGGCGCCTTCGACCTGCCGGTCGGCCTGCTGTTTCTCGACGATGGGGTATTTCAGTTGCAGGCCGGGCAGCACGCCAGCGCCGTGCAGCAGAAAGACATCACCGCCAACCTCAAGGCCTTGCCGATGTTCGGTATCGAAGACTTGTATGCCTGTGGCCACAGCCTTGAGCAACGCGGCGTCCAGGCTGACAATCCGGATGTCCAGACCTTGGCCAGCGGTGCCGATATCGCCGCGCTTATCGACCGTTACGACCAGGTGATCACGATCTGATGGCGACCTTGCACGTTGTATCCCACTCCCCGTTCGCCGACAGCCGCCTGAGCAGTTGCCTGCGTGTGCTTGGCGAACATGACGCGCTGCTGCTGTGCGGCGACGCCACCTATGCGCTGCGCCAGCCCGATGCTGCGCTCAGTGCGCTGGGTGAGCGGCTGTTCGCGCTCGAAGAAGACCTGCTCGCCCGACACTTGGCACTGCCCGCCAGCGCCCGTGCGGTGGACTATCCAGGTTTCGTCGAGTTGTCGGTACGCTTCGACAAGGTGAATACCTGGCTATGACCCATCTGAGCGTAGACGGCCGCCAGATCCCGCTGGACAGCGATGGATTTCTGCAGAACCTCGGCGACTGGTCGCTGGCGGTTGCCCAGGCACTGGCCGCCGAAGAAGACATCGATTTCGGCGACGAGCATGTGGAAATCCTCCATCTGCTGCGCGCGTTCTACACCGAATTCCAGCTGTCGCCCGCCACCCGGCCGCTGATCAAGTACACGGCACTCAAGCTGGGCCCGGAAAAGGGCAACAGCATGCACCTCAACCGCCTGTTCAACGGCCGGCCCGCCAAGCTGGCGGCCCGTCTGGCAGGCCTGCCCAAGCCGACCAATTGCATATGACCGACTACCGCCCGCTGGTTACCGAAACACCAGCAGAACACCCCTTCGCCCAGTTCGTACGCATCCTCGGCAAGGGCAAACGCGGCGCTCGCGGCCTGACCCGCGAAGAAGCCCGCCAGGCCATGGGCATGCTGCTCGATGAACAGGTCGAGGACACCCAGCTCGGCGCGTTTCTGATGCTGCTGCGCCACAAGGAAGAAAGCCCCGAAGAGCTGGCCGGCTTTACCGAAGCGGTGCGTGAGCGGGTCAAGGCGCCGGCCATTGAGGTGGATATCGACTGGCCGAGCTACGCCGGCAAGAAACGCCACCTGCCGTGGTTTCTGCTGGCCGCCAAATGCCTGGCCAACAACGGTATCCGCGTCCTGCTGCACGGTGGCGGGGCGCACACCGCCGGGCGCCTGTACACCGAACAACTGCTGGAGCTGCTGAATATTCCGCTGTGCCGCAACTGGCAGAGCGTCGACAGCGCGCTGCAACAACGCCACCTGGCGTTCATCCCGCTGGCCGACTGGGCACCGCAGTTGCAGCGCATGATCGACCTGCGCAACACCCTGGGGCTGCGCTCGCCGATCCATTCCCTGGCGCGGGTGCTCAATCCGCTCAAGGCCCGCTGCGGCCTGCAGAGCATCTTCCACCCCGGCTACCAGGCGGTGCACCGTGAAGCCAGCCGCCTGCTGGGCGACCATGCAATTGTGATCAAAGGTGATGGCGGCGAGATCGAGGTCAACCCTGACACCATCAGCCACCTGTACGGTGCCACGGCCGGCGTCGAGTGGGATGAAGAATGGCCGGCATTGTCCGAACGCCGCCACGTCAAGCCTCCGAGCCTGGAGCCGACACATCTGGTGGCCTACTGGCGCGGTGAAGTCGAAGACAGTTATGGACAACTGGCGCTGCTGTCGAGCATGGCGCTGGCGCTGCGCGGCCTCGGTGTCGAGCGTGAAGCAGCGTTCGAACAGGCCCGGCAGTTCTGGGACCAGCGTGATCGCAACCTTTGATTAATCGAACCATTCGATAATTAAGGGCCTATATTTGCGCTTTTAGTTCGAACCAATACCGATAGACTGACTCCAATTTCCAACTACGGACCTGGAGTCAGGACATGGGTTTGCTTGTCGAAGGACGCTGGCACGACCAGTGGTACGAAACCAAGGAAGGCGCGTTTCAGCGCGAGAACGCCCAGCGCCGCAACTGGGTGACGGCTGACGGCTCGCCCGGCCCGTCCGGCGAGGGTGGCTTTCAGGCACAAGCCGGTCGCTACCACTTGTATGTGTCGCTGGCCTGCCCGTGGGCGCACCGCACGCTGATCGTGCGCCAGCTCAAAGGTCTGGAAAAGCTCATCGACGTCTCGGTGGTCAGCTGGCTGATGCTGGAAAACGGCTGGACCTTCGACCCGCAGACCGGCTCGACCGGCGATTCGCTCGACGGCCTGGAATTCATGCACCAGCGCTACACCAAAGATGACCCGAACTACACTGGCCGGGTCACGGTGCCGGTGCTGTGGGACAAGAAGCTCAAGCGCATCGTCAGCAACGAGTCGGCGGAGATCATCCGCATGTTCAACTCGGCGTTCAACGAACTGACCGGCAACCCGCTGGACCTGTATCCCGAGCACTTACGGGCGCAGATTGATGAGCTGAACGAGCAGATCTACCCGAATGTGAACAATGGCGTATACCGCGCCGGCTTCGCCACCTCACAGGCGGCGTACGAGCAAGCCTTCGACGCGCTGTTCAGCAAACTTGATGAGCTGGAGCACTTGCTGGGAGAAAACCGCTACCTCAGCGGTGAATACCTGACCGAAGCCGACGTGCGCCTGTTCACCACACTGATTCGCTTCGATGCCGTGTACCACGGCCACTTCAAGTGCAACCTGCGGCGCTTGAGCGATTATCCGAACCTGAGCAATTGGCTGCGTGAGCTGTACCAGTGGCCGGGCATTGCCCAGACTGTGGATTTCCAGCATATCAAGCATCACTACTACGCCAGCCACCGCACCATCAACCCGACCGGGGTGGTGCCTAAAGGTCCTTTACAGGACTTCAGCGTGGCGCATGATCGGCAGCGCTTGGCAGGCAACGGGATATGGCAGTAACTGCCGCAAGCGTGCAGGAGCGGCCTTGGTCGCGAAGAGGCCAGATCAGTCGGCGCATCACCTGTGACTGAAATATTGCATTCGCCAGCAAGCTCGCTCCTACCCGGCCATACCGAAGGCTCAGAGTGTCCCCTGAGCCCCTTCAAACCACGCCAGCTTGTTGCGCAACACCACCACTTCCCCCACGATCACCAGGGTCGGAGCATGGACTTCATGCTCGGCTACCAGCTGCGGCAGGTTGGCCAGGGTGCCGGTGAACACCCGCTGACCGGTGGTGGTGCCCTGCTGGACCAAAGCTGCCGGGGTGCTGGCAGCGCGGCCGTGTTTGATCAACTGCTCGCAGATGGTCGGTAGCCCCACCAGGCCCATGTAGAACACCAGAGTCTGCGCCGGCGCGACCAGGTCGCTCCAGGGCAGGTCACTGCTGCCGTCTTTCAGGTGCCCGGTGATGAACCGCACCGACTGCGCATAATCACGGTGGGTCAGCGGAATCCCGGCATAAGCCGCGCAACCGCTGGCTGCAGTAATGCCCGGCACGACCTGGAACGGGATGCCATGGGCGGCCAGTTCTTCGATTTCTTCACCGCCACGACCGAAGATGAACGGGTCACCACCCTTCAGGCGCACGACCCGCTTGCCCTGTTTCGCCAGATCGACCAATTGCTGGTTGATCTGGTCCTGCGGCACGGCATGCTCGGCACGGCGCTTGCCGACGTAAATGCGTTCGGCATCCCGGCGGCACAGCTCAAGAATGGTTGGTGCCACCAGACGGTCGTAAAGCACCACATCAGCCTGCTGCATCAGCCGCAGCGCCTTGAAGGTCAGCAGGTCAGGATCGCCGGGGCCGGCGCCGACCAGATACACCTCACCCGGCGCATGCGGTGGTTCGCCGTCGACCTTGGCCTGCAACAGACGTTCGGCTTCGGCGCCCTGCCCGGCCAGTTGCCGGTCGGCGATAGGCCCCTGAAACACCTCTTCCCAGAAAGCGCGGCGCTGCTGCACATCCGGATAAAGGCTTTTCACCTGGCTGCGAAACCGCGCCGCCAGCCCGGCCAACTGACCATAAGTAGCGGGAATCCAGGCTTCCAGTTTGGCGCGAATCAGGCGCGCCAGCACCGGCGCATCGCCGCCACTGGACACCGCAATGACCAATGGCGAGCGATCGACGATGGCTGGAAAGATCACACTGCATAGCGCCGGCGCATCGACCACGTTGACCGGCATGCCACGGCTGCGGGCATCGGCGGATACCTGGGCATTGAGCGGTTCGTCATCGGTGGCGGCGATCACCAGCACACAACCGTCCAGGTCGTTCGGCACATAGCCGCGCAGGCGCTGCTCACCGCCACTGCGCTCGATCAGCTCACTCAACTGCGGCTCGATATGCGGGGCGACGACCCGCAACAACGCACCGGCATCGGCCAGCAGGCGTGACTTGCGCAAGGCAATCTCGCCGCCGCCGACCACCAGCACCCAGCTGCCACGCAGGTTGTGGAACAGTGGCAGAAATTCCATTTAGCCGATGACCTCAAGGCCGCCCATGTACGGTTTGAGCACTTGCGGCACACGAATCGAACCGTCGGCCTGCTGGTAGTTCTCCAGCACGGCAACCAGGGTACGGCCCACCGCCAGACCCGAACCGTTCAAGGTGTGCACCAGCTCAGGCTTGCCGGTTTCCGGGTTGCGCCAGCGCGCCTGCATGCGGCGGGCCTGGAAGTCGCCACAGTTGGAGCACGAGGAAATCTCGCGGTACTTGTCCTGGCTCGGCACCCAGACTTCCAGATCGTAGGTCTTGACCGCGCTGAAACCCATGTCGCCGGTGCACAGCGCCAGAACGCGATAAGGCAATTCCAGCAGTTGCAGAACGCGCTCGGCGTTGGCCGTCAGGGATTCGAGCTCATTCATCGATTCGGCCGGGGCCACGACCTTGACCATCTCGACCTTGTCGAACTGGTGCTGGCGGATCATGCCGCGAGTGTCACGACCCGAGGCACCGGCCTCGCTGCGAAAGCACGGCGTGTGAGCGACGAACTTCAGCGGCAGCTCCTTGGCATCGAGGATCTGCCCGGACACGATATTGGTCAGCGACACTTCGGCGGTCGGGATCAGGTACAGGTCGGCTTCGCCATCGCGGCTGATCTTGAACAGGTCTTCTTCGAACTTCGGCAACTGGCCAGTGCCCTGCAAGGCAGGCGCCTGGACCAGATACGGGGTGTAGGTTTCCTCGTAGCCGTGTTCGTTGATGTGCAGGTTGATCATGAACTGCGCCAGAGCGCGGTGCAGGCGGGCAATCGGGCCGCGCAGCAGGGCGAAACGCGCGCCGGACAGTTTGGCGGCGGTCTCGAAGTCCAGCCAGCCGAACTTCTCGCCCAGTGCGACGTGATCCTGTACCTGGAAATCGAACGCGGTCGGCGTGCCCCAGCGGCGCACTTCAAGGTTGCCGTCTTCGTCTTCACCGACCGGCACAGAGGCGTCCGGCAGGTTGGGGATGGTCAACAGGATGGCGTCCAGCTCGGCCTGCAGCTTGTCCAGCTCGAGCTTGCCTTCGGAGAGCTCGTTACCCATACGCTCGACGTCAGCCATCAGCGGTGCGATGTCTTCGCCGCGCTGCTTGGCCTGTCCAATCGTCTTGGAACGGGCGTTACGCTCGGCCTGCAGCTGTTCGGTGCGGGTCTGTACCACCTTGCGCTGGGCTTCGAGCGCCTCGATGCGGGCCACATCCAGAGTGTAGCCACGCGAAGCCAGGCGGTCCGCTACGTCCTGAAGTTGAGTACGTAACAGTTTGGAATCGAGCATATCGGTCTCTCGTCTATCAAAGTCGGGTCAATGTCAGGCCCACCCAGGTTGCGAGCAGGCCGCCGAACACGCTGATGCCGGCATAGCCCAGGGCCAGTGGCAGTTGCCCGCTTTCCAGCAGGCGCAGCGTATCCAGTGAAAAGGATGAAAAGGTCGTCAGACCACCTACAAAACCGACGATCAGGCCGGCGCGAATCTCGATCGGCACTTCCGGACGAATCAGGAACAGGCCGTACAGCACGCCAATGATCAGGCAACCGATCAGGTTGACCGCCAATGTGGCTGTGTAAAAGTGCCGTGGCCAGTGGGCGCTTACCCAGTTGCCAGTGGCGAAACGCAGTAATGTACCAGCGATGCCGGCAATCGACACCGCAAGAATGGTCTGAATCAAGACTTTCTCCGTTGAAGAGGGCTGGCAGCATCCAGCGCATGCAGATGACGCAGCTTTTCGCCGATCTTCATTTCCAGGCCTCGGGGCACCGGATGATAGTACTGGCGCGGCTCCAGGTCGTCGGGAAAATAGTCTTCGCCGGCGGCGTAGGCGTCCGGCTCGTCGTGAGCATAACGATACTGCTCGCCATAACCCAGTTGCTTCATCAGTTTGGTGGGGGCATTGCGCAGGTGCAACGGCACTTCCCGCGAACCATTGGCCGCCACGTCAGCCATGGCAGCCTTGTAGGCCATGTACACCGCATTGCTTTTCGGCGCACAGGCCAGATAGACAATCGCCTGGGCAACGGCCAGCTCGCCTTCAGGACTGCCGAGGCGCTCCTGAACGTCCCAGGCCGACATGCACAGCGGCAAGGCACGCGGGTCAGCATTACCGATGTCTTCGCTGGCCATGCGCACCACCCGTCGCGCCAGGTACAGCGGGTCACAGCCGCCGTCGATCATCCGCGCGAACCAGTACAGCGCCGCATCGGGGTTTGAGCCTCGAATCGACTTGTGCAACGCCGAAATCTGGTCGTAAAAGGCTTCGCCGCCCTTGTCGAAGCGCCGGCGGGTGTCGCCCAGCAGGCTGTTGAGCAGCTCGCTGCCGATTTCGCTGCCGTCTTCGGCGAGGTCCGAGGCGTTTTCCAGCAGGTTGAGCATGCGCCGGCCATCGCCGTCGGCGGCCGCCATCAGGGTGGCAAAGCCTTCGTCACTCAGGCTCAACTGACGCCGCCCTAGGCCACGCTCTTCGGTGAGGGCACGCTGTACCAGCTTGCGCAAGGCAGCTTCGTCCAGGCTTTTGAGCACATAGACCCGCGCCCGCGATAGCAAGGCATTGTTCAGTTCGAACGAGGGGTTTTCGGTGGTCGCACCGATGAAGATCAGCGTGCCGTCTTCAACATAGGGCAAGAAGGCGTCTTGCTGGGACTTGTTGAAGCGGTGCACTTCGTCGACGAACAGGATGGTACGCCGCCCATACTGGGCCGCCTGCTGCCGGGCGACTTCAACGGCCTGACGGATCTCCTTGACCCCGGCCAGCACCGCCGAGACGGTTTCGAAATGTGCATCCGAGACCTTGGCCAGCAACTTCGCCAGGGTGGTCTTGCCCACCCCCGGCGGGCCCCAGAAGATCATCGAATGCAGCGCCCCCTGCTCCAGGGCTTCACGCAGGGGCTTGCCATGGGCCAGGACGTGCTCCTGGCCCACGTATTCGTCCAGGTTAGTGGCACGCAGGCGCGCCGCCAGGGGCTGGGCAATGGGTTCACGGCTGAACAGGTCCATGATTCGGGCGCCTTGTGTCGGCTACTTACTCTTGGATCACGTCCGCGCCCTTGGGAATCTGGAACTGGAACTTGTCCTTGGCTACGGGCTGGTTGGCAGTAACCCCGGTGAACAGGATATTGGTGCGCTGGCCAACGTTGTCCACCAGTTGCATGTCGTTGATCAGGCCATTGCGAAACGACAGGCGCAGGTTATCGAACAGCGTGTCCTTGGTCTTGGGCTTGAGCACGAAATCCACTACACCACCGGCCTCTTTCGAGGTGATATCGAAGCTTTCGCTGATTTTCGATACATCGCCGGACAGCAGCAGCGCCGGGGTCTGGGTCAGGCGCTGGTCGAGGGTCTTGATCGTCACCTGTTGCAGGTCCGGGTCCCAGAGGGTGACCTTCTTGCCATCGGAAACCATCAGTTGCTCCTGAGGCGGATCGATGTGCCAGTTGAACAGCCCTGGACGTTGCAGGGTCATGCTGCCCTGCGACTCCTGCAACTGGGTGCCACTGCCGTCGAGGGTCATCTGCGAAAACCGGCCGCTGAGGGTCTGGGACTTCTCCAGCAACTGGGTCAGGCGCGCCACGTCCTTGCTGTCGGCATGGGCGGTCAGCGCGGAAAAGGTCAGAGCAGTAGCCAGAAACATGCGGATCAGACGCATGGGATTCCTCTTTAAATTCACTGAAAGTGCGGCAGCGCGACACACACGCTGCCAACAGGGTTGCTCTGCGGGATCAGTCGCGCATCGGTGCCGGCGCGATGACCTCACGTGAGCCATTGGTGTTCATCGGGGTGACCACGCCTGCGTTTTCCATCGCCTCGATCATACGTGCGGCGCGGTTGTAACCGATCTTGAGTTTGCGCTGCACCGCCGAAATCGAAGCCCGACGGCTTTCCAGCACAAACTTGACCGCTTCGTCGTAAAGCGCATCGCTTTCGCTGTCTTCACCGTCGCCACCCCCACTACCGCCATCGAACCCGCTACCGGCCTCTTCGACGCCGGCCAGAATATCGTCGTTGTAGTCAGGGGTGCCACGCATTTTCCAGGCCTCAACGACCCGATGGACCTCATCATCGGACACGAAGGCACCATGGACCCGGATCGGCAGGCTGGTGCCTGGTGGCATGTAGAGCATGTCACCGTGCCCCAGCAGTTGCTCGGCACCGCCCTGGTCGATGATGGTCCGCGAGTCAATCTTGCTCGACACCTGAAACGCCATACGGGTCGGGATGTTGGCCTTGATCAGACCGGTAATCACATCCACCGACGGCCGCTGGGTGGCAAGAATCAGGTGAATACCGGCGGCACGGGCTTTCTGGGCGATACGCGCGATCAGTTCTTCGACCTTCTTGCCGACGATCATCATCATGTCGGCAAATTCGTCGACCACCACCACGATGGTCGGCAGGGTACTGAGCAACGGCGCCTCATCGTGAATGCTTTCACGGCGATACAGCGGGTCGCTGACCGGTGTACCGGCCTCTTCGGCATCCTTGATCTTGCGGTTGAAGCCGGCCAGGTTACGCACGCCCATGGCCGCCATCAGCTTGTAGCGCCGCTCCATCTCGGCAACGCTCCAGCGCAGGGCGTTGGCCGCGTCCTTCATGTCGGTGACCACCGGGCACAGCAGATGCGGAATGCCCTCATAGATCGACAGCTCAAGCATTTTCGGGTCGATCATGATCAAGCGGGCATCTTGCGGACCGGACTTGAACAGGATCGACAGGATCATGGCGTTGACCCCCACCGACTTACCGGAACCGGTGGTACCGGCGACCAGCAGGTGCGGCATCTTGGCCAGATCGGTAATTACCGGGCGGCCACCGATGTCATGCCCCAGCGCCAGGGTGACTGGCGATTTGGCGGTATCGAATTCGGGGGTCGACAATACTTCCGAGAAACGCACGATCTGCCGGTCTTCGTTGGGGATCTCGATACCCACGGTGGTTTTGCCGGGAATCACCTCGACCACCCGCACACTGGTCACCGCCAGTGAACGAGCAAGGTCTTTGGCCAGGTTGGCAATCCGACTGACCTTGACCCCGGCCGCTGGCTGGATTTCGTAGCGGGTAATCACCGGCCCCGGATGAATCGAGTCCACCGTAACCTCGACACCAAACTCCTTGAGCTTGATTTCCAGCAGCTTGCCCACCGCGTCCAGCGATTCGGGTGAATAACTAAGGGCTTTCTTTTCCACCGGATCAAGAATCGACAGCGGCGGCAATGTGCCTTCGATGGCGCTGTCGACAAACAGCGGCGCCTGCTTTTCCTTCATCACCCGGTTGCTCGGCTCCGGCGCTTTGGCCGGAGTCGGAGGAATGATCGCCGGCATCGGCTTGCCCGGTTGCGCAGGTGTTGCCAGCGGCGCCACAGCAGCACTGGCGGCGGGCACCACAGGCGCGGCGACAGGCGCCGGTTTGCCGGCGGCAGGCTGCTCACGCTCAAACACCTTGTCGCGGGCGCCGAGTGCCGGCTCACGGCGACTGGCGGGTCTGGGCGCCTGCTTCTCGTCTTCCAGATGCAGGTCGACCTCGCGCAACTTGACCACCATGCTGCGCCGCTCGGCACGGGCGGCCCACCAGCGGCTGACCGCGCCTTGCAGCAATTCGACCAGATCCAGGGTGATCTTACCGGTGACATCCATGACCTTGAACCACGACAGGTCAGTGAACACAGTCAGCCCGAACAGGAACAGGGCAATGAACAGCAGCGTGCTGCCCTGAATATTCAGCGCCCGCTTGGCAAGGTCACCGAGCACCTCACCCAGCACTCCGCCTGCCGAACCCGGAAAGCCGGCTGTGAAATGAAAGTGGATGTGCGCCAGGGCCGCGCCGGCCAGGACCAGAAACACCAGACCGATCAGGCGCCAGGAGAACAGCCAGCCGCTCCATTGCCAGGGTTCATGCCGCTGACGGAACACCTGCCAGGCCTTGATCCCCAGCAACAGCGGAAAGATATAGGCGAAGTAGCCCAGAACCATGAACAGGATGTCGGCACTGAACGCTCCGGCCCGGCCAGCGGCATTCTGTACCTGGCCGCCACTGCTGCTGGTATGACTCCAGCCGGGGTCGCTCTGGTCGTAGGTCAGCAAGGCCATGATCAGATACAGGCACAGGAAGCCGAAGGCTATCAATGCCCCTTCCTTGAGCCGATAGTGCAACTGCTGCCGCCATAGGGGTACAGCTGCGGGTGCGGGTGCTGGAGTGGATTTCTTCAAAACGCTTTAATTCCTGCGCAGGAGCGCGAACAACTCATTGAACGACCAGGTGTGGCGACGGCGCGAGACAAGCGCGAACGGTGACATTGACATTGCACTACGGATGAACGCCTCCTGAAACACTCGGCTTGAATGATAACGCGCAACGTTGGCATTGTACGGTTTTGTAGCGGTACCGGTCTGTACTGGCACGCGACAAGTCTGGCGCGCCGGTCTGCTCTGTTCAAGCAGCACTGACGATAGCCCAATTTGAGCATGCATTGTCTTGCGTGACAAAGGCTTATGACATGACGTTGATCCTGTATCGGCAGCAGCTCAGGGGTACGACAACCTGACTCAGACCTGCTTGAGCGTATAGAGTTGCAAAATGACTGACGCCCTCCCCTCCCCTGCTGAGACCCATTGATCCCATGCTGACCTGGTTACGACGTGACAGCCTCGACTTCCCGCCCCTGGACAAGGCCCTGCGCGAGCCCAACGGGTTACTGGCCGCCGGCGGCGACCTGTCTGCCGACCGCCTGGTGCAGGCTTATCGCCACGGCTGCTTTCCGTGGTTTCAGGACGGCCAGCCCATTCTCTGGTGGTCCCCCGACCCACGTACCGTTCTGCCCCCGGCAGAGCTGCATGTTTCCCGCAGCCTCGCCAAGCTGCTGCGCCAACAGAAGTACCGGGTCACCTTCGACCAGGACTTTGCCGCGGTCATTGAGGCCTGTGCAGCCCCGCGCAGCTATGCGCAGGGCACCTGGATCACCACCAGCATGCAGGACGCTTACCTTGAGTTGCATCAACGCGGCCATGCTCACAGCGTCGAAGTCTGGCTGGGCGACGAACTGGTCGGCGGCCTGTATGGCTTGGCCATGGGACGCCTGTTCTTTGGCGAGTCGATGTTCAGCCGCGCCGACAATGCTTCAAAGGTCGGCTTTGCGACTCTGGTGGAGCACCTCAAGGCCTGGGACTTCGTGCTGATCGATTGCCAGATGCCTACCCAGCACCTGCACAGCTTCGGCGCCCGCTCGATCCCGCGCCAGGCATTTGCCCAATACCTGAACCAATACCTCGACTCGGCCAATAAGGCTGACTGGTCAGCTAGTCGAGTCTGACATGCTGGCTTACACTGATAGCTACAAGGTTTTCGAGAACGGGGGCAATCATGACAGAGCTGGCGCGCCTCAAGTTTTATGCCACTCAACCCCACTCCTGCAGCTACCTGCCCGATGAACAGGCGACCACGCTGTTCCTCGATCCCAGCCAGCCCATGGACGTACAGGTCTATGCCGACCTGTCTGACATGGGGTTTCGCCGTAGCGGTGACCACCTGTACCGCCCGCACTGCCAGAACTGCAGCGCATGCATCCCGGCGCGCATTCCGGTGGCATTGTTTGAACCTGACCGCCAGCAAAAGCGCATCATCAAGCGCAATGCCGACCTGGTGGTACGCAGCGTCAAGCCGGTGTTCACCCAGGAATACTTCGATCTTTATCAGCGCTACATCGAACAACGCCACGCCGATGGCGACATGTACCCACCCAGCCGTGAGCAGTTCAGCACGTTTCTGGTTCGCGACCTGCCGTTTACCCGCTTCTACGAATTCCGCGCCGAAGGCCGACTGATGGCAGTGGCGGTTACCGACCTGCTGCCCAATGGCCTGTCGGCGGTTTATACCTTCTATGAGCCTGACGAAGAACGCCGCAGCCTGGGGCGTTACGCGATCCTTTGGCAGATCGCCGAAACGGCACGTTTGCACCTGCACTCGGTCTATCTCGGCTATTGGATCAAGAACTGCAAAAAGATGAATTACAAGACCCAATATCGGCCCATTGAGCTGCTAACCAATCAAAGATGGGTCACTCTGTACTGAACTGCTTGGCTTGAAACACATTTTTCGGGCACAATGCACGCCGCTTTTGCCTGGCGCCACTTGCACCGGGCCACTCATTTGATTCCCGAGGGCTTTACTGCATGTCGAAAGAAGACAGCTTCGAAATGGAAGGCACTGTCGTCGACACCCTGCCCAACACCATGTTTCGTGTGGAGTTGGAAAATGGGCACGTCGTAACCGCGCACATCTCCGGCAAGATGCGCAAGAACTACATCCGCATTCTGACTGGTGACAAGGTACGCGTTGAACTGACGCCATACGACCTGAGCAAAGGCCGTATCACCTACCGCGCACGCTGATCGCACAAGCTTTAAACGACAAAGCCCGGCAGTGCCGGGCTTTGTCGTTTTTGCTTGCCTGAAGCATTTGTTTACCTGAATAAACACCTGCTCGCCCACTGCCATAATGGCAGCGGGCGAAGCAAGTGGGATCAGGCCATTTCTGCCGTGGTTTCGTAGTCGAAGGTAATCTCGCCATCCTTGACATCGATATGCACGACACCGCCATGCTCGGACAACTCGCCGAACAGGATCTCTTCGGCCAGCGGCCGCTTGATCCGGTCCTGGATGAGTCGAGCCATCGGCCGCGCGCCCATTGCTGCATCGTAACCGCCCTGAGCCAGCCAGCTGCGCGCCGCATCCGACACTTCAAGCTGGACACGCTTGTCCTCAAGCTGCGCCTGCAGTTCGGTGAGGAACTTGTCGACGACGCTCTTGATGACTTCGTGACTGAGCCGGCCGAACTGGATGATGGTATCCAGACGGTTGCGGAACTCTGGCGTGAAGCTCTTCTTGATCACTTCCATGGCATCGGAGGAGTGGTCCTGATGCGTGAAGCCGATCGAGGCCCGCGAAGCGGTCTCGGCACCGGCGTTGGTGGTCATGATCAGGATCACATTGCGGAAGTCCGCCTTTCGCCCGTTGTTGTCGGTCAGGGTACCGTGGTCCATGACCTGCAGCAGCAGGTTGAAGACTTCCGGGTGAGCCTTCTCGATTTCATCGAGCAGCAATACGCAATGCGGCTGCTTGGTGATAGCCTCGGTCAACAGACCGCCCTGGTCGAAGCCGACATAACCCGGTGGCGCACCGATCAGCCGCGAGACGGTATGGCGCTCCATGTACTCGGACATGTCGAACCTGACCAACTCGACGCCCAGCGCTTTGGCCAACTGGCGTGCCGCCTCGGTCTTGCCAACCCCGGTAGGACCGGCAAACAGGAACGAGCCTACTGGCTTGTCGGGTGACTTCAAGCCGGCCCGGGACAGCTTGATGGCGGTCGACAGCGAGTCGATGGCCGCATCCTGACCGAATACGGTGAGCTTGAGGTCACGCTCCAGGTTGCGCAGCAGTTCCTTGTCGGAGCTGTTGACGTGCTTGGGCGGAATGCGCGCGATCTTGGCAACGATGTCCTCGACCTGAGCAACCTCGATGCGCTTGACCCGCTGCTCGACCGGCCGCAGGCGCTGGTAGGCACCGGCCTCGTCGATCACATCGATGGCCTTGTCAGGCATGTGCCGGTCGTTGATATAGCGTGAAGCCAGCTCGGCGGCGGCACGCAGGGCTTCGTCGCTGTACTCGATGTTGTGGTGTTGCTCGAAGCGACCCTTGAGCCCCTTGAGAATGCCAATAGTGTCTTCAACCGACGGCTCAGACACGTCAACCTTCTGGAAGCGCCGTGCCAGGGCACGATCCTTCTCGAAAATACCGCGAAATTCCTGGAAGGTGGTGGAACCGATGCAGCGGATCTCGCCTGACGACAACAGCGGCTTGAGCAGGTTGGAGGCATCCATCACGCCACCGGAGGCAGCACCGGCACCGATGATGGTGTGAATCTCGTCGATGAACAGGATCGCATGCGGGCGTTTGCGCAATTCGTTGAGCAGCGCCTTGAAGCGCTTCTCGAAGTCACCGCGGTACTTGGTGCCCGCCAGCAGCGCGCCCAGGTCCAGCGAGTAGACGACACTGCTGGCCAGCAGGTCAGGCACCTGATTGTCGACAATACGCTTGGCCAGGCCCTCGGCAATGGCTGTCTTGCCCACACCGGCCTCGCCGACCAGTAGCGGGTTGTTCTTGCGACGACGGGCCAGGATCTGCGCCACGCGCTCGACTTCCTGCTCGCGACCGACCAGCGGGTCGATACGCCCCTGGCGGGCCTGGTCGTTAAGGTTACTGGCATAGGCATCCAGAGGATTGCCAGAGGAAGAAGCCTCACCACCCTCGTCGTCCTGCATATCTTGCTCACCTTCGGAAGAGTGTTCGCCGTGCCCGGGGACCTTGGAAATCCCGTGGGCAATGTAATTGACGACATCGATCCGGGCCACGCTCTGCTGCTTGAGCAGAAAGACGGCCTGGCTTTCCTGTTCGCTGAAGATTGCAACCAGTACATTGGCGCCGGTCACTTCACGCTTGCCGGAGCTCTGTACATGAAAGACTGCGCGCTGCAGAACGCGCTGGAAGCCCAGCGTCGGCTGGGTTTCCCGATCTTCGTCATGCACGGGGATCAGTGGCGTAGTGGAGTCGATGAACTCCTGCAGATCATGCTTGAGCTTATCGAGGTTCGCGCCGCATGCCCGCAAAACGGTGGCAGCGGCCTCGTTGTCCAATAAGGCCAGAAGCAGATGCTCGACGGTCATGAACTCATGACGCTTCGAGCGCGCCTCCTTGAAGGCCAGATTGAGGGTGACTTCGAGCTCACGGTTTAACATAGCTTCACCTCATAACCCAAGTGGTCGGCGTTAACCGTCCTTCTCGATCTCACAGAGTAGTGGATGCTGACTTTCCCTGGCGTACTGATTGACCTGCATGGCCTTGGTCTCGGCGATGTCACGGGTAAACAATCCGCATACTGCCCGCCCCTCTGTATGGACAGTCAGCATGATCTTGGTTGCCAGCTCACGATTCAGATTGAAGAACACCTCCAGCACTTCGATGACGAAATCCATCGGCGTGTAATCATCGTTGAACAAAACCACCTTATACATCGGTGGGGCCTGCAGAGTCGGCTGAGCGTCCTGCACTGCAACACCGGCCGAGTCATCCTCGTAAGGCTGCTGATCGTCCTGATTGAAGGTTAGTCGAATCTTGCTGATTGCATGCATGGGAAAACGTTCGAAATTTGCGTAGGTCGGATTGAACTAATAGCAATTGGCCGCTGTCAGAACGCCCATTCATTGAAATGGACTGCCGCATGACCTTGACTATCAGCTAAACGGTGTTACAAACAATAGAGCCCACATTGGGTAAAAAGGGTCCGCGCAGTCAACCAAAATTTTATTTCAGGTATGGCGGATTGAGGTGGATGATACTCCAGACGGAGTCCTTTGCAGAGGGATATGGCTATGCTCAGTGGTAAAGTCAAGTGGTTCAATAATGCAAAAGGCTATGGATTTATCCTTGCCGACGGCCGGGATGAAGATCTGTTCGCGCATTATTCAGCTATTCAGATGGACGGTTACAAGACACTCAAAGCCGGCCAGCCGGTCAACTTCGAGATTATTCAGGGCCCCAAGGGTCTGCACGCCGTTAACATTTCGCCCGCTGCGGCCACTGCCGCCAAGCCGATCGAAGCGTCCAGTGCAGCGACCTTGACCTTGAAAACCTCCAATGTGCCAGCCTGAGGCGAACCACCACAAACCCCAGCCATGATGTGATGTAAAGCACGCCGGTTCAGCAGTTCGAACCGGCCGCTCGTGACCCCTCTTTACGCCTGCATGTGCGCAATCAGCGCATCACCAAACCCCGAGCAGGACACCCGGTTGGCCCCCTCCATCAGCCGTGCGAAATCATAGGTAACGGTTTTCTCAGCCATCGCCGCTTCGATCCCCTGAACGATCAGCCCTGCCGCCTCAACCCAGCCCAGATGGCGCAGCATCATTTCTGCCGACAGAATCAGAGACCCCGGATTGACCTGGTCCTTGCCCGCATAACGCGGCGCCGTACCATGGGTTGCTTCGAACACCGCAACGTCATCAGACAGATTGGCGCCCGGAGCAATACCGATACCACCGACCTGAGCGGCCAGCGCATCGGACAGGTAGTCGCCATTGAGATTCAGGGTTGCAATCACGTCGTACTCAGCCGGGCGCAACAGCACCTGCTGCAACATCGCATCGGCGATGACGTCCTTGACGACCACCTCATTACCGGTCCTGGTATTGATGAACCGCATCCAGGGCCCGCCGTCGAGCAGCGTCGCACCAAACTCCGCCGAGGCCACCTCATAACCCCACTCCTTGAAGGCGCCTTCGGTGTATTTCATGATGTTGCCCTTGTGCACAATGGTCAGCGAACGCCGGTCATGATCCACCACATATTGCAGAGCCTTACGCACCAGCCGCCGGGTGCCATCACGGGAAACCGGCTTGATACCGATTCCGCAGTCGTGGTCGAAGCGCAGGCGCGTCACTCCCATTTGCTCTTTCAGAAAATCGATGACCCGCTGCGCCTCGGGTGAACCCGCCGCCCACTCGATACCGGCGTAAATGTCTTCGCAATTCTCACGAAAGATCACCATATCGACATCACCCGGCTTGTTGACCGGGCTGGGCACCCCGGCAAACCAGCGCACCGGACGCAGGCAGACGTACAAATCCAGTTGCTGGCGCAGAGCAACGTTCAGCGAACGGATTCCGCCACCAACCGGTGTAGTCAGCGGCCCCTTGATCGACACCACGTAGCGCTGCAGTGCATCCAGGGTTTCATCGGGCAACCATATGTCCGGGGCATAGACCTGGGTGGCCTTTTCTCCGGCATAGACCTCCATCCAGGCAATTTTTCGGCTTCCGGCGTAAGCCTTGGCGACTGCAGCATCGACGACCTTGAGCATGACAGGGGTGATATCGACGCCCACGCCATCGCCTTCTATATAAGGAATAATCGGTTGCTCGGGGACATTGAGCGAGTGATCCGGGTTGACGGTGATCTGCTCACCAATGGCGGGGATTGTGATCTTTGCGTATTTCATGCTGAGCTCCAATACGTGTCTGATTGGACAGCCTGACCGCAATGAAGCCTAGCACCCGTGCCGCTTCTGACAATCACGGCCACTGGACACCATCGCGCAATCTTTTGCAAAATCCCGAAAAGCATTGATCCAGAGCGCTTGCGTTCGACCAAGGCCGTATTGGCATGCGCCAATTGGCCGCATAGCATTAATGCTTGCGTTTCAGGGTTTGATATACTCCGGCGTGACTGCCGAGTCATAGGGGCTCCAGTCACTGGAACTGGCCCGTCCGGATACACGACACCAGCTCCGATCTGCGTTGGGACTTATGGGCGCCTTTAAAAACGTAGGCGAGGCAGCCAGTGCAAGGCAAAAACAGGCGAGAAAGCGGAGTTTACGGGTTGTAAATGAGCATTTTGAGCCTGTTTTTAACGCAGCGATGGCCACGCAGGTAGTTTTTAGAGGTGCCGTTATGGTGCCCGATTGCTTGACGCTCGACTGATGCACCCAACATCACCGCGAATCAATCCCGACCCGAGCCCGTGGCACGAACCCGGGTCAAGCGCCTACTCAGCGCGTATCGGGATTTTGTGCATGCTCAGCAAAACAGAGAGTTAATACGAATGTCCAACCGCTCGAAGATCATCTACACCTTCACCGACGAAGCTCCGGCCCTCGCCACTTATTCCCTGCTGCCCATCATCGAAGCGTTCACGGCTTCGTCCGACATCGACGTCGAGACCCGTGACATTTCCCTGGCGGGCCGTGTATTGGCCAGCTTCCCGGAGTCGCTGCGCGCCGACCAGCAAATCCCGGATCATCTTGCCGAGTTGGGCAAACTGGCTACCACACCAGAAGCCAACATCATCAAACTGCCGAACATCAGTGCTTCGGTTCCGCAACTCAAAGCCACCATCAAAGAGCTGCAGGAACAGGGCTACGCCATTCCTGACTACCCTGAAGCGCCGTCCACTGACGCCGAGAAAGACGCCCGCGCCCGCTACGACAAGGTCAAGGGCAGCGCCGTGAACCCGGTCCTGCGTGAAGGCAACTCCGACCGTCGCGCACCGCTGTCGGTCAAGAACTACGCGCGCAAGCACCCGCACAAGATGGGCGCCTGGGCAGCAGACTCCAAGGCCCATGTAGCCCACATGAGCGGTGGCGATTTCTACGGCAGCGAAAAAGGCGCCCTGATCGAAGCCGACGACAGCCTGAAGATCGAACTGATCGCCAAGGACGGCACTGCCACCGTCCTGAAAGAGAAAACCGCCGTCAAGGCCGGTGAAATCATCGACAGCTCGGTACTGAGCAAAAAGGCCCTGCGCAGCTTCATCGCGGCCGAGATCGACGACGCCAAGAAACAAGGCGTACTGTTCTCGGTGCACCTCAAAGCCACCATGATGAAGATCTCCGATCCGATCATCTTCGGCCAGATCGTCGAAGAGTTCTATCAGGACGCCCTGACCAAGCACGCCGACGTGCTCAAGGAAATCGGCTTTGACCTGAACAACGGTATCGGCGACCTGTACAACCGTATCGGCAGCCTGCCGGCCGACAAGCAAGCCGCAATCAAGGCTGACATCGACGCCGTCTACGCTGCTCGCCCACAACTGGCGATGGTCAACTCCGACAAGGGCATCACCAACCTGCACGTACCAAGCGACGTGATCGTCGACGCTTCGATGCCGGCCATGATCCGTGACTCGGGCAAGATGTGGGGCACCGATGGCCAACTGCACGACGCCAAGGCCGTGATCCCGGATCGCAGCTACGCCACCATCTACCAGGCGGTTATCGAAGACTGCAAAAAGCACGGCGCATTCGATCCGACCACCATGGGCAGCGTGCCGAACGTCGGCCTGATGGCCCAGAAAGCCGAAGAGTACGGCTCTCACGACAAGACCTTCCAGGTCAAGGCTGACGGCGTTGTACGTGTATCCAACAGCAAGGGTGAAGTCCTGCTGGAGCAGAACGTCGAAGCGGGCGATATCTTCCGCGCCTGCCAGACCAAAGACGCGCCGATCCAGGACTGGGTCAAACTCGCCGTCAACCGCGCTCGCGCCAGCAGCACGCCTGCGCTGTTCTGGCTGGACCCGGCGCGTGGTCACGACGCACTGGTGATCGACAAGGTCAAGAAGTACCTGGGCGACCACGATACTTCGGGCCTGGACATCCAGATCCTGACCCCGGTCGAGGCAATGAAGCTGACCCTGGAGCGTACCCGCGCCGGCAAAGACACCATCTCGGCCACCGGTAACGTACTGCGCGACTACCTGACCGACCTGTTCCCGATCATGGAGCTGGGCACCAGCGCCAAGATGCTGTCGATCGTGCCGCTGATGAACGGTGGCGGCCTGTTCGAAACCGGTGCTGGCGGTTCGGCGCCAAAGCACGTGCAGCAGTTCGTCGAAGAGAACTTCCTGCGCTGGGACTCGCTGGGCGAATTCCTGGCTCTGGCGGCTTCTCTGGAGCACCTGGGCAATGCCTACAACAACCCGAAAGCACTGGTGCTGTCCAAGACGCTGGACCAGGCGACCGGTGAGTTCCTGGACCGCAACAAGTCGCCATCGCGCAAGGTCGGCAGCATCGACAACCGCGGCAGCCATTTCTACCTGACCCTGTTCTGGGCGCAGGCACTGGCGGCACAGAATGACGACGCGGCCCTGAAGGCCCAGTTCGCGCCACTGGCCAAGACCCTGACCGACAACGAAGAGAAAATCGTTGCCGAGCTCAATGCGGTACAAGGCAAGCCGGTTGAGATTGGCGGTTACTACTTCGCCAAGCCGGAGCTGGCCAGCAAGGCCATGCGCCCTAGCGAGACCCTGAACGCGGCAATCGCTGCGCTGTAAGGTTCAAGCTGCTGTAAACAACAACCCCGGCCCACGCAGCCGGGGTTGTTGTTTTTTGAGGCACCGAAGTTTCCAGCTTTTTGCAGGAGCGACTTCAGTCGCGAAAGCCTTCTAAAAGCGCAAAGGTGACTAAAACCCAACACATCAGCTGAGGATGCACACCACAGGATACCCCCCCCTCAAACCACCCACTCCCCGCCTTTACGTATACTGCCACCCACCAAGACTCTCAAGGATCCACCCATGACCTGGCAAGCCCACGTAACCGTCGCCACTATCGTTGAAGATCAGGGCCGCTTCCTGTTCGTCGAGGAACTGCAAAGCGGGCAGACGGTGTTGAATCAGCCGGCCGGACATCTGGATCCGAATGAAAGCCTGCAGCGTGCGGCAGTGCGCGAAACCCTGGAAGAAACCGGCTGGGATGTGGAGCTGACCGGGGTGGTCGGCATTTACCTGTACACCGCCCCCAGCAATGGCGTCACTTATCAGCGAATCTGCTTTGCCGCCAAGCCCCTCAAGCACAACCCCGACTATCAACTGGACGACGGCATCATCGGCCCGGTCTGGCTGAATCGCGATGAACTGGTTACCCAACAGGCACGCTGGCGCAGTGAGCTGGTGCTGCGCTGTGTCGATGATTACCTGCAAGGCGAGCGTTTCAGTCTTGAGCTGCTGCGCGACAAGGCATGAGACGCAACAGCCCGCGCCTGATAGAATCGCGTCCTTTTCACCCATAGCTGTTGAATGCCCATGTCTGATTCTGCCCTTCCAAACACCGATAAACCCCGTGTCATCGTCGGCATGTCCGGCGGCGTGGATTCCTCCGTATCCGCCGTTCTGCTGCTGGAACAGGGCTATCAGGTGGAAGGTCTGTTCATGAAGAACTGGGAAGAAGACGACGGCACCGAATACTGCACCGCGAAAGAAGACCTGGCCGACGCCCAGGCCGTTTGCGACCGCATCGGCATCAAGCTGCACACGGCCAACTTCGCTGCCGAGTACTGGGATCACGTGTTCGAACACTTCCTGGAAGAGTACAAGGCCGGCCGCACGCCCAACCCCGACATCCTGTGCAACCGGGAAATCAAGTTCAAGGCATTCCTCGACTATGCACTGAGCCTGGGCGCCGACCTGATTGCCACCGGCCATTATGTGCGTCGCCGCGACACCGCCACCCACACCGAGCTGCTCAAGGGCCTGGACCCGAACAAGGACCAGAGCTATTTCCTGCATGCCGTCGGCGGCGAGCAGATCGCCCGCACCCTGTTTCCGGTCGGTGAACTGGAAAAACCCGAAGTGCGGGCGATTGCCGAGAAACACGGCCTGATCACCGCCCGCAAGAAAGACTCGACCGGGATCTGCTTCATCGGCGAGCGACGTTTTACCGACTTTCTGCGCCAGTATCTGCCCGCCCAGCCCGGCGAGATCAAGACCACTGAAGGCGAAGTCATCGGCCAGCATGCCGGGCTGATGTACCACACCATTGGTCAGCGCCAGGGCCTGGGCATTGGCGGCCTGAAAGACGCCGGCGACGAGCCCTGGTATGTGCTGGAAAAAGACCTGACCCACAACGAGCTGATCGTCGGTCAGGGCAACGATCATCCATGGCTGTTCTCGCGCGCCCTGCTGGCTTCGCAAATTTACTGGGTCAACCCGATTGACCTGCACAGCCCGCGACGCCTGACTGCCAAGGTCCGCTATCGCCAGGCCGACCAGGCCTGCACCCTGGAGAAAACCGCCAACGGTTACCGTGCGGTGTTCGACGAGCCGCAACGCGCTGTCACACCAGGGCAATCGGTGGTGTTCTATGACGGTGAAATCTGCCTGGGCGGCGGCGTTATTGAAATTGCCGAACCCTGGCACAGCAAGGACATGGTTTGATGACTCCGATTCAGGAACAATTGACCGCCCTGGGCGGCGTATTCCAGACCGCTGTGCTGGTCGACCGCATCGCCAAGACCGGCCAGGTCAGCGAAGCCGAACTGGGCTGCATGCTTGGCAGCCTGCTGGTACTTGACCCGAAGGACACCCTGGAGGTATACGGCGGCAGCGATCAGTACCTGCGCGAAGGCTTGCGCGCCCTGGCCAGCGCCCTGGAGCGCGACCCCGGCACATTGCAGCGCGAGCCGCTGCGCTATGCGCTGTCGATGCTGGGCCTGGAGCGACAATTGGCCAAGCGCAACGACATGCTGGAAGTGATTGGCCGGCGGCTGCCGCAGATCCAGTCTCAGGTTGAGCATTTCGGCATCACTCACGAAAACGTGATCGCCGCCAGCGGTGCGCTGTACCAGGACACCCTGAGCACCCTGCGCCAGCGTATTCAGGTGCAAGGCGACATGCGCAATCTGCAGCAGCCCAGCAACGCCTCGAAGATTCGCGCCCTGTTGCTGGCCGGCATTCGCTCGGCGCGCCTGTGGCGGCAAGTTGGCGGCCATCGCTGGCAACTGGTGTTCAGCCGCCGCAAGTTGTTGAATGAACTCTATACCATGATGCACGGCTGAAACGCCGCGCATCGACTGCACGCGACGCTATCTACGCTGGTCAGCCCGCTCCAGATGAGCGGTGATTTCGTGTATGATGTGCGCCCTTTTCAAAGCCAGACTGTCCGAGAGCACCCCATGCAGCTTTCTTCGCTCACCGCGGTTTCCCCTGTCGACGGCCGCTACGGTGGCAAAACCCAGGCCCTGCGCCCTATCTTCAGCGAATACGGCCTGATCCGTTTCCGTGTTCTGGTCGAAGTACGCTGGTTGCAGCGTCTGGCGGCGCACCCGCAAATCACCGAAGTGCCGGCCTTCAGCGCCGAAGCCAACGCCATTCTCGACACCCTGGCAGACAATTTCCTGCTGGAGCACGCCGAGCGCGTCAAGGAAATCGAGCGCACCACCAACCACGACGTGAAAGCCGTGGAGTACCTGCTCAAGGAACAGGCCGCCAAGCTGCCTGAACTGAACAAGGTCAGCGAGTTCATCCATTTCGCCTGCACCAGTGAAGACATCAACAACCTGTCCCACGCACTGATGCTGCGCGAAGGCCGCGACACCGTGGTACTGCCGCTGATGCGCCAGATCGCCGACGCGATCCGCGAACTGGCCCAGCGCTTTGCCGGCGTGCCGATGCTGTCGCGCACCCACGGCCAGCCGGCTTCGCCAACCACCCTGGGCAAAGAACTGGCCAACGTCGTCTACCGCCTCGAGCGGCAGATCGCCCAGGTCGCAGCCGTACCGCTGCTGGGCAAGATCAACGGCGCCGTGGGCAACTACAACGCCCACCTGTCGGCCTACCCGGACATCGACTGGGAAGCCAACGCCCGCGCCTTCATCGAAGACGAGCTGGGCCTGGAGTTCAACCCGTACACCACCCAGATCGAGCCGCACGACTACATTGCCGAGCTGTTCGATGCGGTTGCCCGCTTCAACACCATCCTGATCGACTTCGACCGCGATATCTGGGGCTACATTTCCCTGGGCTACTTCAAGCAGAAGACTGTCGCTGGCGAAATCGGCTCCTCGACCATGCCGCACAAGGTCAACCCGATCGACTTCGAAAACTCCGAAGGCAACCTGGGTATCGCCAATGCGCTGTTCCAGCATCTGGCCAGCAAACTGCCGATCTCGCGCTGGCAGCGCGACCTGACCGACTCCACCGTACTGCGTAACCTGGGCGTGGGCTTTGCGCACAGCGTCATCGCCTACGAAGCCAGCCTCAAGGGCATCGGCAAACTGGAGCTGAACGAGCAACGCATCGCCGCCGACCTGGACGCCTGCTGGGAAGTGCTGGCCGAGCCGATCCAGACCGTCATGCGCCGCTACAACATCGAGAACCCGTACGAGAAGCTCAAGGAGCTGACTCGCGGCAAAGGCATCAGCCCTGAAGCGCTGCTGACCTTCATCGATGGCCTGGACATGCCGGGCGACGCGAAGGCCGAACTCAAGAAACTGACGCCAGCCAACTACATCGGCAATGCCGTGGCCCAGGCCAAACGCATCTGACCTGCGCCCCGCGAATAACGCCCGGCCCAGCCGGGCGTTTTTATTCGCGAACGAAAATCACCTTATTTCAATGGTTTGAACATGAATCCTGATATTCCTCTGCAACTTCTGGGCGGCATAAGTGCACGCGTCTTCCTGCGTGACTACTGGCAGAAGAAGCCTTTGCTGATCCGTCAGGCCATCAGTGACTTCCAGAGCCCTATCGAGCCTGACGAACTGGCCGGCCTGGCGCTTGAAGAAGAAATCGAATCGCGCCTGATCATCGAGAACGGCGAGCGCCCATGGGAGCTGCGTCGCGGCCCGTTCGCAGAGGACGAGTTCAGCAAGCTGCCAGAGCGTGACTGGACCCTGCTGGTGCAGTCGGTTGACCAGTTCGTGCCGGAAGTCGCCGAACTGCTGGAGAACTTCCGTTTCCTGCCAAGCTGGCGCATCGACGACGTGATGATCAGCTACGCCGCACCGGGCGGCAGCGTTGGCCCGCATTTCGACAACTACGACGTATTCCTGCTGCAAGGCCACGGCAAACGCAACTGGAAAGTGGGCCAGCTGTGCAACACCGAAAGCGAGCTGATCCAGCACGCTGACCTGCGCATCCTGGCAGACTTCGAAGGTACTGATGAGTGGACTCTGGAGCCTGGCGACATGCTCTATCTGCCACCGCGCCTGGCCCACTGGGGCGTGGCGGTAGACGACTGCCTGACCTATTCGGTAGGTTTCCGCGCGCCAAGCGCCGCTGAAGTTCTGACACACTTTACCGACTTCCTCAGCCAGTTCATTCCTGACGAAGAGCGTTACACTGACGCCAACCTTCAGCCCGCTGCAGATCCACACCAGATCCAGCACGACGCGCTGGACCGTCTCAAGAGCCTGCTCGCCGAGCACATGGGCGATGAGCGGCTGCTACTGACCTGGTTCGGCCAGTTCATGACCGAGCCACGCCACCCGGAACTGGTCAGCGGCGAAGAGTTGCAAGAAGAAGACCTGCTGGACAGCCTGGAACAAGGTGCCATCATCATTCGCAACCCAAGCGCGCGTCTGGCCTGGTCAAATGTCGATGAAGACCTGCTGCTGTTCGCCAGCGGCCAGAGCCGCTTGCTGCCGGGCAAGCTGCGCGATCTGCTCAAACTGATCTGCGCCGCCGACGCCCTGCACATCGAGAACCTCGGACCCTGGCTGGCGGACGAGGACGGACGCACACTGCTTTGCGAGCTGGTAAAACAAGGAAGCCTGGGATTTGCCGATGAATAAAATCAGCGTATCGGTTGCAGACTGGCACAAGGACAACGCCGCCATACGGCGTATCCGTGAAAGCGTGTTCATCTTCGAACAGGCGGTTCCTCCAGAGCTGGAATGGGATGCCGAAGATGCCGACGCCGTACACTTCCTGGCCAACGAAGGCGACTATCCGATAGGCACCGCACGTTTGCTGCCGGACGGTGAAATCGGTCGTCTGTCGGTACTCAAGGACTGGCGTGGCCTGAAGGTTGGCGAAGCCCTGCTCGGCGCGGTGCTGAGCGAGGCCGAAAAGCGCGGCCTGCAACAGCAGAAGCTAAGCGCACAGGTTCATGCCGCGCCCTTTTATGAGCGCTTTGGCTTTCGCGTGGTCAGCGACGAGTTCCTCGAAGCCGGCCTGCCGCATGTGGATATGCTCCGCGAGGCGGTGTAGTTTAAAAACTGCACACCTGCGATCAACGCCCCGCTCGACCCGCCGTTACCGGCCGGTTGATCGGGGCGTTTTGCTATCGCTCGGCAAAGTGGCACACTCAAGCCTTCAGGGCACCTCTAAAACGTAGGCGAGGCAGCCAGCGCAAGGCAAAAACAGGCGAGCAACGGTCGGACTCGCGCACAAGCCTGTTTTTAACCCAGCGATGGCACGCAGGTAGTTTTTAGCGGCGCCCTTCTGGAAGCTCTTCGCGGAGAAAGGACATGTCTGTACGCCCCTTGCTGGTTTCACTGCTGCTGGCTGTAAGCACCCCGGTACTGGCTGCCACGGAAGTGGTGCCGCTCAATTACCGCACCAGTGACGAAATGCTGCCGGTAGCACGCAACTTCCTTGGCCAGGACGGCACGGTCAGCGCCTATGGCAACCAGTTGATCGTCAACGCCGAGTCGCGCAGGATCGAAGAACTGCGCGCCCTGCTCGCCCAACTCGATGTAGCCGCCAGACGCCTGCTGATCAGTGTCGACACCAGCGACAGTGCTGCACACAGCCAGAACGGCGCCAGCAGCGGCCGGGTGATCAGCTACGGCACCAGCAGCCGTGAGGGCGGCGTGCAGCAGGTGCAGACCAGCGAAGGCACCCCGGCGCTGATTCAAGTCGGCCAGAGTGTTCCGCTCACCACCTCACGCACCGACAGTTACGGTTATAGCCAGAGCGAAACCCAGTATCGCAACGTGACCCAGGGCTTCTACGTCACCGCCAGCGTGACCGGCGATATCGTGCACCTGAGCATCAGCACCAACCGTGACCGCCTCAGCCAGGAGCGCCCGGACGCAATCAAGGTGCAGAGTACCGATAGCAAGGTCAGCGGCCGGCTTGGCGAATGGATCACCCTGGCAGGCAACCAGAGCCAGTCGATAGCCGATCGTCAGGGCAATGCCCAGTACTACTCGACCCAGGGCCGCGACGACATGCTGCTACGCGTCAAGGTCGATGCCCTCGACTAACCCGGCCTCTGGCGCAAAGCCAGAACCTACGGGCCTTTTGGTGACCCACCAGTCGTATTAGACCAAAGATGTAGTGACACCATAAAAGCACTACAAAACGTTTGACGGAGCAAAAACGGCGCGGCATGATGGCCTCGCTCCCGCTGATCAGAGGCTTGAATAGAGCCTTCGAAGCACGTCCGTCGCCACTGCATGGACCGTTTCGTGTCTTGACCGCCCAAAAGGCAGTTTGACGAGGTTGCGACTGGAACGAAGTTGTCCTGAGGGACGGTAGCCCTGTTCGGCAGTCAGATAAAATGTAGTGAGCTTCGCACTGTGCAACATCGTTCTGTGCGTACTTTTCGACAGCACCTGAATGCCCGCTCGACACCCCGAGCCATTCGTTCATCCGTCGCAACCCGATGCAAATGCGGTTCGCCGCAAGTTTTCCGATCAGTGAGCTAATCGTGCCTTCGATAAACGAGGCGTTTTGGCGGAGCAGGACACTCCAACCGCATCAGACTGCTGAAACGTAGCGAGTCATTGACGCGACGCTTCACAGCCTGAAAAACCCAGGAACTGAGGTTTATCAACATGGCACTGACACGCGAACAACAAATAGCGGCTCTTGAAAAAGACTGGGCTGAAAATCCGCGCTGGAACAATGTGACCCGAACCTATTCTGCTGCTGATGTCGTCCGCCTGCGTGGCTCGGTACAACCGGAACACACGTTTGCAAAACTGGGCGCCGAAAAACTGTGGAACCTGATTACCCAGGGTGCGCGACCGTCGTTTCGTCCCGACAAAGACTTCGTCAACTGCATGGGGGCACTGACCGGCGGACAAGCCGTCCAGCAGGTCAAGGCGGGTATCCAGGCCATTTACCTGTCCGGCTGGCAGGTCGCTGCCGACAACAACTCGGCCGAGTCCATGTACCCCGACCAATCACTGTACCCGGTCGACTCGGTGCCCACCGTCGTGCGACGGATCAACAACGCCTTCACCAGGGCCGACCAGATTCAATGGAAAACCGGCAAGAATCCCGGCGATGAAGGCTACATCGATTACTTTGCCCCTATCGTGGCGGACGCCGAGGCCGGCTTTGGCGGTGTGCTCAATGCTTATGAGCTGATGAAAAGCATGATTGAAGCCGGCGCCGCCGGGGTGCATTTCGAAGACCAGCTGGCCTCGGTTAAAAAGTGCGGTCATATGGGCGGCAAGGTACTGGTGCCGACCCAGGAAGCGGTGCAGAAGCTGGTTGCCGCACGTCTGGCTGCCGACGTGGCCGGGGTGCCGACCATTATCCTGGCGCGCACCGACGCCAACGCTGCCGACCTGCTGACCTCTGACTGCGACCCTTATGATCAGCCATTCGTGACCGGGACCCGCACCCAGGAAGGCTTCTACAAGGTGCGCGCCGGCCTCGATCAGGCGATCGCCCGGGGCCTGGCCTACGCACCTTATGCCGACCTGGTGTGGTGCGAGACCGCCAAGCCGGATCTGGACGAGGCTCGCCGGTTTGCCGAGGCAATCAAGAAGGAATACCCGGACCAGCTGCTGTCGTACAACTGCTCGCCATCCTTCAACTGGAAGAAGAACCTGGACGATGCCACCATCGCCAAATTCCAGCGCGAGCTGTCTGCGATGGGCTACAAACATCAGTTCATCACCCTGGCTGGCATCCACAACATGTGGCATGGCATGTTCAGCCTGGCGCATGACTACGCCCGCAATGACATGACCGCCTACGTCAAGCTGCAGGAACAGGAGTTTGCCGACGCCGCCAAGGGTTACACCTTCGTCGCCCACCAACAGGAAGTCGGTACCGGCTATTTCGACGACATGACCACAGTGATTCAGGGTGGCAGTTCGTCGGTCACCGCCCTCACCGGCTCCACCGAGCAGGAGCAGTTTCACTGAAACTGAGCGCAGTTGAGTAACCATGAGCCACTTTTACCAGTGGCTCATCTTTTACACCCCGAGTAACGTTACTTTCCGCAACATTGACCTCAAGCAAGGTGGCACTTTCGCAATTCTGCTACTTGTAAGATGAGTTAAATCACTTTCTTTCAACAGCAGCAAATCCAATGATACTGATTACCAGATGATATCAATTATCATTAAGATTCTCTTCGTTTGCTTTTCGATACGATAAACATACTTGACTAAAACAGTAGTAATACACGGTTTACGTGGCCTGCAGCGCCATGCAAGCCATTACTGCGACCAACCGGTCGAATAATTTTCATGTAGAAAATTTACTTGCCCTCTATTTGCACATAAAATCAGTTTTATTGATTTCGTTGCGACATTTCGTCACGGCCTACACTCTTAAATATTTCAAGCTCAGAGCCCTTTCGCGCTCTGATTAAGGATTGCCAGCATGTCCGAATCGACAGGTTTGATCGCCCACAACTGGGCCCTCGCCATCTTCCTTTTGGGCGTCGTCGGCCTCTGTGCCTTCATGCTTGGCCTGTCCAGCCTGCTCGGCAGCCGCGCCTGGGGGCGCAGCAAGAACGAACCTTTCGAGTCCGGCATGTTGCCCACCGGCGGCGCCCGGCTGCGACTCTCCGCAAAATTCTATCTGGTCGCGATGCTGTTCGTGATCTTCGATATCGAAGCCCTCTTTCTCTTTGCATGGTCTGTGTCGGTACGCGAAAGCGGCTGGGCCGGATTCGTCGAAGCTCTCGTTTTCATAGCAATTCTGTTGGCAGGTCTTGTCTACCTTTGGCGAGTGGGGGCGCTCGATTGGGCACCCGAAGGTCGTCGTAAGCGGCAGGCGAAGCTAAAACAATGAGGCTTTGGCAATGCAATACAATCTCACCAGGATCGACCCGGATGCGCCTAACGAGCAGTATCCAATCGGCGAACGGGAAACCGTTTCCGACCCGTTAGAGGACCAGGTTCACAAGAACATCTTCATGGGCAAGCTCGAAGATGTTCTGAGCAACGCAGTCAACTGGGGGCGCAAAAACTCCCTGTGGCCGTATAACTTCGGCCTTTCGTGCTGCTACGTGGAAATGACCACCGCCTTCACGGCGCCCCATGACATCGCGCGCTTCGGCGCCGAAGTCATCCGGGCATCGCCGCGTCAGGCGGATTTCATGGTTATTGCCGGGACCTGCTTCATCAAGATGGCTCCGATCATCCAGCGTCTCTACGAGCAAATGCTCGAACCCAAGTGGGTCATTTCCATGGGCTCGTGCGCTAACTCCGGCGGCATGTATGACATTTACTCCGTGGTTCAGGGCGTGGACAAGTTCCTGCCTGTGGATGTCTACGTGCCAGGCTGCCCGCCCCGCCCCGAAGCGTTCCTGCAAGGCTTGATGCTGCTGCAGGAGTCGATCGGCAAAGAGCGGCGCCCGCTTTCCTGGGTTGTCGGCGATCAAGGCATCTACCGTGCCGAAATGCCGTCGACCAAGGTTCAGCGCCGCGAACAGCGTATTCAGGTCACCAACCTGCGCAGCCCCGACGAAGTCTGATACGCCCCGTTGTTCTTATAACAAAGACAAGAACGGGGTTGACTCTGTACGTTGACCGAAGTGATTGAGACCTATGACTGCAGACACCGCTCTGTACATCCCGCCGTACAAGGCTGACGACCAAGATGTCGTCAATGAACTGAATTCCCGCTTCGGCGCCGAGGCCTTCACGGCCCAGCCGACCCGTACCGGCATGCCGGTGCTGTGGGTCGAGCGCGCCCGGCTGATCGAAATACTGACGTTCCTGCGCAATGTCGCCAAACCGTACTCCATGCTCTATGACCTGCATGGTGTCGACGAGCGGCTGCGCACCCATCGCCGCGGCTTGCCGGGCGCTGACTTCACGGTGTTCTACCACCTGATGTCGGTTGAACGTAATAGTGACGTAATGATCAAGGTCGCGCTGTCCGAAAGCGACCTGAGCGTACCTACCGTCACCCGTATCTGGCCTAACGCCAACTGGTACGAGCGTGAAGTGTGGGACATGTTCGGCATCGATTTCCCGGGCCACCCGCACCTGTCGCGCATCATGATGCCGCCGACCTGGGAAGGTCACCCGCTGCGCAAGGACTTCCCGGCCCGCGCCACCGAGTTCGACCCGTACAGCCTGAACCTTGCCAAGCAGCAGCTTGAAGAAGAAGCCGCGCGCTTCAACCCCGAAGACTGGGGCATGAAGCGTTCTGGGGCGAACGAGGACTACATGTTCCTCAACCTCGGCCCCAACCACCCGTCTGCGCACGGTGCTTTCCGTATCGTGCTGCAACTGGACGGTGAAGAGATCGTCGACTGCGTTCCGGACATCGGCTACCACCACCGTGGTGCAGAGAAGATGGGCGAGCGTCAGTCCTGGCACAGTTACATCCCCTACACCGACCGTATCGACTACCTCGGCGGGGTGATGAACAACCTGCCGTACGTGCTGGCGGTGGAAAAACTCGCCGGTATCAAGGTGCCGGACCGGGTCGACACCATCCGCATCATGATGGCCGAGTTCTTCCGCATCACCAGCCACCTGCTGTTCCTGGGTACCTATATCCAGGACGTCGGCGCCATGACCCCGGTGTTCTTCACCTTTACCGACCGCCAGCGCGCCTACACCGTGATCGAGGCGATCACCGGTTTCCGCCTGCACCCGGCCTGGTACCGCATCGGTGGCGTGGCTCACGACCTGCCGCGCGGCTGGGAGAAACTGGTCAAGGACTTCGTCGACTGGCTGCCCAAGCGCCTCGACGAGTACACCAAAGCCGCCTTGCAGAACAGCATTCTCAAGGGCCGGACCATCGGTGTGGCCGCCTACAACACCAAAGAGGCGCTGGAATGGGGCGTCACAGGTGCTGGCCTGCGTTCCACCGGCTGTGATTTCGACCTGCGCAAGGCGCGTCCGTACTCGGGCTACGAGAACTTCGAATTTGAAGTGCCACTGGCCCACAACGGCGACGCCTACGACCGCTGCATGGTTCGTGTCGAGGAGATGCGCCAGAGTATCCGCATCATCGACCAGTGCCTGCGCAACATGCCTGAAGGCCCGTACAAGGCGGATCACCCGCTGACCACGCCGCCACCAAAAGAGCGCACCCTGCAGCACATCGAAACCTTGATCACCCACTTCCTGCAGGTTTCGTGGGGTCCGGTCATGCCGGCCAACGAATCATTGCAGATGATCGAAGCGACCAAGGGTATCAACAGTTATTACCTGACGAGCGACGGCGGCACCATGAGCTACCGTACCCGGATCCGTACTCCGAGCTATCCGCACCTGCAACAGATCCCTTCGGTGATCAAAGGCAGCATGGTCGCGGACCTGATTGCGTACCTGGGTAGTATCGACTTCGTTATGGCCGACGTGGACCGCTAAGAATGAACAGCCCACTTATCCAGACAGACCGTTTCGTTCTCAGCGAAACAGAGCGCTCGGCCATCGAGCACGAAATGCATCACTACGAGGACCCGCGTGCGGCGTCCATCGAAGCCTTGAAAATTGTCCAGAAGCAGCGCGGCTGGGTGCCGGACGGCGCGATCTATGCGATCAGCGACATCCTCGGCATCCCTGCCAGCGACGTCGAAGGCGTAGCCACCTTCTACAGCCAGATCTTCCGTCAGCCGGTCGGCCGGCACATCATCCGCGTCTGCAACAGCATGGTGTGCTTCATTGCCGGTCACGAGTCGATCGTCGAAGAAATCCAGAGCTCGCTGGGCATCGCTCCGGGCCAGACCACCGCCGACGGCCGCTTTACACTGCTGCCGGTGTGCTGCCTGGGCAACTGCGACAAGGCGCCAGCGGTAATGGTCGATGACGATACATTCGGCAATCTGCAGCCCGGCGGCGTTGCCAAGATGCTGGAGGCTTACCCATGACCCTGACTTCCTTCGGTCCGGCCAACCGCATTGCGCGCACGGCTGAAACCCACCCGCTGACCTGGCGTCTGCGTGACGACGGCGAGCCGGTGTGGCTCGACGAGTACCAGAGCAAGGACGGCTACGCTGCGGCGCGCAAGGCGCTGACCCAGCAATCGCCCGATGACATCGTCCAATCGGTCAAGGACTCCGGTCTCAAAGGTCGTGGTGGCGCAGGCTTCCCCACCGGCGTGAAGTGGGGTCTGATGCCTAAAGACGAGTCCATGAACATCCGTTACCTGCTGTGTAACGCCGATGAAATGGAACCCAACACCTGGAAAGACCGCATGCTGATGGAGCAACTGCCCCATCTGCTGATCGAAGGCATGCTGATCAGTGCCCGTGCACTGAAAGCCTACCGCGGCTACATCTTCCTGCGCGGTGAGTACGTCACCGCCGCCCGCCACCTCAACCGTGCGGTCGAAGAAGCCAAGGCTGCCGGCCTGCTGGGCAAGAACATTCTTGGCAGCGGTTTTGATTTCGAGCTGTTCGTGCACACCGGCGCCGGCCGTTACATCTGCGGTGAAGAAACCGCACTGATCAACTCGTTGGAAGGCCGCCGCGCCAACCCGCGCTCCAAGCCGCCCTTCCCTGCCGCCGTAGGCGTGTGGGGCAAGCCGACGTGCGTGAACAACGTCGAAACCCTGTGCAACGTGCCGGCCATCGTCAACAACGGCAACGACTGGTACAAGTCGCTGGCCCGCGAAGGCAGTGAAGACCATGGCACCAAGCTGATGGGCTTTTCCGGTAAGGTCAAGAACCCGGGCCTGTGGGAGCTGCCGTTCGGCGTGCCGGCCCGCGAGCTGTTCGAAGACTACGCCGGCGGCATGCGCGACGGCTTCAAGCTCAAGTGCTGGCAGCCAGGCGGCGCCGGTACCGGCTTTTTGCTTCCGGAACATCTGGACGCGCAAATGTACGCCGGCGGCATCGCCAAGGTCGGTACCCGGATGGGTACGGGCCTGGCCATGGCGGTGGACGACAAGGTCAACATGGTTTCCTTGCTGCGCAACATGGAAGAGTTCTTTGCCCAGGAGTCCTGTGGCTTCTGTACTCCGTGCCGCGATGGCCTGCCCTGGAGCGTGAAGATGCTGCGCGCCCTGGAAAAAGGCCAGGGCCGTGCCGAAGACATCGAGACGCTGCTGGGCCTGGTCAACTTCCTCGGCCCTGGCCGGACCTTCTGTGCTCACGCACCGGGTGCGGTCGAGCCGCTGGGTAGCGCGATCAAGTACTTCAGGCCGGAATTCGAGGCCGGTGTCGCGCCAGCAAGCGCGGGCCTGCCCATCCCCGGCAAGATCCCGACCACAGTCGGGGCATAAACAAGACTGACCGGTCGCCAATGCCTGGCATGGCGACCCTGTACCGGCTGACGCCGCCCCTTCCATGAAGGGGCCGAGCGAAGCAGGTACCACCGGATTCCATTAGCCACGCCCGCTGACAACGGGCCAACGAAGAACTTTGAACCATGGCCACTATCCACGTAGACGGCAAAGCGCTCGAAGTCAACGGTGCGGACAACCTGCTACAGGCTTGTCTGTCCCTGGGCCTCGACATTCCGTATTTCTGCTGGCACCCCGCGCTGGGTAGCGTCGGTGCCTGCCGCCAGTGCGCGGTCAAGCAGTACAACGATGAAAACGATACCCGCGGCCGGATCGTCATGTCCTGCATGACCCCTGCCACCGACAACACCTGGATCTCCATCGAAGATGAAGAGTCCAAGGCGTTCCGCGCCAGTGTCGTCGAATGGCTGATGACCAACCACCCGCATGACTGCCCGGTCTGCGAGGAGGGCGGTCACTGCCACCTGCAAGACATGACCGTGATGACCGGCCACAACGAGCGCCGCTATCGCTTTACCAAGCGCACGCACCAGAATCAGGACCTGGGGCCGTTCGTCGCTCACGAGATGAACCGCTGCATCGCCTGCTACCGCTGCGTGCGTTACTACAAGGACTACGCCGGCGGCACCGACCTGGGCGTGTATGGCGCTCACGACAACGTGTACTTCGGTCGCGTTGAAGACGGCGTGCTGGAGAGCGAGTTTTCCGGCAACCTGACCGAGGTCTGCCCGACCGGCGTGTTCACCGACAAGACCCACTCCGAGCGCTACAACCGCAAGTGGGACATGCAGTTTGCCCCGAGCATCTGCCATGGCTGCTCCAGCGGCTGCAACATCAGCCCCGGTGAGCGTTATGGCGAACTGCGGCGCATCGAAAACCGTTTCAACGGATCGGTGAACCAGTACTTTCTGTGCGACCGTGGCCGTTTCGGCTATGGCTACGTCAACCGCAAGGATCGTCCGCGCCAGCCGCTGCTGAACAAGGGCCAGGAGCAGCTGAAACTGAGCCTGGACGACGCGCTGGACACCGCCGCCGACCTGCTGCGCGGTCGTAACATCGTTGGTATCGGCTCGGCACGCGCCAGCCTGGAAGGCAACTACGCGCTGCGCGAACTGGTCGGTGCCGAGCACTTCTACAGCGGTATTGAAGCCGGTGAGCTTGAGCGCGTGCGCCTGATCGCCCAGGTATTGAGCGACAGCCCGCTGCCGGTGCCGAACATGCGTGACATCGAAGATCACGACGCGATCTTCATTCTTGGCGAAGACCTGACCCAGACGGCTGCCCGGGTCGCCCTGGCCGTGCGTCAGGCGGTCAAGGGCAAGGCCCGCGACATGGCCGCCGCCATGAAGGTCCAGCCATGGCTTGATGCTGCGGTGCGTAACATTGCCCAGCACGAACTGAACCCGCTGTTCATTGCCAGCCTGACAGACACCCGTCTGGACGACGTGGCCGAGCACTGCGTGCACGCCGCGCCAGACGACCTCGCCCGTCTCGGCTTTGCCGTGGCCCACGCCATCGACGCCAGCGCCCCGGCTGTTGCTGGCCTGGACGCCGAAGCGCTGGAACTGGTGAAAACCATCGCCGATGCGTTGCTGGCCGCCAAACGCCCACTGATCATCTCCGGCGGTTCGCTGGGCTCCAAGGCCATGATCGAAGCCGCCGCCAACATCGCCAAAGCGCTGAAACTGCGCGAGAAAGAAGGCTCGCTGAGCCTGGTGGTGCCGGAAGCCAACAGCATGGGCCTGGCCCTGCTCGGTGGTGATTCGCTCGATGCTGCGCTGCAGCAGGTGATCTCGGGTCAGGCCGACGCCATCGTGGTGCTGGAAAACGACCTGTACAGCCGTACCGATGCCGCCACCGTGGACGCCGCACTGAACGCGGCCAAGGTAGTGATCGTTGCCGATCACCAGAAGACCGCGACCGCCGACCGTGCCCATCTGGTCCTGCCAGCGGCCAGCTTCGCTGAAGGCGATGGCACCCTGGTCAGCCAGGAAGGCCGCGCCCAGCGTTTCTTCCAGGTGTTCGATCCGACCTATCTGGACGCCAGCATTCTGGTCCACGAAGGCTGGCGCTGGCTGCACGCGCTGCGTTCGACCCTGCTCAATCAGCCGGTGGACTGGACCCAGCTCGACCAGGTCACCGAAGCCTGCGCCGCGGCCAACCCCCGCCTGGCAGGTATTGTCGATGCCGCACCGTCCGCGTCGTTCCGTATCAAAGGTCTGAAGCTGGCTCGCGAACCGCTGCGTTACAGCGGCCGGACCTCGATGCGCGCCAATATCAGCGTGCACGAGCCGCGCACGCCACAAGACAAGGACACGGCGTTCTCGTTCTCGATGGAAGGTTATTCGGGCTCGGTCGAACCACGCCAGCAGGTGCCATTCGCCTGGTCACCGGGCTGGAACTCACCGCAGGCCTGGAACAAGTTCCAGGACGAGGTCGGCGGTCATCTGCGTGCCGGTGACCCGGGCGTGCGCCTGATCGAAAGCACCGGCGACAAGCTGAGCTGGTTTGCCAGCGTGCCACGCGCCTTCGCTCCGGCGCAGGGTAGCTGGCAAGCGGTGCCGTTCTACCACCTGTTCGGCAGCGAAGAGAACTCTTCGAAAGCCGCACCGGTGCAAGAGCGCATCCCGGCTGCTTACGTTGCACTGGCCAAAGCAGAAGCCGATCGTCTGGGCGTCAACGAGGGCGCGCTGGTCAGCCTGGAGGTGGCCGGCCAGACCCTGCGTCTGCCGCTGCGCATCAATGAAGAACTGGGCGCTGGCCTGGTCGCCCTGCCGGTCGGTCTGGCAGGCATTCCGCCGGCGTTTTCCGGCAAATCCGTGGCCGGTCTGCAGGAGGCAGCGCAATGAGCTGGTTCACCCCTGAAGTGATCGATGTGATCATTGCGGTCCTCAAGGCCATCGTCATCCTGCTTGCCGTGGTCATCAGCGGCGCGTTGCTCAGCTTCGTCGAGCGACGCCTGCTGGGCTGGTGGCAGGACCGCTATGGCCCGAACCGGGTTGGCCCGTTCGGTATGTTCCAGATCGCTGCCGACATGCTGAAGATGTTCTTCAAAGAAGACTGGATGCCGCCGTTTGCCGACAAGGTGATCTTCACCCTGGCACCGGTGGTGGCCATGAGCGCCTTGCTGATCTCGTTCATCGTCATCCCGATCACCCCGACCTGGGGTGTCGCAGACCTGAACATCGGCCTGCTGTTCTTCTTCGCGATGGCGGGTCTGTCGGTGTACGCGGTGCTGTTCGCCGGTTGGTCGAGTAACAACAAGTACGCCTTGCTGGGCAGCCTGCGGGCTTCGGCCCAGACCGTGTCGTACGAAGTGTTCATGGGTCTTGCGCTGATGGGCGTGGTGGTTCAGGCCGGCTCGTTCAACATGCGCGACATCGTCGAGTATCAGGCGCAGAACCTGTGGTTCATCATTCCGCAGTTCCTCGGCTTCTGTACGTTCTTCGTCGCTGGCGTCGCCGTGACTCACCGTCACCCGTTCGACCAGCCCGAAGCCGAGCAGGAACTGGCCGACGGTTACCACATTGAATATGCCGGCATGAAATGGGGCATGTTCTTCGTCGGCGAGTACATCGGCATCGTGCTGATCTCGGCGCTGCTGGTCACCCTGTTCTTCGGTGGCTGGCACGGTCCGTTCGGTATCCTGCCGCAGATCCCCTTCATCTGGTTCGCTTTGAAGACCGCGTTCTTCATCATGCTGTTCATCCTGCTGCGCGCTTCGATTCCGCGCCCGCGCTATGACCAGGTGATGGATTTCAGCTGGAAATTCTGCCTGCCGCTGACCCTGATCAATTTGCTGGTGACTGCCGCGATCGTGTTGCTCAACACGCCGGCAGGCGCGGTTCAGTGAGGTAACTGACCCATGTTCAAATATATTGGCGACATCGTTAAGGGTACCGGTACCCAGTTGCGCAGCCTGGTGATGATTTTCGGTCACGGCTTTCGCAAGCGCGACACCCTGCAATACCCGGAAGAACCGGTTTATCTGGCACCACGCTATCGCGGCCGGATCGTCCTGACCCGCGACCCCGACGGTGAAGAACGCTGCGTGGCCTGCAACCTGTGCGCCGTGGCCTGCCCGGTCGGCTGCATCGCCTTGCAGAAGACCGAGGCCGAAGACGGTCGCTGGTACCCGGAGTTCTTCCGCATCAACTTCTCGCGCTGCATTTTCTGCGGCCTGTGCGAAGAAGCCTGCCCGACTACCGCGATCCAGTTGACCCCGGATTTCGAAATGGCTGACTTCAAGCGCCAAGACCTGGTGTACGAGAAAGAAGACCTGCTGATTTCCGGCCCCGGCAAGAACCCCGACTATAACTTCTATCGCGTTGCCGGCATGGCAATCTCCGGCAAGCCCAAAGGCGCCGCGCAGAGTGAAGCCGAACCGATCAACGTCAAGAGCTTGCTGCCTTAAGGAAGTCCAGATGGAATTCGCTTTCTACTTTGCATCCGGCATTGCTGTCGTGTCGACCTTACGGGTCATCACGAACACCAATCCCGTGCATGCCCTGCTCTACCTGATCATCTCACTGATCGCCGTGGCTATGACCTTCTTCAGCCTCGGCGCACCATTTGCCGGGGTGCTGGAAATCATCGCCTACGCTGGCGCGATCATGGTTCTGTTCGTGTTCGTGGTCATGATGCTCAATCTGGGCCCTGCCTCGGTGCAGCAAGAACGTAACTGGTTCAAGCCTGGGATCTGGGCGGGACCTGTGTTCCTGGGCGGCATGCTGCTGTTCCAACTGCTGTATGTGCTGTTTGCCAACCCGAGCGGTGCCGGCCTGGGCCACACCACAGTGGACGCCAAGGCCGTCGGCATCAGCCTGTTCGGTCCTTACCTGCTGGTGGTGGAACTGGCCTCGATGCTGCTGCTGGCGGCTGCCGTGACCGCATTCCACCTTGGCCGTACCGATACCAAGGAAGAAGGAGCCCAGCCATGAATGCAATTCCTCTCGAACACGGCCTGGCGGTTGCCGGGGTGCTGTTCTGCCTTGGCCTGGTCGGCCTGATGGTGCGCCGCAACATCCTTTTCGTGCTGATGAGCCTGGAAATCATGATGAATGCCGCCGCCCTGGCATTCGTGGTAGCCGGTAGCCGCTGGGGTCAACCGGATGGACAGGTAATGTTCATTCTGGTGATCAGCCTTGCAGCTGCCGAGGCCAGTATCGGCCTGGCGATCCTGATGCAGCTGTATCGCCGCTTCCACACTCTCGATATCGATGCTGCCAGCGAGATGCGCGGATGAACCTTCTCTTTCTGACTTTTGTATTTCCCCTGATCGGTTGGCTGCTGCTGTCGTTCTCCCGTGGCCGTATCTCGGAGAACCTCGCGGCACTGATCGGCGTCGGCTCGGTCGGCCTGTCGGCCATTGTCACTGCCTGGATCATCTGGCAGTTCAACGTCGCACCACCCGAAGGCGGCCACTACACCCAGGTGCTGTGGCGCTGGATGGACGTGGACGGCTTCAGCCCCAACTTCGCCCTGTACCTGGACGGCCTGTCGGTCACCATGCTCGGCGTGGTGGTCGGGGTGGGCTTTCTGATCCATCTGTTCGCCTCCTGGTACATGCGCGGCGAAGAGGGCTACTCGCGCTTCTTCTCCTACACCAACCTGTTTATTGCCAGCATGTTGTTCCTGATCCTGGGCGACAACCTGCTGTTCATCTACTTCGGTTGGGAAGGCGTGGGCCTGTGCAGCTACCTGCTGATCGGTTTCTACTATGGCCAGCGCAAGAATGGCGATGCCGCACTGAAAGCCTTCATCGTCACCCGGATCGGCGACGTTTTCATGGCGATCGGTCTGTTCATCCTGTTCCAGCAACTGGGCACCCTGAATATCCAGGAACTGCTGGTGCGTGCGCCTGAGCACTTCAAGGCCGGCGACTTCTGGATCGTGCTGGCGACCCTGATGCTGCTTGGCGGTGCCGTAGGTAAATCCGCGCAACTGCCGCTGCAGACCTGGCTGGCTGATGCAATGGCCGGTCCTACTCCGGTTTCGGCACTGATTCACGCCGCGACCATGGTCACCGCCGGCGTGTACCTGATCGCCCGTACCCACGGTCTGTTCGTCCTGGCGCCGGATATCCTGCATCTGGTCGGCGTCGTCGGTGGTGTGACGCTGGTACTGGCCGGCTTCGCCGCGCTGGTACAGACCGACATCAAGCGGATTCTCGCCTACTCGACCATGAGCCAGATCGGCTACATGTTCCTGGCCCTGGGCGTCGGTGCCTGGGAAGGTGCGATCTTCCACCTGATGACCCACGCGTTCTTCAAGGCCCTGCTGTTCCTTGCCTCCGGTGCGGTGATCGTCGCCTGCCACCACGAGCAGAACATCTTCAAGATGGGTGGCTTGTGGAAGAAACTGCCTCTGGCCTACGCCAGCTTCATCGTCGGCGGCGCCGCCCTGGCCGCCCTGCCGCTGCTGACCGCCGGTTTCTATTCCAAGGACGAGATCCTCTGGGAGGCTTTCGCCAGCGGCCATACCGGCCTGCTGTATGCCGGTCTTGCCGGTGCGTTCATGACCTCGATCTACACCTTCCGGCTGATCTTCATCGCCTTCCACGGCGAGGCCAAGACCGAAGCTCATGCAGGCCATGGCATCTCGCACTGGCTGCCACTGTCGGTGCTGATCGTGCTGTCGACCTTCATCGGTGCCTGGATCACTCCACCACTGGCAGGCGTGCTGCCGCAAAGCGTCGGCCATGCCGGCGGCGATGCCAAGCACAGTCTGGAGATCGCTTCGGGGGCCATTGCCATTGCCGGTATCGTGCTCGCCGCGCTGCTGTTCCTGGGCAAACGCACCCTGGCTACCGCCATCGCCAACAGCCGTATCGGCCGTTTGCTCTCGGCCTGGTGGTTCGCCGCCTGGGGCTTCGACTGGATCTACGACAAACTGTTCGTCAAGCCATACCTGGCGATCAGTCACTTGCTGCGCAGTGATCCGTTCGACCGTCTCATTGGTGTGATCCCGCGTCTGGTCAAAGGCGGTCATGTTTCCATGAGCCGCACCGAGACTGGTCAGCTTCGTTGGTACGCTGCCTCGATCGCGTTTGGTGCCGTTCTGGTACTGGGCGGCATTCTGGTTGCGGTCTGACATGAACCTTGCGAATTTGCGAAAGGAATTGAGCCCGTCATGATTCTGCCTTGGCTAATCCTGATCCCCTTTATCGGCGGCCTGCTCTGCTGGCAGTTCGAGCGCGTCAGCGCGACAATGCCACGCTGGATCGCGCTGGCGACCATGTCCCTGCTGCTGGGCCTCGGCCTGTGGCTGTGGGCTGTCGGCAACTACACCCTGGCCCCTGCGCCGGGCGGTAATCCTGCCTGGGCCCTGGAATTCCAGGCCCAGTGGATCACCCGCTTCGGTATCAGCCTGCACCTGGCGCTCGATGGCCTGTCGCTGCTGATGATCATGCTCACCGGCCTGCTCGGGGTGCTGTCGGTGCTGTGTTCGTGGAAAGAGATCGACCGCAAGGTCGGCTTCTTCCACCTCAACCTGATGTGGATCCTCGGTGGCGTGGTCGGTGTGTTCCTGGCCATCGACCTGTTCCTGTTCTTCTTCTTCTGGGAAATGATGCTGGTGCCGATGTATTTCCTCATCGCACTCTGGGGTCACAGCTCCTCGGACGGCAAGAAGACCCGGATTTACGCCGCGACCAAGTTCTTCATCTTCACCCAGGCCAGCGGCCTGATCATGCTGGTGGCGATCCTTGGTCTGGTTCTGGTGCATTACAACCAGACCGGCACCCTGACCTTCGCCTATGCCGAGCTGCTCAAAACGCAACTGGCACCTGGCACCGAGTACATCCTGATGCTGGGCTTCTTCATCGCTTTCGCGGTGAAGCTGCCGGTGGTGCCGCTGCACTCGTGGCTGCCTGACGCTCACGCCCAGGCGCCGACCGCAGGTTCCGTGGACCTGGCCGGTATCCTGCTGAAAACTGCTGCATACGGCCTGTTGCGCTTTGCTCTGCCGCTGTTTCCGAATGCTTCGGCAGAGTTCGCGCCGATTGCCATGACCCTGGGTCTGGTCGGGATTTTCTACGGTGCCTTCCTGGCGTTCGCCCAGAGCGACATCAAGCGCCTGATCGCGTTCTCCAGCGTCTCGCACATGGGCTTCGTGCTGATCGGTATCTACTCGGGCAGCCAGCAAGCCCTGCAGGGCGTGGTGATCCAGATGATCGCCCACGGCCTGTCGGCAGCGGCACTGTTCATCCTCAGCGGCCAGTTGTACGAGCGTCTGCACACCCGTGACATGCGCCAGATGGGTGGCCTGTGGTCGCGCATTCCTTACCTGCCGGCAATCAGCCTGTTCTTCGCAGCCGCGTCACTGGGCCTGCCCGGCACCGGTAACTTCGTCGGTGAGTTCCTGATCCTGCTGGGTGCCTTCGTCAGTTCGCCATGGGTCACTGCCATCGCCACCTCCGGTCTGGTGTTCGGTTCGGTCTATTCGCTGATCATGATCCACCGCGCCTACTTCGGCCCGTCGCAGTCCGATGCGGTCTACAAGGGCCTGGATGCACGGGAAATGATCATGGTGCTGGGTCTTGCCGTCCTGCTGATCGTGCTCGGGGTCTACCCGCAGCCGCTCCTGGACACTTCGGCGTCGACCATGCACGGCGTGCAGCAATGGCTAGGCACTGCCTTCACTCAACTCGCTTCGGCCCGGTAAGAGCGCTATGGACCTGACGATTCAACACTTTATTGCGCTAGGCCCTCTGCTGATCACCAGTATCACCCTTGTGGTGGTGATGCTGGCCATCGCATGGCGCCGCAATCACTCGCAAACCTTCCTGCTTAGCGTGGCCGGCCTGAACCTGGCCCTGCTGTCGGTTTACCCGGCCCTGAAGGTCGCGCCACTGGTGGTCACCCCACTGCTGCTGGTCGATCCGTTCGCCTGCTTCTACATGGCGCTGATCCTCGCTTCGACCCTGGCTTGCGTGACCATGGCTCATGCCTATCTGGGTGATGACAAGACCGGCTATCCAGGCAACCGCGAAGAACTGTACCTGCTGATTCTGCTGGCGGCAGCCGGCGGCATGGTGCTGGTCTGCGCGCAGAACCTGGCCGGCCTGTTCATCGGCCTGGAATTGCTCTCGGTACCGGTCTATGGCCTGGTAGCCTATGCGTTCTTCAACAAGCGTTCGCTGGAAGCCGGTATCAAGTACATGGTGCTGTCGGCAGCCGGCTCAGCGTTCCTGCTGTTCGGCATGGCACTGCTGTACGCCGAAGCCGGCAGCCTGAGCTTCGACGCGATCGGCAAGGCGCTGGAGGCCACCGGCCTGCCTAGCCCGATTGCCAGCATGGGTCTGGGCATGATGGTCATCGGCCTGGGCTTCAAGCTCTCGCTGGTGCCGTTCCACCTCTGGACGCCAGACGTTTATGAAGGTGCTCCGGCGCCGGTCGCGGCCTTCCTGGCCACTGCCAGCAAGGTGGCGGTGTTCGCGGTGCTGGTGCGGCTGTTCCAGATGTCGCCGGCGGCAAGCGGCGGTGTGGTGCTGGACGTGCTGGCGGTTGTGGCCGTGGCATCCATCCTGGTCGGCAACCTGCTGGCACTGGTGCAGAACAACCTCAAGCGGCTGCTGGGTTACTCCTCGATCGCCCACTTCGGTTACCTGATGATCGCGCTGGTGGCAAGCAAGGGCATGGCGGTAGAAGCCATCGGCGTATACCTGACCACCTATGTGCTGACCTCGCTGGGCAGCTTCGGTGTGATCACCATGATGTCCTCGCCGTACAGCGGCCGTGACGCTGATGCCATGTTCGAGTACCGCGGCCTGTTCTGGCGTCGTCCATACCTGACCGCAGTGATGACCCTGATGATGCTGTCGCTGGCGGGTATTCCGCTCACTGCAGGCTTCATCGGCAAGTTCTACATCATCGCTGCCGGTGTCGAGTCGCACCTGTGGTGGCTGATCGGTACGCTGGTGCTGGGTAGCGCCATCGGCGTGTTCTACTACCTGCGGGTGATGGTCACCATGTACCTGGTCGACAACAAGCTGCCGCGTCATGACGCCGCCTTCAACTGGGCACAGCGTACCGGCGGTGTGATGCTGCTGGCCGTGGCGATCCTGACCTTCGTGCTGGGTGTGTACCCGCAGCCGTTGCTGGATCTGGTACTTAGTACCGGCCTGCAAGTACCGAGCTGATTCACTGCGCATAAAAAAACCCTGCCTCGGCAGGGTTTTTTATTGCCTGGTTTTTTAACCCGGCAGGCGTACCGGGCGTTTATTGCTGCTGAACAGTGCCCAGGACGACATGAACAGGGCAGCGATCAACGGCCCGATGACAAAGCCATTGAGGCCAAATACCGACATGCCGCCCAGGGTGCTGATCAGGATCAGGTAGTCCGGCATCCGAGTGTCCTTGCCGACCAGTACCGGGCGCAGCACGTTATCTACCAGGCCGATCACAAACACGCCGAACAAGGCCAGTACCACACCTTGCCAGATCATCCCGCTGAGCAGGAAGTACACTGCCACCGGCGCCCAGACAATCCCTGCACCCACCGCCGGCAACAGCGACAGGAAGGCCATGATCACTGCCCAGAGCAACGCACTGGGAATATCGAGGAACCAGAAGATAAGGCCACCCAGCGCGCCCTGGGTGACCGCAACCACCAGGTTGCCCTTGACCGTGGCGCGCACCACGCGGGTGAACTTCAATTGCAGGCGGCGCTTGTGCTGGTCTGCCAATGGCGCTGCATTGCGCATCTTGCGGACCAGTTCCTGACCGTCACGCAGGAAAAAGAACAGCAGGTAAAGCATGATGAAGAAGCTGACCACAAAATCGAAAGTGCCCTGACCAAAACTGAACGCCTGGCCGGCCAGGTATTGGCTGCCTTGCATGGCCCCCTTGGAGATTTTGTCGCGCAAGCCGTTGAAATCGCCCATGCCCATCCGGTCCAGCAGACGCTGCCCTGAGGCCGGCAACAGTTCCTTGTACTCGGTCAGGTACTGCGCGACATCCAGCTTGCCGCTCTCGACATTCTTGTACAGCAGCGCGCCTTCCTGAACCAACATGGCGCTGATCACGATCACCGGCAAAATGGCGATGACCAGACAGATTCCCAAGGTCAGCAACGAGATACGGTTACGTGGCCAGCCCAGCTTGAGTTGCAGGCGACGCTGCATGGGGGAAAAGATAATGGCCAGGATCACCGCCCAGAATACCGCGCCATAGAACGGCAGCAGGATCCAGATAAAAGCGATGCTGACCAGCACCAACAGGAGCAGAAAGGTCTTGTAATGCAGGGAGGTTTCGTTCATGTCTCATCCGTGTCGTCAGGCTGGCTAGATGCCCGCTCAGAGCATTAGTCAGCCACGACACGCAGGAGTGCCCCGAAGCCTTCGGGCAATGGTTCAGACGCGAAATTGTGCCGCCAGCCCTCCCAGCCGCTGGCCGAGATCGGACAGGCTGCGTGAAGTGATCGCGCTCTGGCGGGTTTCCTCAGCAACGCTGTCCACTGCTACGGCGATCTGGTGCACGCTGCGGTTGATCTCTTCGGCCACGGCAGTCTGCTCCTCTGCGGCGCTGGCAATCTGCGCGTTCATCGCGTTGATGGTGGCGATCAGTTCACCAATGGTGACCAGCGAACGGCCGGCTTCGTTGGCCTGCACCGAGGTGCCCTCCCCCGCCTCACTGGAACGCCGCATGGCACTGACTGCCTCTTGAGTGCCAGACTGCAGACGGTCGATCATGCCCTGGATTTCCTGAGTGCTCTGCTGGGTTCGGCTAGCCAGCGCCCGAACCTCATCGGCAACCACGGCAAAGCCACGTCCCGCCTCGCCGGCCCGCGCCGCTTCGATGGCTGCGTTGAGCGCCAACAGGTTGGTCTGCTCGGCAATCGAACGAATCACCCCCAGAACGCTGACAATCGACCCGACGTCTTGCTGCAGGCTGTCGAGCGACACACCACTTTTGCGAATGTCTTCGACCAGCGAATGGATCTGCACAATGCTGCCGTCCACCACCCGCTTGGCAGTACGCCCCTGCTCGTCGGTCTGCTGCGCGGCGTTCGAGGCATTTTGCGCGCTGCTGGCTACCTCGTGGGCAGCTGCAGACATCTGGTTGATGGCAGTGGCCACCTGATCGGTTTCGTAGCGCTGGCGCTCCATGGCCTGCTCAGAGCGCTGAGCCTGGGAGGACACCTCAGCCACCAGCCCGGTGAGTTGCGAGGTCACTTCGGTCATTTGCCGCACCAACGAATGGATCTTGTCGACAAAGCGATTGAAAGAACCGGCAAGCTCGCCCAGCTCGTCCTGACTGGTGACGGGCAGGCGGCGGGTCAGGTCGCCTTCGCCGGCGGCAATATCGTCAAGGCTGGCTTTCATCAGGCGCAGTGGGCGCAGCAGCGTGCCTGTCACCAGAGCGCCAATCACGCTGATGATGATCAGCACCACCAAGGTAATGCCGACAATGCTGTAGAGCATCTCCTGCAGGCGGGCATCGACATTCTTGCGCACCTGTTCGACCTGGGCCTCGATGCCATCAAGGTTGACCGCGCTGCCAACCACCAGGTCCCACTTGGGCAGGTATTCGGTGTAGCCCACTTTAGGCACTGGTTCGCTCTTGCCCGGCAATGCCGAGGCGTAGCGCACGTAGTGAGTACCGTTTTTAGCCACCGCCACCAGTTCGCGGTTCAGGTAGATGCCGTTGGGGTCCTTGGTGTCCTTGAAGCTCTTGCCCAGACCATCGGTGCTGTTACTGCGAAAGATCCGGATAATCTCCGAATCATAGCCGAACAAGTAACCGTCTTTGCCGTAGCTGACAGAGGCAAACTGCTTGATCGCAGCGGCGCGGGGCGCTTCATCGCCAGGCGCGGCAGCATCGTAAAGGGGTTTGATCGCACTGATGGCGACGGAGACGTGATCCTTGAGATTGCTTTTGGCTTCTTCAAGCAGACGTTCACGGGTCTCATTGACCTCTATATCAGCCTGTTGGTGGAGGATATAGATCGTCGAGGCACTGACGACCAGGGCGAATAACAGAACCGGCGCAATCGCCAGTGACAGCACTTTGGCCTTGAGATTGGGTCGCATGATCTTTGCCTTATCGTTATTGTCGTTCTTGAAACAAGCGCTCTTGATCAGCTATCGACTGATAGCCAGGAAACTGATGCCCCTTTGGCAATTCATTTACGTTCTGGCAGATCGATACGGACGCGGAGCCCGTCTGCCGGGCTCACCAGCAGTTGCAATGTGCCACCCCATGTTTCCACGATATCACGAACAATGCCCAAGCCAAGCCCGTGGCCGCTAATCTGTTCATCCAGACGGGTTCCGCGGCTGAAAACCCCTTCACGGCGCGACTCAGGAATGCCCGGACCGTCGTCATCAATCAACAGGCATGTTCCTGCTGCGCTGACACTGATGCTCAGGCTGACCTCGCTGTCGGCCCATTTGCAGGCGTTGTCCAGCAAATTGCCGAGCAGCTCGAGCAAATCCTCGCGATCCCAGGGCAGCGTCAACCCGGGTGGGGTGTCGTTGACCAGTTGCAAGTGTTCGCCATGGATCATGTTCAGGGTGGAAAACAGCGCGGGAAGCTCCACATCACAATCAAAGCGTGCCCCCGGTAACGCATCTCCCGACAGGCGTGCACGATTAAGCTCACGTTCAAGACGCTGCTGAATCTGTTGCAGTTGTTCATGCAAGGTCTTGCGCAGCGCAGGCTGGGACTCCAGCGCCGGGCTGGACGCAATGCTGAGCAGCACCGCCAACGGAGTCTTGAGTGCATGGCCAAGATTGCCCAAGGCATTGCGCGAACGTTTGAGGCTGTCTTCAGTGTGGGCAAGCAGATGGTTGATCTGGTCGACCAAGGGCTCAAGCTCACGAGGCACCTGATCATCAAGTTGCGAACGCTGGCCCTGCTGCAACTGAAAGATCTGTTCACGTACGGTATTGAGAGGCCGCAGTGCCCTGCGCACAGTAACCCGCTGCAAGCCCAAAACCAGTAACAACGCCGCCAGCCCCAGCCCCATGCCAATCTGCTGCACGCGCTTGAAGGTCTGGCGTACTGGCGTGTAGTCCTGCGCGACGCTGATGGAGAACTGCTGGCCGAACTTGCGGTAATCGGCTGTCAGGACCAATAACGACTGGCCAGTCTCGCCCAGTTCGAGGTCGCTGTGCAGCCCAGTGCTCTGTGGCTTGGGCAGCTCGAAATCCCACAAGGATCGCGAGCGCCAGTGGCCATCGGCAAAATCGACGCGAAAGTAGTGACCCGAGAAGGGCCGATGGTAGGCGCCGGACAACCGCTGCTCGTCAAGTTGCAAGCCCACCGGGCCGCGCACGATAGCGACCAACAGGTTCTCACTCTCGTTGCGCAGTCCTGACTCCAGATAACGCTGCAGGCCCAGCTCGAACAACCACAGACTGGTCTGCGCCATGACCAGGCCGATCACCAGCATGATCGCGACCAGCCCCAGGCTCAGACGTCGCTGGATGGACCTCAACCGCCAGCCCCACCATACAGATAACCCTGACCGCGGCGGGTTTCGATCACTGAGCGGCCCAGCTTGCGGCGCAAGTGATTGACGTGAACCTCGATGACATTGGAATCACGCTCGCTCTCGCCGTCGTAGAGATGCTCGGCCAGATGACTCTTGGAAAGGATTTGTTCCGGGTGCAGCATGAAGTAGCGCAGCAAGCGGAACTCTGCGGAAGTCAGCTGGATATCGACGCCGTCGCGTGCCACCGATTGACGTCCCTCATCCAGGTGCAAGCCTGCCGACTCCAGTTTCGGCTGATTGGCCAGGCCCCGGGCGCGGCGCAGCAGGCCCTGAATGCGCAATTGCAGTTCTTCAGGATGAAAAGGCTTGGTCAGGTAATCGTCTGCACCGGCCTTGAGTCCCTCTATGCGCTCTGACCAGGAGCCGCGCGCGGTCAACACCAGCACCGGCGTCGCCAGACCGTTGCTGCGCCAGTGCGCCAGAACTTCCAGGCCGGGTATGCCCGGCAATCCCAAATCAAGCACGATGAGGTCATAGGGCTCGCTCAGGCCCTGATACTGCGCATCCCGGCCGTCTGCCAACCAGTCAACCGCATAACCCTGGCGGGTCAGGGTCGCCATTAGCTCATCAGCCAGAGATACATGGTCTTCAACCAGTAACAGACGCATCAGTCATCTTCCTCGTCTTTGAGTAACCGACTGTCACGGGCATCGAACTTGAGTTCACGTACCACGCCTTCAGGAGTAACCAATTCAACCTCATAGACATACACATCGTTCTTTTCTTCGAGTTCGGCCTCAAGCAACCTGGCGCCGGGATACCGCGCCAGGGCCTGCCCGATGAACTGTTCGAGCGGCAGAATAACGCCACGCTGGCGCAGTTGCAGGGCTTCATCCTGGTCAAGATCGCGGGCCTGAACCAAGGTGCAGGTAAACAGCAGACCCAGTAATGCGATACGACGCTTAGCAGCAGTCATCAATTATCCTGATGGTTCTTGTAGATCTGCCCGGTTACCGCATCGAGTTCCAGATCCCATTCAATGCCCTTAGTATCGCGCAATTCCACCTGGTAAACATATTTGCCGTATTCACTTTCGAGCTCAGTATCGGTAATGCTCGAACCAGGATGAGCGGCCAGCGCAACGGCATTGAGTTTCTCGAACGACTGGATAACACCGTTATCTCTGAGTCGCAGGGCTTCATCCGGACCCAGGTCCCTGGCCTGTACCAGATTGGCCGTCAGGGCCCAGGCAAAGGCAGTTGTAAAGGTCAGCAAAGCTTTCATTGTTGGCTCCACGGTCAGCTAATGTTGATGCCGTCACCATACCTTCAGGAACTTAATTCAAACTGAATGACTCTGGCCACATGCCATTAGCTTTGCAATGGTACTGATCATGCCGTGTTGAGTGTATTGCTGTTACACTCGTGTGCTGTATCTCGTTTCAGAGTCAAGATTTTGGAAATTTTCAAGGAATTCACCTTTGAGTCCGCGCATCGCCTTCCCCACGTGCCGGAAGGCCACAAGTGCGGTCGCCTGCATGGCCACTCATTTCGCGTAGGTATCCATCTGTCCGGCCCGGTCGACCCCCATACCGGCTGGATCCGGGACTTCTCAGAGATCAAGGCGATATTCAAGCCGCTGTACGAGCGACTGGATCACAACTACCTCAATGACATTCCCGGCCTGGAGAACCCGACCAGCGAAAATCTGGCCAAGTGGATCTGGAATGAGTTGAAGCCGCTGCTACCTGAGCTGTCTGCCATTCGTATTCACGAGACCTGCACCAGCGGGTGTGAATACCGAGGCGACTGAAACAGAATTGACGTTGTTGACCGCCCTCTGAGGCGGTCTTTTTTTGCCCGGCAGGAGCGGCCGACTTTTCTTTCGCGCAAAGCAAAACCCCCGATCGCAGAGCGATCAGGGGTTCTGTGTTTGAATCTTGACGATGACCTACTCTCACATGGGGAAGCCCCACACTACCATCGGCGATGTATCGTTTCACTACTGAGTTCGGGATGGGATCAGGTGGTTCCAACACTC
>NZ_JAMYDZ010000003.1:0-319739 GCF_024129905.1 Pseudomonas sp. 21LCFQ010 | reverse complement strand
CAGTTGCGGCTGAATTTGACCTTGCGGCTCATCGCCTGCTGCGCTTTGCACAGCGCGGTTTCATGGCGTTTGAAGCTGTTCAGGGGTGCGTAGAACGAACCATCCGAAAGCGTGGCGAACCGGGCAATGCCCATGTCGATGCCAACTGCCGCCCCCTGTGCCGTGGGCTGCTCATCGATCTCTCGTTCGGTCTGGATGCTCACGAACCACTTGCCACACGACTGGCTCACGGTGATGTTCTTCACCGTGCCAGGCACCTCGCGGCTGTTGCGGTAGCGCAGCCAGCCCAGCTTGGGCAGAAACAGGCGGCTGTTGGTCTGGTCGAGCTTGATCTGTTTCGGGTCGGGATAGCGGAAACTGTCGCGCTGCCCCTTCTTCTTGAACCGGGGAAAGTCGGCTCGCTTGGCGAAGAAGTTGGCGTAGGCCCGTTCCAGATCCTTGAGGCTCTATTGCAATGGGTGAACCGGCGCATCGGCCAGCCATGCGGTTTGCGGGCTATGGCGCCACCCGGTAAGCAACTTGCACAGGTCCGCATAGCCGAGCTTCTTCTCGCCTTGCTCGTGGCGCTGCTTCTGCAACGCCAGCGCCTTGTTGAAGACGAAGCGACAGGAGCCCGCAAAGCGGCGCATTTGCCGCTCCTGCTGGCCGTCTGGCATGAGTTCGTACTTGAAGGCTTGAAGTCGTTGCATGCTGCTCTTGAGCCATGAGCAATGAAGACGCCATTAGGCGCGGACGGCACGGTGTTTTCAAGATGCATGCCCATGGGGTCTTTGTAACGAAATACCGCCGTAGAGGGGCATCTGTGTCGCCATGTTACTGCGAATCATCCTGTGGCGGTGAGTACACCGAACAGCAGCAGACACCCCACTGCAACCAGGGACGGCTACGCCGTCCGCGCTATCCGTCCCCGCCCTGAACGGCGGGGCTTGTCGCGCCTCGATGGTCAATTTTGAGCCTTGATCCTGACCGATCTGCACATACAAAAACGCCCGACAAAAGCCGGGCGTTTTGTAGGAAACGTCGCTAATCAGCCGTGATACTGCGCCGACAGCTCGTGCACCGCTTCGATAAACGCACCAGCGTTGGCCGGGTCGACTTCCGGGGTGATGCCGTGGCCGAGGTTGAAGACGTGGCCGCTGCCGTGGCCATAGCTGGCCAGGATACGCGCCACTTCCTGACGGATGGCTTCGGGGCGGGCGTAGAGCACGCTCGGGTCCATGTTGCCTTGCAGCGCGACCTTGTCGCCGACCCGGGCGCGGGCCTGGCCGAGGTCGCAGGTCCAGTCCAGACCCAGCGCTTCAGCACCGACGTCAGCGATGCTTTCCAGCCACAGGCCACCACCCTTGGTGAACAGGATCACCGGCACCTGACGGCCTTCATGCTCACGGATCAGGCCAGAGACAATCTTGCGCATATAAGCCAGGGAGAACTCCTGGTAGGCCGCTGCCGAGAGGCTGCCGCCCCAGCTGTCGAAGATCTGCACCGCCTGGGCGCCAGCGCGAATCTGGCCATTGAGGTAGGCGGTGACCGACTGCGCCAGCTTGTCGAGCAGCAGGTGCATGGCTTGCGGGTTGTCGTAGAGCATGGCCTTGGATTTGCGGAAGTCCTTGGACGAGCCGCCTTCGACCATGTAGGTGGCCAGCGTCCATGGGCTGCCGGAGAAGCCGATCAGCGGCACCCGGCCGTTGAGTTCCCGACGGATGGTACTGACCGCATCCATGACATAACCGAGGTCTTTGTGCGGATCAGGGATCGGCAGGGCTTCGATATCGGCCAGGGTGCTGACGGTTTTCTTGAAACGCGGGCCTTCGCCGGTCTCGAAGTACAGACCCTGGCCCATGGCGTCAGGAATGGTGAGGATGTCGGAAAACAGGATCGCGGCGTCGAGCGGGTAGCGCTCCAGCGGCTGCAGGGTCACTTCACAGGCGAATGCCGGGTTCATGCACAGGCTCATGAAGTCGCCGGCCTTGGCACGGCTGGCACGATACTCCGGCAGGTAGCGACCGGCCTGACGCATCATCCAGACCGGAGTGATATCCACAGGCTGCTTGAGCAGGGCACGAAGGAAACGGTCGTTCTTCAAGGCAGTCATGTCGGTTTCCGCAAAAAATAGGCGGGCATTTTCTCAGACCGGCAAGAACAGTTACAAGCAACACGCTTGTCGACATAAGCACAAAGGGCCCGAAGGCCCTTTCATGTTGACTTGCGTCACGCGTAGGAGCTGCTTTAGCAGCGAAATTGCGGCGCCTGCTTCGCGGCTGAAGCCGCTCCTACGATGCCTCGATATCAAACACCGAGGTAGTCGAGGATACCTTCGGCAGCGTTGCGGCCTTCGAAGATCGCGGTCACGACCAGGTCGGAACCACGCACCATGTCACCACCGGCGAAGATCTTCGGGTTGCTGGTCTGGTGCTTGAACTGGCCTTGCTCCGGAGCCACGACGCGGCCCTGGCTGTCGGTCTGGATATCGAACTGCTCGAACCAGGGGGCCGGGCTTGGGCGGAAACCGAAGGCGATGACCACAGCATCGGCCGGGATGATCTCTTCGGAACCGGGGATCGGCTCAGGACTGCGACGGCCACGGGCATCCGGCTCACCGAGACGGGTCTCGACGACTTTGACGCCTTCGACCTTGTCTTCGCCGACAATCGCGATCGGCTGACGGTTGTAGAGGAACTTCACGCCTTCTTCCTTGGCGTTCTTCACTTCCTTGCGCGAGCCGGGCATGTTTTCTTCGTCGCGGCGGTAAGCACAGGTAACAGCCTTGGCGCCCTGGCGGATCGAGGTACGGTTACAGTCCATCGCGGTGTCACCACCACCAAGCACCACGACCTTCTTGCCCTTCATGTCGATGAAGTCTTCCGGCGCCTTCTCGAAGCCCAGGTTGCGGTTGACGTTGGCAATCAGGAAGTCCAGTGCGTCGTAGACGCCTGGCAGGTCCTCACCGGCAAAGCCGCCCTTCATGTAGGTGTAGGTGCCCATGCCCATGAACACGGCGTCGTATTCTGCGAGCAACTGCTCCATGGTCACGTCTTTACCGACTTCGACGTTCAGACGGAACTCGATGCCCATCCCGGTGAAGACTTCACGGCGATGGCTGAGCACGCTCTTTTCGAGCTTGAACTCGGGAATGCCGAAGGTCAGCAGGCCGCCGATTTCCGGGTTCTTGTCGAACACCACCGGCGTCACACCGCTGCGCACCAGGACGTCGGCACAGCCCAGGCCCGCAGGTCCTGCACCGATGATTGCCACACGTTTGCCGGTCGGCACGACGCGCGACATGTCCGGGCGCCAGCCCATGGCGAAGGCGGTGTCGGTGATGTACTTCTCGACCGAGCCGATGGTGACCGCGCCAAACCCGTCATTGAGGGTACAGGCCCCTTCACACAGGCGGTCTTGCGGGCAGACGCGGCCGCAGACTTCCGGCAGGGTGTTGGTCTGGTGCGACAGTTCGGCGGCCGCCAGGATGTTGCCTTCGGCGACCAGTTTCAGCCAGTTGGGAATGAAGTTGTGCACCGGGCACTTCCACTCGCAATACGGGTTGCCGCAACCCAGGCAACGGTGGGCCTGGTCGACGGACTGCTGGGGCTTGAAGGGTTCGTAGATTTCAACGAACTCTTTCTTGCGCTGGCGCAGCAGCTTCTTTTTCGGATCTTTACGTCCGACATCAAGGAACTGGAAGTCGTTACTCAGACGTTCAGCCATGGTTGTTGCCTCATCACGGGCAGCTTCAAGCTTCGAGCTTCAAGCTGCAGGAATCACGTTCTAATCGACGCAGGGGCTGCAAGCCTGTCACGTCAGGCTTGCAGCGCTCGGCTGCCTTATTGTGGGTTGGCACGGGTGCTGGAGAGCAGCGACTTGAGGCTTGCAGCCTTTGGCTTGACCAGCCAGAAGCGGCGCAGGAAGTCGTCCAGGTTCTCTGCCACGTTGCGGCCCCACTCGCTGTCGGTCTCGGCCACGTACTCATCGAGCACGCTCTGCAGATGGGTACGGTAGGCTTCCATCGCTTCGCCGCTGATCCGCTGGATCTCGACCAGTTCGTGGTTGACCCGGTCAACGAAGGTGTTGTCCAGGTCCAGCACGTAGGCGAAACCACCGGTCATGCCGGAACCGAAGTTGTAGCCGGTCTTGCCCAGTACGCAGACGAAGCCGCCGGTCATGTATTCGCAGCAGTGATCGCCGGTGCCTTCGACGATGGTGTGGGCACCGGAGTTACGCACGGCGAAACGCTCACCGGCCGTACCTGCGGCGAACAGCTTGCCGCCGGTTGCGCCGTACAGGCAGGTGTTACCGACAATGGCACTTTCCTGGGTCTTGAACGGGCTGCCCTTGGGCGGAACGATGACCAGCTTGCCGGCCGTCATGCCTTTACCCACGTAGTCGTTGGCGTCGCCTTCGAGGTACATGTTCAGGCCACCGGCGTTCCATACACCGAAGCTCTGCCCGGCAGTGCCCTTGAGGCGGAAGGTGATCGGCGCCTTGTTCATGCCCTGGTTGCCGTGCAGTTTGGCGATTTCGCCGGAGATGCGCGCACCGATGGAACGGTCGCAGTTGCACACGTCCAGCTCGAACTCGCCACCGCTCATCGACTCGATGGCCGATTTGGCCATTTCGACCATCTTCTCGGCCAGCAGGCCTTTGTCGAACGGCGGGTTACGGTCGACCAGGCTGAACTGCGGCTTGTCGGCCGGGATGTAATCGCTGCCCAGCAACGGGGTCATGTCCAGATGCTGTTGACGCTCGGTGTCGCCCGGCAGGATTTCCAGCAGGTCGGTACGGCCGATCAGCTCTTCCAGCGAGCGCACGCCCAGCTTGGCCAGCCACTCACGGGTTTCTTCGGCAATGTAGGTGAAGAAGTTGATCACCATGTCGACGGTGCCGATGTAGTGATCCTTGCGCAGCTTGTCGTTCTGGGTCGCCACGCCGGTCGCGCAGTTGTTCAGATGGCAGATACGCAGGTATTTGCAGCCCAGGGCGATCATCGGCGCAGTACCGAAACCGAAGCTCTCGGCCCCCAGGATCGCCGCCTTGATCACGTCCAGGCCGGTTTTCAGGCCGCCGTCAGTCTGCACCTTGACCTTGCCGCGCAAGTCGTTGCCGCGCAGGGTCTGGTGAGTCTCGGCCAGGCCCAGCTCCCACGGCGAGCCGGCGTACTTGATGGAGGTCAGTGGCGAAGCGCCGGTGCCGCCGTCGTAACCGGAGATGGTAATCAGGTCGGCATAAGCTTTGGCGACACCGGCCGCGATGGTGCCCACGCCGGCTTCTGCCACCAGCTTGACCGAAACCAGTGCCTGCGGATTGACCTGCTTAAGGTCGAAAATCAGCTGCGACAGGTCTTCAATCGAGTAGATGTCGTGGTGCGGCGGTGGTGAAATCAGAGTCACGCCAGGCACCGCATAGCGCAGTTTGGCGATCAGGCCGTTGACCTTGCCACCGGGCAACTGGCCGCCCTCACCGGGCTTGGCACCCTGTGCGACCTTGATCTGCAGCACTTCGGCGTTGACCAGGTACTCAGGAGTGACGCCGAAACGGCCGGTGGCGATCTGCTTGATCTTGGAGCTGCGGATGGTGCCGTAGCGCGACGGATCTTCACCGCCCTCACCGGAGTTGGAGCGCGCGCCCAGGCGGTTCATCGCCTCGGCCAGGGCTTCGTGAGCTTCCGGCGACAGTGCGCCCAGCGAGATACCGGCCGAGTCGAAGCGCTTGAGGATCGCCGGCAGCGGCTCGATTTCATCGAGGCTCAGCGGCTGCTCAAGGGTCTTGACCTTGAACAGGTCACGCAGCATCGACACCGGGCGGTTGTCCACCAGCGCGGTGTATTCCTTGAATTTCTCGTAGTTGCCCTGCTGCACGGCCGCTTGCAGGGTGTTGACCACGTCCGGGTTGTAGGCGTGGTATTCGCCACCGTAGACAAACTTCAGCAGACCACCCTGCTGGATCGGTTTGCGCGCACTCCAGGCCTCAGCGGCCAGCAGCTTCTGGTCGGACTCCAGGTCAACGAAACGTGCACCCTTCAGGCGGCTTGGCACGCCACGGAAGCTGAGGTTGCAGACCTCTTCGGACAGACCGATGGCTTCGAACAGCTGGGCGCCACGGTAGGAGGCCACGGTCGAGATACCCATCTTCGACAGGATTTTGAGCAAGCCTTTGGTGATGCCTTTACGGTAGTTCTTGAACACTTCGTAGAGGTCGCCCAGCACTTCACCGGTGCGGATCAGGTCGCCCAGCACTTCGTAAGCCAGGAACGGATAGACCGCCGAAGCACCGAAACCGAGCAACACCGCGAAGTGGTGCGGGTCACGGGCGGTCGCGGTCTCGACCAGGATGTTACTGTCGCAGCGCAGGCCCTGCTCGGTCAGGCGGTGGTGTACCGCACCGGTGGCCAGCGAAGCATGCACCGGCAGCTTGCCCGGCGCGATATGCCGGTCACTGAGAACGATCAGGGTATGCCCTGAACGTACGGCTTCTTCAGCCTGATCGGCAATATTGCGGACGGCAGCTTCCAGACCAACGCTTTGGTCGTAGTTCAGGTCGATGATGCAGCGCTCGAAGCCTGGACGCTCCAGGGTCATCAGGCTGCGCCATTTGGCCGGGGAAATCACCGGCGAGCTGAGGATCACCCGCGAGGCGTGCTCAGGCGACTCCTGGAAGATGTTGCGCTCGGCACCCAGGCAGATTTCCAGGGACATGACGATGGCTTCGCGCAGCGGGTCGATCGGCGGGTTGGTAACCTGCGCGAACTGCTGGCGGAAGTAATCGTAAGGCGAGCGGACCCGACGCGACAGCACGGCCATCGGTGTGTCATCACCCATCGACCCCACGGCTTCCTGGCCCTGCTCACCCAGCGGGCGCAACACCTGGTCACGCTCTTCAAAGGTGACCTGGTACATCTTCATGTACTGCTTGAGCTGGTCCTGGTTGTAGAAGGCCGAACCGTGGTCGTTGTCTTCCATGGTCGCCTGGATGCGCAAGGCGTTCTTGCGCAGCCACTGCTTGTACGGATGACGCGATTTGAGGCGGTTGTCGATGGCGTCAGTGTCGAGGATCTGGCCGGTCTCGGTGTCCACGGCAAAGATCTGGCCCGGCCCCACACGGCCTTTGGCGATCACGTCTTCAGGGGTGTAGTCCCAGACGCCGATTTCCGACGCCAGGGTGATGTAGCCGTTCTTGGTCATGACCCAGCGCGCCGGGCGCAGGCCGTTGCGGTCGAGCAGGCAGACCGCGTGGCGGCCTTCGGTCATCACCACGCCGGCCGGGCCGTCCCACGGCTCCATGTGCATGGAGTTGTATTCGTAGAACGCGCGCAGGTCCGAGTCCATGGTCTCGACGTTCTGCCAGGCTGGCGGAATGATCATTCGCACGCCACGGAACAGGTCGATACCACCAGTGACCATCAGCTCCAGCATGTTGTCCATGCTTGAGGAGTCGGAACCGACACGGTTGACCAGCGGACCGAGCTCTTCAAGCTCCATCAGGTCGTTGGTGAACTTGGTGCGGCGAGCCTGGGCCCAGTTACGGTTACCGGTGATGGTGTTGATTTCACCATTGTGTGCCAGGAAGCGGAACGGCTGGGCCAGCGGCCACTTCGGCATGGTGTTGGTCGAGAAGCGCTGGTGGAATACGCAGATCGCGGTCTGCAGGCGCTCGTCGCCCAGGTCCGGATAGAAGGCTGCCAGGTCGGCAGGCATCATCAGGCCCTTATAGATGATGGTCTTGTGCGAAAAGCTGCAGATGTAGTGCTCGGCATCCTCGGCGTTGGCCACCGACGAACGGCGGCGGGCGCTGAACAGCTTGACCGCGAACTCCTGATCGCTCAGGCCTTCACCGCCGATGAACACCTGCTCGATGCGTGGCAGGCGCTCCAGGGCCAGACGCCCGAGCACGCTGGTGTCGATCGGCACCTGGCGCCAGCCAACCAGATTGAGACCTGCGGCCAGGATCTCGCGGTTCATGTGCTCGCGGGCAGCCTCGGCCTTTTCGTCATTCTGGTTGAAGAACACCATGCCCACCGCATACTGGCGAGGCAGCTCGACACCGAACTGCTCTTTGGCCACGGCACGCAGGAACAGGTCGGGCTTCTGGATCAACAGACCGCAACCGTCACCGGTCTTGCCGTCAGCGTTGATACCGCCACGGTGGGTCATGCAGGTCAGGGCCGCCATAGCCGTCTGCAAGAGGTGATGGCTGGCTTCACCCTGCATGTGGGCGATCAGGCCAAATCCACAGTTAGCCTTGTGTACATCCGGATGGTACAGACCTGTTTTCATAGACACTTTCTCACCAGGCTGCCTGGGTTAGAGGCAAATTCTTCGGCTCAATCAACCGCTTCATCACGCCGAACGTACGCCGGCTTTGGAGAAGCAAAACGGAGGGCATTGTACACAGCAGGGCATGAGCCCACAAATTTAATGACTATTTACTGAAAAAGCGTGTCGCATTTATGAAGGTTTTAAAGTGACACCCTGTGTTAGTCAAATCTATTTTTGACGACCAAAGGGGGTTGGCAGGGGAGTTTGTAGCGCGGACACCGCCAGAATCACACCCTTGGCAGAAGGGTGCGTCCTGGGGATAAACAGCGGGATATCGAGGTAAGCGGCCCTTGGCGGGCCGCTTCAATCCGCACGCTTAGCGAGAAGCGCCGAGTTCTTGCTGGATGCTGGCCACAGTACGAGGCCAAGGTTTACCAGCCTGGACCTTGGCTGGCAAGTTTTTGATCGCAGCCAGGGCAGCATTGCGATCAGCAAAGTTACCGTAGGTGATCACATACAGGGGTTTGCCCTGCAGGGTTTTCTTGAAGTAGCGGTACTCCCCGCCCTGCTCGGCGATGTAAGCCTGGGCAGTGGACTCGGAACTGGTCCCCAGGATCTGCACCACATAGCGACCAGGAGCCTGGCCGCTGTACCAGCTACCGCCTGTCGCCGGTTTGGCGGGTGCGGCTGCCACGGGCTTCTCGGCCGGCTTGGCCGCTGGTGCTGGTGCTGGCGCCGGGGCAGGTGCCGGCTTGGCGGTCGCCACCTGGGTCTGTGGAGCAGGAGCCGGAGCCGGCTTTGCAGCAGGCGCCGGTGCCGGCGCAGGTGCCGCTGGCGCAGGAATCGACGAGCGCGGCACTTCAGCGGCCTGGTGGCCGGCTGGCGGGGCGCTGGTGGTCACGGTAGGCGGGCTGGCAGGCGAGGTGCTAGGCACTGCGTCTTCGTCACTCGGACCGGAACCGGTCGCCTCGGCCAGTGGACCGCGCATGACCGGTTGCGAATTGCCGGCCAGCGGCAATGGCATCGGTTGCGAGTTGCCGGCAAACTCGATGGCCGGACCACCATTATTGGACTGCTGAGCAGGCTGGGTACCTTGCCCCAACGGCAATTGGGCCTGGGCATTGGTCGGCGGATTGGCCGTATTGCTCTTGTCGCCGCCCGGGATCAGCACTGCGGCGGCCACGGCGGCCACGACCACAGCCCCCAGGGCCAGTATGTGTTTCTTCGGCATGTTGAACCCTACGCTAGGGCGCTTGACCGCGGAGCGACTCGCGATCATCGCCTCGATCATTGAATCGCGGGCCACCTGGTTGATGATCCCGGGCCAGCCATCGGACTGCTCGTGGATATCGGCGATCTGATCGGCGCTCAGCAAGGCAATACCCTGTCCCGCACCGTCCAGGCGTTGTGCCAGATACTCACGAGTTTCTTCTTCGTTGTAGGGCTGCAGCTCGATAACGTGAAAGCGCTCGCCTTCAGTGTCACCGTGCATGCCGGCACATATCTGGTCGAGACGATCGATCAGCGATGCCTCACCGAACAGAAATACATGCGGACGCCCTTCCGGCGCGCCCTCAGCCAGCCCCAGCAGGGCTTCGAGTGCCGAATCACCGAGTTGTTCCGCATCGTCGAGCAGAATGTAGACTTCCTGTCCCGTCAGGGCCAGTTGCACGACCTGGGCAAGGATCGGCTTCATCTCGGCGCTGGAAATTCCCAGCGATTCGGCGACCTGCTGCAATACCCCGGCAGCATCACCGGCCGCACGTGCCGATATCACTACACTCTGCACGGACTGCTTGTTGGTGCTGGCGACCAGTGCCTGGCGCAGCAGGGTCTTGCCGCTGCCCTGGGGGCCGGTTACAGCCAGCAGCAACTGGCTGTAACGCGCCAGGTGATGCAACTGGCCCAGCACCGGCTTACGCTGGGCAGGGAAAAACTTGAAGCCAGGCACCCGCGCCGCAAAGGGGTCGTGACTCAACTGATAGTGGCCGAGAAAGGCCTCGTCGGCGTGCAAACTAGTCATCGGTCTTTCCATTAACCTCTAAGCTGATCCACCAGGGCGCGGTAATCCGTCACCAGAGTGGCCTTGAGTACGTCTTGCGGGTAGTCGTCAGTGACCACCGCCTCACCCAGCTGTCGCAGCAATACCAGGCGCATGCGGCCATCGATCACTTTCTTGTCGACCGCCATGTGCGCCATGAATTGCGCCTCAGTCATTTCCTGCGGCGGCACAACCGGCAATCCGGCGCGCAACAGCAGAGCAATACCACGATCGCGCTCCTGAGTGGTGATCCAGCCCAGCCGCGCGGACATTTCCAGAGCCATGACGGTGCCAGCCGAAACCGCCTCGCCATGCAGCCACACACCATACCCCATCTCGGTTTCGATGGCGTGGCCAAAGGTGTGACCCAGGTTCAGGGTCGCGCGAATTCCCGACTCACGCTCATCGGCACCTACCACCCGCGCCTTGGCCGCACATGAACGCTCGATGGCCGCTGTCAGCGCCACCTGGTCCAGGCCGCGCAACGCATCGATATTGTCTTCCAGCCAGCTCAGGAACGGTTCGTCGCAGATCAGGCCATACTTGATGACTTCGGCCAGACCCGCTGACAGTTCGCGCTCGGGCAGGGTGTTCAGCGAGCGGGTATCGATCAGCACCACCGATGGCTGGTAGAACGCACCGATCATGTTCTTGCCCAGCGGGTGATTGATGCCGGTCTTGCCACCGACCGAAGAGTCGACCTGGGACAACAGGGTGGTGGGGATCTGAATGAAGTTCACCCCACGCTGATAGCAGGCTGCGGCAAAACCCGCCATGTCACCGATCACACCACCGCCCAGGGCGATGACGGTGGTACGGCGATCATGCCGGGCGCCAAGCAGGCCGTCGAAGATCAGTTGCAGGGTTTCCCAGTTCTTGAAGGCCTCACCGTCAGGCAGCACCACCGGCAGAACCGTATAGCCGGCCAGAGTCTTGGTCAGACGTTCCAGATACAGCGGCGCAACCGTGGTGTTGGTCACGATAGCCACCTGACGACCAACGATATGCGGTGTCAGAAGCTCAGGCTGGTCCAGCAGACCTTCGCCAATATGAATCGGGTAGCTACGCTCACCAAGATCGACCGTCAGAGTCTGCATGTTTCCCCACATTGATTAGCGATTGGGCGCTTTTCGCGCACCAGAGCAAAAGGCGGCGCCTGCCGCCTGCTGCTTTCGTTTTAATGGTCGCCGAGAATAGCGCATTTTCGGCCGCGCTTTAACGGGGAGCGAGCTCGGCCAGACGGCCCAGGATCTCCAGCACCACCATTCGCGGCGGCCGCTCGTCGGTTTCGATCACCACATCGGCAATCTCCCGGTACAGCGGATCACGCAGGGCCAGCAGATCAGCCAGCACCTGAGCCGGATTGGCAGTGCGCAACAGCGGACGATTGCGGTCACGGGCCGTACGACTGACCTGCTGTTCGACCGAAGCATGCAGATAGACCACGCGGCCGCCGGCATGCAGTGCCTTGCGGTTTGCTTCGCACATCACCGCCCCGCCGCCGGTTGCCAGTACCAGCCCATCGGCAGCACAGAGTTCACCAATCACCGCCTGCTCACGCTCACGAAAGCCGGCCTCGCCCTCCCGATCAAAGATCCACGGGATGTTGGCACCGGTACGCAGCTCGATTTCCTTGTCCGAATCCTTGAACGGAAGTCGCAGTTCTTTGGCCAGCAAACGACCGATGGTGCTTTTGCCTGCCCCCATCGGCCCTACAAGTATTAGATTTCGCACAGAATCAACGACCCACAGCAATCGCCTGGTTGTTCATGATGCGTGGTGTCAGAAATACCAGAAGCTCGGATTTTGAATCAGACACCACGTCACGCCGGAAAAGGCGGCCAACATACGGCACATCGCCAAGGAATGGCACTTTTTCTACAACTTTACTTTGAGTGTTGGAAAACACGCCGCCAATAACAATAGTCTCGCCATCGGAAATCAGCACCTTGGCGTTGACCTCGTTTTTCCTGATCGGCGGCACACCCAGCACGGCATTGAGGTAATCCGGCTCGTCCTTGGTGACCTTGACCTCCATGATGATGCGGTTGTCCGGGGTGATCTGCGGGGTGACCTCCAGTGACAGCGAAGCCTCCTTGAAGCTCACCGTGGTCGCGCCACTGGAGCTGGACTCCTGATAGGGAATTTCGGTGCCTTTGAGGATCTTGGCGGTTTCCTTGTCAGAGGTGACAACCTTGGGCTGGGAGACGATCTCGCCGTTACCGCTCTTTTCCATGGCACTGAGTTCGAGGTCGATCAGGGTGTTGCTGGTCATGAAGCCGATGCCGAAGCCCGCCGTGGCATCCGGCGCGCCGAGATCGACGAACGGGATGTTGCGGTTCGAGGCAGCCGTGCTCGTACCCGAGGTGCCCACATCGGTAGTGGCGTTGCTGCCACCCGAGGTGCTCGCGGAGGTGAGGTTGTCATCCAGACCGTAGCCGATCCATTTGCCACTACCACTGGTCCGGCTGCCGCCCCAGCGAACGCCCAGCGCCTTGTCGTAATCGACGTTGGCCTCGACGATGCGCGCTTCGATCATCACCTGACGCACCGGAATGTCCAGCTGGGCAACGATGCGCCGCAGCTCATCAAGACGCTCCTGGGTCTGATAGGCAATGATGTTGTTGGTGCGCTCATCGACGGTGATCGAGCCACGTTCCTCGACCTGAGCCTCGGCACTGGTCACTGACTGAAACAGCTTGGCAATATCCGCAGCCTTGGCGTAGTTGACCTGCAACAGCTCACGACGCAGCGGTGCCAGCTCGGCGATCTGCTTTTGCGACTCCAGTTCCTGGCGCTCACGGGCGGCGATCTCGTCGGCCGGCGCCACCAGCAACACATTACCGATCTTGCGCTTGTCCAGGCCCTTGGTCTTGAGCACCAGATCCAGCGCCTGGTCCCAGGGCACATTCTGCAGACGCAGGGTAATGCCGCCCTGTACGGTGTCGCTGGCGACCAGGTTGAGGTTGGTGAAGTCGGCAATCAATTGCAGCACCGACCGCACATCAATGTCCTGGAAGTTGAGTGACAGCTTCTCGCCGGTATACACAGGTTTGTCCGCCGCACGGCGCTCCAGATCCTGATTGGTCAGAGGGCGGACGCTGATGGTCAGGCGGTTTTGGGTCTGATAGGCGGAATAGTCATAGGCCCCGGACGGCTCGATGCTGATACTGGTCTTGTCACCCGAGGTGGTTGCCGTGACGAACTGCACAGGGGTGGCGAAATCCTTGACATCCAGCCGTACACGCAAAGGGTCAGGGAGCTGGGTCTTGGCGAAGTCGACAAAGATTTTACCGTTGCGCTCCTGAATATCCGGAGCGATGCCAGCGCTGCTCAGGTCGATGAGAACATTGCCCTCACCCAGCTCACCACGCTGAAAATCCAGATTGCGTACGGCCCTGGCCCCTGGCGCGATGGCCACCCCCGAGGCGACTGCGGCAGGCCTGGCGGCGCCACTCGCAGCGGGCGTAGCGCCGCGTGCTGCAGCTTGCGCCGTGCCCGGCTGGGAGGCTTGCGCCGCGGTGGCGCCCTGACCGATGACAACGAACAGGTTATTGCCCTCAACCCGGGTGCTGTAGGGCGACAGGGTGGTCAGGTTGATGATGATTCGGGTACGGTCGTTGGCCTGCACCACGACAACGCTACGGGCATTACCGGTCCCCAGGTCGCGGCTGCGGTTGGTCAGCTGGGTGTTGACCCCGGGCAGGTCGAGTGCAATGCGCGCCGGCTGCTCGGTGGTGTAACCGCGAGGCGCAGCCACCGGAGCGTCGAACGCCAGTTTCAGTTCGATACGGTCTCCGGGCAGCGTGGCGACATCGAGCGTCTTGAGCGTGGCAGCCTGGACTATCGGAGCGACCATCGCAATCCATAGCGACACGCCGATAATCGAGAGAATCCTGGTCATGTTCAATTTCCGTTGTGCGGTGTTATGCATGCTTGGCCTTGCCCACTTCATGAGCGCTCTTTGAGAGGGATACTGCGCGGCCTTTCCAGCCAGCCCCCTTCCCCGTCAGGAACGATTTCAACGACTTCGACCTGCGCGTCACTGACCGACACAATACGGCCATTGCTACGCCCCAGATAGTCACCCACTTTGACCCGATGCACACCGCCGGCCCCGCTCAGCAGCGCGAATGTACCCGATTCATTACCTATCGTTCCGACCATTTCAAAGGTCTCGATATTGAAGCCTTCAAGAAACTGCTTGACCCGCGTCTCGTCCGGTTTGACCAGGCGCGAGCCGCGCTGGCGGTTCAGCGCATCAATTTTGACTGGCGGCTGAAAGGGGCTGCGCAAGCTTGAAGCGTTATAGGTAAAGGCTTCATAGGGCCTGAATTTGGGCAGTACCTCGATGGTGCCGGTCGGCCGCGCCCTGGCATCCTCGACGAACACGGTCAGGTCAGAGTGATCATCGCTACCGCCACAACCTGCCAGCCCCAACACCGCCAGGCTGACGCACCATAGACGCGCCGCCTTCATTTTTTCAGCCCTTCATCGTTGTAACGATACGTCTTGGCGAGGATATTCATACGCAATTTGCTGTTGCTCTTGGGGTCGACCGGCTTGATCTCGAAGTCATGCAGGGTGACGATCCGCGGCAGACTCGCCACGCCGCTGACAAAGGTGGCCAGGTCGTGATACCCGCCCACCACCGTAATCTGGATCGGCAGTTCGATATAAAACTGTTGGGCCGCCTCAGGCAACAGCTTGATCTCTTCGAACTCCAGGCCGCTCCCCAACCCGGTGCGGGTGATGTCTTCAAGCAGCCCCGGCACCTCGGTATCACTGGGCAACTGCCGCAGCAGTGCACCAAAGGTATTTTCCATCTCGACCATCTGCTTCTTGTAAGGCTCCAGGTTTGCCGCCTGGAAGGCCTTGGCAGTGTATTGTTCCCTGAGTACGCCTTCGTTGGTGCGCGCGCCTTCGAGGCGGTTTTCCAGATCCTGAATATAAAAGAAATAGCCCAGCGCCAGCACCAGCATCATTAGCAGCCCACAGGCTGCCACTTTCACGGCCGCCGGCCACGACCCCAGATTGCTCATGTCCAGGTCGTTGAGGTCGATCTTGCGCAGGCCGTCCAGCCATTCGGAGAAATTCACGGCGTGGCTCCTTCTGCCTCGGCGGGCTGGGTCTGGCGCACCGTCAACTGGAAGACATTGGTCTGGTCCGTAGCGTTGGCCTTGACCTCGATAAGTACGGGGCTTTCGAACCAGTCAGACGCATCAAGATTACGCATCAGATCGGAAACGCGGTTGTTCGATTGCGCAACGCCGTTGATGGCAATCAGGTTGCCGGTCATTTTGACGTCGGAAAAATACACATCGTCAGGCAAGGTCCGCACCAACTGATCGAAGACGCGACCAATCACCGGCCGGTTGCCTTGCAGGTCCTGAATGATTTTCATCCGTTCGAGCAACTGCTTGCGGCGCGCTTTCAATTCGCTGATTTCCTTGATGCGCACGTCGAGCTGGGCCAGCTCACCCTGCAGGAAGGTGTTGCGTGCGTCCTGCTGATCAATGGCGTGACTCAGGCCCTGGTCGATGAACAACACGATTGCCACCGCGACCACCAACGCCCCCACCAGCGCGGTGACAAAACGCTTCTTGCGCTCCTCGCGCTGTTGCTCGCGCCAAGGAAGAAGGTTGATCCGTGCCATCAGTCAAAACTCCTCATGGCCAGACCACAGGCAAGCATCAACGCTGGAGCATCGCTGGCCAGGGCCCCGGCATTGACCTTGGAACTCAGCGCCATATCGGCAAACGGGTTGGCGACCATGGTCGGCACGCCGAGGCGCTTCTGAATCAGGTGCTCAAGACCGGCAATCGAAGCCGAACCGCCGGCCAGCATGATGTAGTCCACCGAGTTGTGCTGGCCGGCCGCAAAGAAGAACTGCAAAGAGCGCGAAACCTGCTGCACCATGGCGTCCTTGAAGGGCTCCAGCACCTCGCTGCCGTAGTCATCCGGCAGCCCGCCCTGCTTCTTGGCCAGCCCTGCCTCGCCCATCGACAGACCATAACGGCGCTGGATTTCCTCGGTCAGTTGCTTGCCACCGAACAACTGCTCACGGGTGTAGATGATGCGTCCCTGGTGGAGCACACTCAGCGTGGTCATGGTCGCGCCGATATCGACGACCGCAACGGTGAGCATTTCATGGCCTTTGCCCAGTTGGGCCGACAACAGGCTGAACGAGCGCTCCAGCGCATAAGCCTCGACGTCGACGACCCGGGCGGTCAGGCCGGCCAGCGCCAGGGCGGCTTCGCGGACCTCGACGTTCTCCTTGCGACACGCGGCCAGCAAGACCTCGACGCGCTCGGGGTTGCGCACCGAATACCCCTGCACCTCGAAATCGATGGCGACCTCTTCCAGCGGGTAGGGGATGTACTGGTCGGCTTCGAGCTTGAGCTGGTTCTCCATGTCATCATCCGACAACCCGGCATCCATCTCGACCACCTTGGTGATCACGGCAGAACCCGCCACCGCCACCGCCGCATTCTTGACGTTGGTACGGGCCTTGACCACGACGCGCCCCAACGCGCTTCCGACGCCTTCGAGCTCGGCAATGTTTTTCTCAACCACAGCATTGGCCGGCAATGGTTCGACCGCATAGGACTCGACTTTGTAACGGCTGCCGGAACGACTCAGTTCGAGGAGTTTTACCGCAGTGGAGCTAATATCGATCCCTAGAAGGGTGTGGGCCTTCTTGCTGAAGAGTTCGAACACGACCTGATTCCTATGCGTTTTCCGTCACTTACGGAACGTTTTGGGCACGACAGCGCCATAGACAGGCATGACATTAGCGCAAATCACGCCCGGAGACGAAAAATGCTTATAATGCCGGGCGCTTTTTGTTCACCAAACGCTTGCGACTGTATTGATTTGTTGATGCCCGCGCCCCTCTCATCTTCTTTTCTGGAAATCCAAAAGCCTTGATACGCCTGCTGAAGTTTTTCTGGTGGTCCCTCGTTGCAGTGTTCTGCTCACTGTTGCTGGGCCTGAGCGGAGCCTTTCTCTACCTGAGCCCGAACCTGCCCTCGGTTGAAGCCCTGCGCAGCATCCAGTTGCAGATCCCGCTACGGGTCTACAGCAGCGATGGCAAGCTGATCTCCGAATTCGGCGAAATGCGCCGCGCCCCAGTGCGTTTCGCGGACATTCCACCGAACTTCATCAATGCCCTGCTGGCGGCCGAAGATGACAACTTCGCCAACCACTACGGCGTGGACCCTTCCAGCCTGGCACGTGCAGCCAGTGAGCTGGTCAAGAGCGGCCATATCCAGTCGGGCGGCAGCACCATCACCATGCAGGTCGCGAAGAACTTCTTCCTGACCAGTGAGCGCAGTTTTTCGCGCAAAACCACTGAAATCCTGCTTGCCCTGCAAATCGAACGCCAGCTGACCAAGGACGAGATCCTTGAGCTGTACGTGAACAAGATCTACCTGGGCAACCGCGCCTACGGTATTGAAGCGGCTGCACAGGTCTATTACGGCAAATCGATCCGCGACGTCAGCCTGGCGCAAATGGCAACCATCGCAGGTCTGCCCAAGGCACCTTCACGCTTCAACCCACTGGCCAACCCGGCCCGCGCCAAAGAGCGCCGCGACTGGATTCTGGGGCGCATGTACCACCTCGGCAAAATCTCGCAAAGCGCCTATCAGGCCGCACTGAGCGAGCCGATGAACGCCAGCTATCACGTTCCGACGCCGGAAGTGTACGCCCCTTATATTGCAGAAATGGCCCGCGCCGAAATGGTCGGCCGTTATGGCAGCGAGGCCTATACCGAAGGCTTCCGCGTTACCACTACGGTGCCCAGCGATCTGCAGGAACACGCCAACAATGCTGTACGCCAGGGCCTGATCGAGTATGACCAGCGTCACGGCTATCGTGGCCCGGAAAGCCGCTTCCCTGGCCTGACTCGCGCGGCATGGGTCCAGGAACTGGAGAAACAGCGTCCGGTCAACGGGCTTGAGCCCGCCATCGTCACCCAGGTCGACAAGACCGGCCTGCGCGTGTTGACCCGCAACGGCGAGAAAGAAGAACACGTCGATTGGGCCAGCATGAAATGGGCCCGCCCCTACCTGAACACCAACAGCATGGGCGCCAACCCTCGCCAGGCGGCTGACGTGGCCCAGGTGGGCGACCTGATCCGGGTCCTGCGCCAGCAAGACGGCACGCTCAAGTTCACCCAGATCCCGGCTGCACAGAGCGCCCTGGTATCGCTGGACCCGCGCAACGGTGCGATCCGCGCCTTGGTAGGCGGCTTCTCGTTCGAGCAAAGCAACTACAACCGCGCCATGCAGGCCAAACGGCAGCCGGGCTCGAGCTTCAAACCGTTCATCTATAGCGCAGCGCTGGACAATGGCTATACCGCTTCCAGCCTGGTCAACGACGCGCCGATCGTGTTCGTCGATGAAGCTGTCGACAAGGTCTGGCGCCCGAAGAACGACAACGGCACCTTCCTTGGCCCGATCCGCCTGCGTGAAGCACTGTACAAGTCGCGCAACCTGGTCTCGATCCGCCTGCTGCAACAACTGGGCGTGCAGCCGACCATCGACTACATCACCCGTTTCGGTTTCGCCAAGCAAGACCTGCCGCCCAACCTCTCGCTGTCGCTGGGCACCGCAACCCTGACGCCGATGGAGATCGCTACAGGCTGGGGCGTGTTCGCCAACGGCGGCTACAAGGTCAGCCCGTACCTGATCCAGACCATCGAAAACCGCGACGGCCAGGTTCTGTTCGCCGCCAACCCGGCGACCGTACCGGCCACCGAGGTCAAGACCGCACCGGACACCTCGACCTTCGCCGTACACGACACGCCGCCGATCGAAACCCTGACCCCTGCATCAGCCACTGACAATCCGGCCCCGGTGGTCGCCGAGCGGGTGGTCGACAGCCGGACCACCTACATCCTCAACAGCATCCTGCAGGACGTCATCAAACGCGGCACCGCACGTCGGGCACTGTCGATGAACCGCCCGGACATCGCCGGCAAAACCGGCACCACCAACGAGTCAAAGGACGCCTGGTTCTCCGGCTACAACGCCGACTACGTGACCACCGTCTGGACCGGCTTCGACCAGCCGGAAAGCCTGGGCCGGCATGAGTTTGGCGGGACCGTCTCGCTGCCGATCTGGATGGACTACATGAGTGCTGCGCTCAAGGACAAACCGCCGCACCAGCAAGCCGAGCCCGATGGCATCCTCAGCCTGCGGGTCGACCCGATCAGCGGCCGCGCCGCCACACCAAGCACGCCCAATGCGTTCTTCGAGCTGTTCAAGAGTGAAGACACGCCCCCGAGCGTCAACGAACTGGGCGGCAGTGTACCGGGCAGCCCGCTGCCGGCGGATGAGGCGGCACCCATAGACCTCTTCTGATCGACCTCGTAGGACCGGCTTTAGCCGGGAAGCCTTCGCGGCTAAAGCCGCTCCTACGCCCATAAAAAAACCGGCCATCAGGCCGGTTTTTTTATGGGGGTTGCTGTCAGCCGTTGAACACGTCGTCAACGCTGGTCAGCGGGTAGTGCTTCGGATACGGCAGGGTCGCTACACCGCTTTCGATGGCCGCTTTTGCCACCGCGTCGGAAATCACACTCAGCAGGCGCACATCCAGCGGCTTGGGAATGATGTACTCACGACCGTATTCCAGCTTCACGCCGCCGTAGGCATCGCTGACTTCCTGAGGCACCGGCAGTTTGGCCAGTTCGCTCAGTGCCTTGGCTGCGGCGATTTTCATTTCTTCGTTGATGCGCTTGGCGCGTACGTCCAGGGCACCACGGAAAATGAACGGGAAGCCCAGAACGTTGTTGACCTGGTTCGGGTAGTCCGAACGACCGGTGGCCATGATCACGTCGCTACGGGTCTCGTGAGCCAGCTCCGGCTTGATTTCCGGGTCCGGGTTCGAGCAGGCGAACACGATCGGGTCACGGGCCATGCGCTTGAGGTCTTCAGCGCTCAGCAGGTTCGGACCAGACAGGCCAACGAACACGTCAGCACCGTCAAGAGCGTCGCTCAGAGTGCGCTTTTCGGTTGCGTGGGCAAAGGCTGCCTTGTACTGGTTCAGATCGGTACGGCCGGAATGAACGACGCCGGAGCGGTCGATCATGAAGATGTTTTCAATCTTGGCGCCCATGCTCACCAGCAACTTCATGCAGGAGATAGCCGCAGCGCCGGCACCCAGGCAGACGATCTTGGCGGTGTCGAGGCTCTTGCCGACGATTTCCAGCGCGTTGATCATGCCGGCTGCCGTCACGATGGCAGTACCGTGCTGGTCGTCGTGGAATACCGGGATGTCGCACTGTTCGATCAGGGCCTTTTCGATCTCGAAGCACTCAGGTGCCTTGATGTCTTCCAGGTTGATGCCGCCGAACGTGATGGAGATGCGCTTTACGGTATCGATGAAGGCTTGCGGGCTTTCAGAATCGACTTCGATATCGAACACGTCGATGCCAGCGAAACGCTTGAACAGAACCCCTTTGCCTTCCATGACCGGCTTGGAAGCCAGTGGCCCCAGATCGCCCAGGCCCAGAATGGCGGTGCCGTCGGAAATGACTGCTACCAGGTTACCCTTGCCGGTGTACTTGTAAGCCAGTTCAGGATCACGGGCAATTTCACGTACAGGTTCGGCAACGCCAGGGCTGTAAGCCAGCGACAGGTCACGGGCAGTTGCAGTTGGCTTGGTCAGTTCCACGCTCAGTTTTCCCGGACGGGGATTGGCGTGATATTCAAGCGCAGCGGTTTTCAGATCGGACATGTTATAGGATTTCCGCTTTATTACGGTGGGACAGACGAACCGTCGAGGATACGCAAGATGCATAATCCTCACAAGACTGGTCAGTCACTGCTGTCAAGAGGGCGAATGTCGGGATTGCATTTCTGGAATAGATAATGTCGCACTAATGCAAAATCTGACCGAATCCTGCTATCAATTCGGTGTTTCAAGCCTCTGCGGGGGTTGGATTGTCACCCGCCAACACGCTTGCCATGACTCTAGACCACTCTGGCACAGCCGTTTGCCAGAGTTGCATTTGCCCTGCCCGAACCTGGCTGCGTCGAAGTGACGCAGCGCCTGAATGCCCAATCGAGCAAACGACAGACATGAAAAAGGCGCCCGCAAGGGGCGCCTTTTCGAGTTGCCAGGACCAGCCCGAAGGGCCGTCCGGAAACCGCGATTACTGTGCTTTGGCAGCGCCGAAAGCACCGAAGCGGGACTTGAAGCGGTCAACACGACCACCAATGTCCAGAGTCTTCTGCTTGCCGGTGTAGAACGGGTGGCACTCGTTGCACACGTCCAGGCTCAGAGGCTTGGCCAGGGTGGAACGGGTCTTGATGACGTTACCGCAGCTGCAGGTGGCGTCGATCGCTTCGTAAACTGGATGGATATCGGCTTTCATGGGGACTTCCTCGAATGGCGGGCCGCCACCCGACACTATTGTCGGATACCGCACGCAAAATAGGCGGCAAATATTACCAGACAATTGCCATTACGCAAACGAACCTTAAAGCCGACTGTCGTCTGTTACCATCGCCCATCCGCCCCCGATTGCCATACGGAATTGCTCGCGTGCCCGACGTCATCCTGCGCCTTGCCCTGCCTTCGCCGCTGCGTCGCCTGTTCGACTACCGCGCCCCGGCCGGTACGCCGCGCAACGCACTGCAACCGGGCATGCGCCTGCGCGTACCGTTCGGGCGCCGGGAAATGATCGGTGTATTGGTAGAAATCAGCGACCACAGCGAAGTGCCCGCCGACAAGCTCAAACCGGCCATTGCCCTGCTCGACAGCCATTCACCATTGCCGCCGGCGCTGTTCAAGCTGTGCCTGTGGACCGCGCAGTATTATCAGCACAGCCTGGGCGACACCCTGAGCTGGGCGCTGCCGGTGCTGCTGCGCCAGGGCGAACCGGCCGAGAGCCGTCAGGAACGCTTCTGGCAGGTGACGGCCGGTGCCGACCCACAGGATCCACGCATCAGCAACGCCCCGGCACAACGCAAAGCCCTGGCCACCCTGGCGCAGCACCCGCATGGCGTGGCTCATCAGCTACTCGACAAGCTGATGCTGAACAAAAACAGCCTCAACCTGCTGCTGGCCAAAGGGCTGGTCGAGGTCCAGGTACGCAGCCAGGCGCCTGCGCCGCGTCACGAACACTGGCTGGCCCAGCCCGAACTGCCCCTCAACGACGAACAGCGCGCCGCCTGCGAGGCGATTCAGGCTGGCTTTGGCAGTTTTCATGCCTGCCTGCTGGCAGGCGTCACCGGCAGCGGCAAGACCGAGGTGTATCTACAACTGATCCACCAGACCCTGATGGCTGGCAAGCAGGCGCTGGTACTGATCCCGGAGATCAACCTCGGCCCCCAGACCCTGGCGCGCTTCGAGCAGCGCTTCAATGCCCGTATCGCACTGCTGCATTCGGCGGTCAATGACCGTGAGCGCCTCGACCACTGGCTGGCGGCCCGCGATGGTGACGCCGACATCATTATCGGCACCCGCTCGGCGCTGTTCACGCCGATGAAAAATCCGGGGCTGATCATCATCGATGAAGAACACGACGGTTCCTATAAACAGCAGGAGGGCTTGCGCTACCACGCCCGCGACCTGGCCATCGTCCGCGCCCGCCAGGAAAATATCCCCATTGTGCTCGGCTCGGCCACACCGTCACTGGAAAGCCTGCACAACGCCTACACCGGTCGCTATGGCCTGCTGCGTCTCAACCAGCGCGCCGGGGGCGCCAAACAGCCCCGCTTCCTGCGCCTGGACGTCAAGAGCCGGCCACTGGACAGCGGTATTTCCGGGCCGATGCAACAGGCCATCGGCCAGACCTTGAGCGCAGGTCAGCAAGTGCTGGTGTTCCTCAACCGCCGCGGCTTTGCCCCGACCCTGCTGTGCCATGACTGCGGCTGGCTGTCAGGTTGCCCGCGCTGCGATGCGCGCATGACCGTCCACCAGCGCTCTGGCGAACTGCGCTGCCACCACTGTGGGTACGCCGAACGGGTACCACGCCAGTGCCCGTCGTGCGGCAAGGTCGATCTGCGCCCCATCGGCGCCGGCACCGAACGTGCCGAGGAACGCCTGGCAATTCTGTTCCCCGATTACCCGGTGTTACGGGTCGACCGCGACAGCACCTCGCGCAAAGACGCGATGAACCAGCTGTTTGCCACCATCCAGCGCGGTCAGCCGTGCATCCTGGTCGGCACCCAGATGCTTGCCAAGGGTCATCACTTTCCACGGGTCACGCTGGTGGCGATCCTGGATGCCGATGGCGGGCTGTTCTCCGGCGATTTCCGCGCCAGCGAGCGCATGGCGCAATTGATCGTTCAGGTGGCCGGGCGCGCAGGGCGTGCCGAAGAGCCGGGCAAGGTGATTATCCAGACCCATCTGGCCGACCATCCGCTACTCGTTCAATTGACCGAACAAGGCTACTTCGCCTTTGCCGAACAGGCCCTGAGCGAGCGCCGCGGCGCCGGGCTGCCGCCCTTCTCGCACCTGGCACTGCTGCGCGCCGAAGCCCACAAACCCGGGCAGGCCGAGCTGTTTCTGGATCAAGCCTGCGCCGAGGCCGAGCAACTGCTGGAGCAAATCGATCCCGGCGGCATCGAACTTCTTGGCCCGGTTCCGGCTCCGATGGAACGCCGCGCCGGACGCTATCGGGCACAACTGTTGGTTCAGGCCAATGCCCGCGCACCGTTGCATCGGCTGCTCAGTAGCTGGCTGCAGATCCTCGAACAGATGCCCAGTGGCCGCCAGGTGCGCTGGTCGCTGGACGTCGACCCGGTCGACCTGTATTGAAACGAAACCGACACGGGCATGCGTCAAGGTTGGCAAGCCCGCCCCGGCCACGGATAATGTGCAGTTTTTCCACCCGCGCATCCAGGCGCTACCGCGCTTGCGGTTGTTGAAGAGAACCTCATGAAAGACACCATTCGCCAGCTGATCCAACAAGCCCTGACCCGACTCGAAACCGAGGGCGTCTTGCCACAAGGGCTGACGCCGGCGATCCAGGTTGAAAACGCCCGGGACAAGACCCACGGCGACTTTGCCAGCAACATTGCCATGATGCTCGCCAAGCCGGCCGCCATGAAGCCGCGTGAGCTGGCCGAAAAACTGATTGCCGCCCTGCCTGCCGACGAGCAGATCAGCAAGGTCGAGATCGCCGGCCCCGGCTTTTTGAACTTCTTCCAGAACACCCAGGCACTGGCCAGCCGCCTCGACGCCGCACTCTCCGACGAACGGTTGTCGGTGCGCAAGGCGGGTGCAGCGCAACGTGTGGTGGTCGACATGTCCGCCCCTAACCTCGCCAAAGAGATGCACGTCGGCCACCTGCGCTCGACCATCATCGGCGATGCAGTAGCCAATGTGCTGGGCTACCTGGGCGACACCGTGATTCGCCAGAACCACGTCGGCGACTGGGGCACCCAGTTCGGCATGTTGCTGGCCTACCTGCAGGAAAAGCCCACCACCAGCGACGAACTGTCGGACCTGGAAAACTTCTACCGCGCCGCCAAGCAGCGCTTCGACGAGTCTGAAGAGTTCGCCGACCGCGCCCGCTCGCTGGTGGTCAAGCTGCAGGCCGGCGACGCCGACTGCCTGGCGCTGTGGCAGCGCTTCAACGACATCTCGCTGTCGCACTGCCAGAAGACCTACGACCGCCTGAACGTCAACCTCACCCCGGCCGACGTCAAAGGTGAAAGCGCCTACAACGACGACCTGGCCAATGTGGTCAGCGACCTGAAAAGCGCCGGCCTGCTGGTCGAAAGTGAAGGCGCGCAGTGCGTGTTCCTCGAAGAATTCCGCACCGCTGACGACACGCCACTGCCGGTGATCGTGCAGAAGGCAGGTGGCGGTTACCTGTACGCCACCACTGACCTCGCGGCCATGCGCTACCGCAGCAAGGTACTGCAGGCCGACCGCGTGCTGTATTTCGTCGACCAGCGCCAGGCCCTGCACTTCCAGCAAGTCTTTGAAGTGGCGCGCCGCGCCGGCTTCACCCATCCGGGCATGCAACTGGAACACATGGGCTTCGGCACCATGAATGGCGCTGACGGCCGGCCGTTCAAAACCCGCGATGGCGGCACGGTAAAACTGATCGACCTGCTCGACGAAGCCGAAGTGCGCGCCTATGCCCTGGTCAAGGAAAAGAACCCGGAACTGGACGAGGCCGAACTGCGCAGCATCGCCAAGGCCGTGGGCATCAGCTCGGTGAAGTACGCCGACCTGTCCAAGCACCGCACCAGCGACTACAGCTTCAACTTCGATCTGATGATCAGCTTCGAGGGCAACACTGCACCGTACCTGCTGTACGCCTACACCCGTATCGCCGGGGTGTTCCGCAAGCTCGGCGCGCCGTTCGATGCCAGCCAGGGGCAGATCGTCCTGGAGGCCGAGCAAGAGCAGGAACTGGCCGCGCGCCTGGCGCAGTTCGGCGAAGTACTGAACAACGTCGCAGAAAAAGGCACCCCGCATGTGCTTTGCGCCTATGTTTATGACCTCGCGGGCCTGTTCTCAAGCTTCTATGAAAACTGCCCGATCCTGGGTGCACAAACCCCGGAACAACAACAAAGCCGCCTGCGCCTGGCCGCCCTGACCGGACGCACTCTCAAGCAAGGCCTGGAACTGCTGGGCCTGGAAACTCTGGAGCGCATGTAAGTTGGCCGTTGCGAAGAAGAAAGCAGCTCCCAAGCGGGGAGCCAGCCGTTACGAGGCCCCCGCGAAGAAGCCGATCCCAGGATGGGTATGGTTGGCTGTCGGCCTGACGGTCGGCGCCTTCATTGTCTTTCTGATGAAGCTTGAGCCCGGTGGCAGTGAGGTCAAGCGCGAAAAAGCCGAGGCCAAGGCGGCAGCCAAGATCGCCGAGGCCAACAAGACCCCGCCGAGCCCGGCAGCGGTCAAGCCCAAGTACGACTTCTATACTCTGCTGCCCGAGTCGGAAGTCATCGTGCCCAAAGAGGCGGTGCCGGAGAAAACCCCGCCCGCGCCTGCGGTCACGCCAGTCGCGCCAGTGACCCCGGAGCAGGCCGCGAAGATCGACACCGCCCGCGCCCAGGCGGCCCTGAGCGGCCTGACGCCGCCACCCGCGCCACCGGTGGCGACCACCGAAACCAAACCGGCACCGGTCACCCGCTTCTTCCTGCAGGCTGGCTCGTTCCGCAAGCAGGCCGATGCCGAGAAAGTCCGTGCGCAGATCATCCTGCTGGGCCAGACCGCGACCGTAGAGTCCGGTACGGTCAAGGAAGAAACCTGGTACCGCGTACTGGTCGGCCCGTTCAGCAACCGCGACCAGTTGACCACCGCCCAGAAGCAACTGGCTGGCGGCGGCTTCAGCAACCTGCTGTTACAACAGCGCCAGAGCCGCTGAACCGGCAGCTAATAACTGCAAATGCCGGACCGGCTGTAGGACCGGCTTTAGCCGGGAACAATACCGGTTCCCGGCTAAAGCCGGTCCTACGCGCATTGACAGGTTGAAATAGGCTTCGCCATCCCCATATCAGTTTCCATCAGGGCATTTTCGCCCCGCTGCGTGGAGACTCTCCCCTTGACCACCATCGTTTCAGTCCGCCGCCACGGCAAAGTCGTCATGGCCGGTGACGGCCAGGTTTCCTTGGGCAACACCGTGATGAAAGGCAACGCCAAGAAGGTGCGCCGCCTGTACCACGGCCAGGTCATCGCCGGTTTCGCCGGTGCCACCGCCGACGCCTTTACCCTGTTCGAGCGTTTTGAAGCCCAGCTCGAAAAGCATCAGGGCCACCTGATCCGTGCTGCCGTAGAACTGGCCAAGGACTGGCGTACCGATCGCTCGCTCAGCCGCCTGGAAGCGATGCTGGCCGTCGCCAACAAAGATGCCTCGCTGATCATCACCGGCAACGGTGACGTGGTCGAACCCGAAGATGGCCTGATCGCCATGGGTTCCGGTGGCGCCTTCGCCCAGGCCGCTGCCCGTGCGCTGCTGCAGAAAACCGAGCTGCCGGCCCGCGAGATCGCTGAAACCGCATTGCACATCGCTGGCGATATTTGCGTATTCACCAACCACAACATCACCATTGAGGAGCAGGACCTCGCCGAGCAAGCCTGACGGCCTGCCTGCGCTTGAGGACCATTACCACCATGTCCATGACTCCCCGCGAAATTGTCCACGAACTGAACCGCCACATCATTGGCCAGGATGACGCCAAGCGCGCCGTCGCCATTGCCCTGCGCAACCGTTGGCGGCGCATGCAATTGCCTGAAGAACTGCGTGTCGAAGTCACCCCCAAGAACATTCTGATGATCGGCCCGACCGGCGTCGGCAAGACCGAAATCGCCCGTCGCCTGGCCAAGCTGGCCAATGCACCGTTCATCAAGGTCGAAGCCACCAAGTTCACGGAAGTCGGCTACGTCGGCCGTGACGTCGAGTCGATCATCCGCGACCTGGCCGATGCCGCGATGAAGCTGCTGCGCGAGCAGGAGATCATCAAGGTTCGGCATCGTGCTGAAGACGCTGCCGAAGACCGCATCCTTGATGCTTTGCTGCCACCGGCACGTAGCGGTTTCAACGAAGAGCCGGTCTCGACCAGCGATTCCAATACCCGCCAGTTGTTCCGCAAGCGCCTGCGTGAAGGTCAGCTGGACGACAAGGAAATCGAGATCGAAGTCAGCGAGTCGGTGGGCGTGGACATCTCTGCCCCGCCAGGCATGGAAGAGATGACCAACCAATTGCAGAGCCTGTTTGCCAACATGGGCAAGGGCCGCCGCAAGACCCGCAAGCTCAAGGTCAAAGAAGCGCTGAAGATGGTCCGCGAAGAAGAAGCCGGCCGTCTGGTCAATGACGACGAACTCAAGGCCAAAGCCCTTGAAGCCGTCGAGCAGCACGGCATCGTGTTCATCGACGAGATCGACAAGGTTGCCAAGCGCGGCAATGTCGGCGGCGCCGACGTGTCTCGTGAAGGCGTGCAGCGCGACCTGCTGCCATTGATCGAAGGCTGCACGGTCAACACCAAGCTGGGCATGGTCAAAACCGACCATATCCTGTTCATCGCCTCCGGCGCGTTCCACCTGAGCAAGCCAAGCGATCTGGTGCCCGAGCTGCAAGGCCGTCTGCCGATTCGTGTCGAACTCAAGGCGCTGTCGCCTCAAGACTTCGAACGTATCCTCAGCGAACCGCACGCCTCGCTGACCGAACAGTATCGCGAACTGCTCAAGACCGAAGGCCTGAACATCGAATTCAAGCCAGACGGCATCAAGCGCCTGGCGGAAATCGCCTGGCAGGTCAACGAGAAGACCGAGAACATCGGTGCGCGCCGCCTGCACACCCTGCTCGAACGCCTGCTCGAAGAACTGTCGTTCAGCGCCGGCGACCTGGCCAGCAGCCCGGATGCCGAGCCGATCGAGATCAACGCCGACTACGTCAACAGCCACCTGGGCGAACTGGCCAACGACGAAGACCTGTCGCGCTACATCCTGTAAAAGCCTGTAGGAGCAGCTTTAGCTGCGAAGCATCAACCGCGAAAGCTTCAACCGCGAATTTTTCGCGGCTGAAGCCGCTCCTACGCTTGTGGCTTGCCGCCGGCCACGCTTAAGCTGGCGCCATGAACAAAATCCCCACTGCCATTCAATTGCACAAGGCGTCGAAAACCCTGACGCTCAAATACGCGTCCGGCGAGCAGTACGATCTGCCTGCCGAGTTTCTGCGTGTGCACTCCCCTTCTGCCGAGGTTCAGGGCCACGGCAAGCCGATCCTGCAGTTCGGCAAACTCGGCGTGGGCCTGACCAAGGTCGAGCCGGCCGGCCAGTACGCCCTCAAGCTGACCTTCGACGATGGCCACGACAGCGGCCTGTTCACCTGGGATTATCTCTTCGAGCTGGGCCAGCGCCAGAACGCGCTGTGGGATGACTACCTGCAAGAGCTGAAAAAAGCCGGCAAAAGCCGCGACCCGCACGAACAAGTCGTGCGTCTGATGCTCTGATCGCTTCGCTGACCGCGCAATTTCACAATCAGCGTCTATGCTCCCTGCACCGTTTGCCGTTTTAGTAAGCGGTTTCTAATCTGTTTTGCTTGAATGTGCCGCGCAGCGGCCTATACATGGTGCTGCTTGCGACTATGTGCAATCTCGCGTAACCAATGATTACGGCACATTCACTGCATCGTTTCGACGCAGCGGGAAATGGGTGCTTCTAAAAACGCGGGCAGTTTTTAGAGGCGCCCAATGGGGAGCCAGGACGTAGTGACACGCAGCGCCGCAGTTCAGACGCCCTGCCTGTCATTCGGCATGCCCATCGGGAATCGGCATACCAGGGCGCCTCTAAAAACGTAGGCGAGGCAGTCAGCGCAAGGTAAAAACAGGCAAAGCGCACGACTTTACGGGTTGTAAATGAGCATGCTTAGCCTGTTTTTAACGCAGCGATGACAACGCAGGTCGTTTTTAGCGGTGCCCGAACAGCCATCATCGGTCACACGAGCAGTAGTACCGACTCTTCCAGAGCCACTGCTCAAAGGAAAACCGGTACTCGCCTCAGGACAACGGAGCGTCGTAGATGAGTAGCAAGAACAACGATGACCTGCCGCGCCAGGCTTCTGAACACACACTGGGCCTGAACCCGGTTGTGGGCTTGCGCCGCAAGGACTTACTGACCACCGCGCGCATGGTCATGCGCCTGGCGCTCAGGCAACCGATCCACAGCCTCAAACATGTCGCACATCTGGGGCTGGAGCTTAAAAACGTCGTCATTGGCCGCTCGGGCCTGCAACCGGCCGCTGACGATCGTCGGTTTCAGGACCCGGCCTGGAGTCAGAACCCGCTGTATCGCCGCTATTTGCAGGTGTATCTGGCCTGGCGCAAAGAGCTGCATGATTGGCTCGACGGCAGCAGCCTGACCCCGCAGGACATCAGCCGCGGGCATTTCGTCATCAACCTGATGACCGAAGCCATGGCGCCGACCAATACGGCGGCCAACCCGGCAGCGGTCAAGCGTTTCTTCGAAACCGGCGGCAAGAGCCTGCTTGATGGCCTGTCGCATCTGGCCAAGGACATGGTGCATAACGGCGGCATGCCCAGCCAGGTCAACATGGACGCCTTTGAGGTCGGCAAGAACCTGGGCACCAGCGAAGGCGCAGTGGTATTTCGCAATGACGTGCTGGAACTGATCCAGTACAAGCCGGCCACCGAGCAGACCCATGAACGCCCGCTGCTGGTAATCCCGCCACAGATCAACAAGTTCTACGTCTTCGACCTGAGCCCGGAAAAAAGCCTGGCGCGCTTCTGCCTGGGCAGCAAGGTGCAGACCTTCATCATCAGCTGGCGCAACCCGACCAAGGCTCAGCGCGAGTGGGGGCTTTCGACCTATATCGAAGCGCTCAAAGAAGCCATCGACGTGGTCTCGGCAATCACCGGCAGCCCGGACGTCAACGTGCTTGGCGCCTGCTCGGGCGGCATCACCTGCACCGCGCTGCTGGGCCACTATGCAGCGCTGAACGAGCGCAAGATCAACGCCATGACCCTGATGGTCAGCGTGCTCGACACCACCCTGGAGAACGAAGTGGCGCTGTTCGTCGACGAGCAGACCCTGGAAGCGGCCAAGCGCCATTCGTATCAGTCCGGGGTACTGGAAGGCCGCGACATGGCCAAGGTCTTCGCCTGGATGCGCCCCAATGACCTGATCTGGAACTACTGGGTCAACAACTACCTGCTGGGCAACGAGCCACCGGCCTTCGACATCCTGTTCTGGAACAACGACACCACGCGGCTGCCTGCGGCGTTCCATGGCGACCTGATCGAGATGTTCAAGAACAACCCGTTCACCCGCCCCAATGCACTGGAAGTGTGCGGCACGGCAATCGACCTCAAGCAGGTGACCAACGACATCTTCTGCCTGGCAGGCACCAACGACCACATCACCCCGTGGCAGGCGTGCTACCGCTCGGCGCGGCTGTTCGGCGGAAAGACCGAGTTCGTGCTGTCGAGCAGCGGCCACATCCAGAGCATCCTCAACCCGCCGGGCAACCCCAAGGCCCGCTACATGACCAACGAAGAACTGCCGCTCGACCCGGTCGCCTGGCAGGAAAACGGCACCAAGCATACCGATTCGTGGTGGCTGCACTGGCAGAGCTGGCTGACCGAGCGCTCCGGCGAGCTGAAAAAGTCACCCGCCAGCCTGGGCAACAAGGCTTATCCGGCCGCAGAAGCCTCGCCGGGCACTTATGTTCACGAGCGCTAGACTTGGTAAAGGCAAGACTACCGGAACCAGCGATACTGGCCGGTAGCTGCCATTGCGCAATAAATGATCAGTCGCACGCCAGAGGCCACGCCTCGGTCGGTCTGGGAAAGGCGCAGGACATCTTTCCAGAGTATTAACCAACAGGGCTCCGGCATGCCGCAACCGTTTGTATTTCGCTCCATCGACCTGGACGGCCACACCATCCGGACGGCCGTCAGATCCGGCAAGAGCCATATGGCTCCGCTGCTGATCTTCAATGGCATCGGGGCCAACCTGGAACTGGTGTTTCCGTTTGTCGAAGCGCTGGACCCGGACATGGAGGTGATTGCCTTCGATGTGCCGGGGGTCGGCGGCTCTTCGACGCCCAACCGCCCGTACCGCTTTCCGGGCCTGGCGAAGCTGGCGGCGCGCATGCTCGACTACCTTGATTACGGTCAGGTCAACGCCATCGGCGTGTCCTGGGGCGGCGCGCTGGCCCAGCAGTTTGCCCATGACTACCCCGAACGCTGCAAAAAGCTGGTGCTGGCAGCCACAGCGGCCGGTATGGCGATGGTGCCAGGCAAGCCGCGGGTGCTGATGCTGATGGCCAGCCCGCGCCGCTACATCCAGCCATCCCACGTGATCCGCATTGCCCCGGAAATCTACGGTGGTGCGTTCCGCCGTGACCCGCATCTGGCAGCCAATCATGCAGCCAAGGTCCGTTCGTCAGGCAAGCTGGGTTACTACTGGCAACTGTTCGCCGGCATGGGCTGGACCAGCATCCATTGGCTGCACAAGATCCGTCAGCCAACTCTGGTGCTGGCTGGCGATGATGACCCGCTGATCCCACTGATAAATATGCGCCTGTTGGCCTGGCGGATACCCAATGCCCAGCTACACATAATTGATGACGGTCATTTGTTCCTGATCACCCGGGCCGAAGCCGTAGCGCCCATCATCATGAGTTTTCTGCAGCAGGAACGTCAGCGTGCGGTCATGCACCCGCATCCCACACCCAATGCGCATTGAACCTGGCCTGCAGCCGCCCTGCACGATCAAGGGCGGCTCTAAGAAAGCAGGCGAGGCCGTCAGCGCAGCAGGCGCCGACCAGCAGTTGGTTTTAGCGCTGCCCTCATCGCTGATCCGTTGTACCCGCGCGACCTGACAGGACCGTCGAACCGCGCAGAACGGCGCAGCCCTGCCTGCGCCCTGACATTCATTGATGGCTTGACGAAGGAGTGTTGCCCTCATGCGAGAAAAACCAGCGAAGAGCGCCGAGACCACCCCGGCGACCTTCATCAACGCCCAAAGCGCGATCATGGGCATGCGCGGCCGGGACCTGATGTCCACCCTGCGCAGTGTCGCCGCCCAAGGCTGGCGCCATCCATTTCGCACCGCCCGGCATGCCCTGGCGCTGGGCAATCAGCTCGGCCGGGTCTTGCTGGGTGAAACGCCGCACCAGCTCAACCCGCGTGACAGCCGCTTCGCTGATCCGACCTGGAGCCTCAATCCGCTGTACCGGCGCGGCTTGCAGGCTTACTTGAGCTGGCAGCATCAGGTCAGACACTGGATCGACGAAAGCGACCTCGCCGGCGACGACCGCGCCAGGGCGCATTTCATGTTCAGCCTGATCAACGACGCCCTGTCTCCCTCCAATACGCTGCTCAACCCGCTGGCGATCAAAGAGCTGTTCAACTCCGGTGGCAACAGCCTGGTCAAGGGCCTGAGCCATATGGCCAACGACCTGCTACACAACAACGGGCTGCCCAGCCAGACCACCAAGGACGCCTTCGAAATTGGCCGCACCCTGGCCACCACGGCAGGCTCGGTGGTTTATCGTAATGAGCTGCTGGAGCTGATCCAGTACAAGCCGATGAGCGAAAAGCAATACACCCGGCCGCTGCTCATCGTGCCGCCGCAAATCAACAAGTTCTATGTCTTCGACCTGAGCCCGGCCAACAGCTTTGTGCAGTACGCCCTCAAGAACGGCCTGCAAACCTTCATCATCAGTTGGCGCAATCCTGATGTGCGCCATCGTGAATGGGGGTTGTCCAGCTATGTCGAGGCCGCCGAACAGGCGATGAATGTCTGCCGCGCCATCACCGGTGCCCGTGAGGTCAATCTGGTCGGTGCCTGCGCCGGTGGTCTGACCATCGCCGCGCTACAGGGTCATTTGCAGGCCAAGCGCCAGATGCGGCGGGTCGCCAGCGCCACTTATATGGTCAGCCTGCTCGACAGCCAGATCGAAAGCCCGGCCACCCTGTTTATCGACGAAGAAACCCTCGAAGCGGCCAAGCGGCGCTCTTATCAGCGCGGCGTGCTTGAGGGCCGCGAGATCAACCGGGTGTTCGCCTGGATGCGCCCCAATGACCTGATCTGGCATTACTGGATCAATAACTACCTGCTGGGCAAGGCTCCGCCACCGTTCGACATCCTTTACTGGAACAACGACACCACCCGCTTGCCCGCCGCCCTGCACGGCGACCTGCTGGATTTTTTCAAACACAACCCGCTCAATCATCCCGGCGGGCTGGAGGTCTGCGGCACGCCCATCGACCTGCAGAAGGTCACGGTAGACAGCTTCAGCGTGGCCGGCATCAACGATCACATCACGCCTTGGGACTCGGTCTATCGCTCGACCCTGCTGCTCGGCGGCGAGCGGCGCTTCGTACTGTCCAGCAGCGGTCATGTGCAGAGCATTCTCAACCCGCCGGGCAATCCGAAATCCAGCTTCGTCGAGAGCGGCGAACTCAGCAGCGACCCGCGTGCCTGGTATTACGACGCCAGACAGCAGGATGGCAGTTGGTGGCCGACCTGGCTGGCCTGGATCCAGGAACGCGCAGGCACCCAGCGTGAAACCCGTATGACGCTGGGCAACGAGAACTACCCACCGATGGAAGCTGCACCGGGAACCTACGTCCATGTGCGCTGAACACTACCTCGCCCAAACCTTCAAGAAGACCGGATGAAAACCCGCGACCGAATCCTCGAATGTGCTCTGGAGCTGTTCAACCAACAAGGCGAACCCAATGTCTCGACGCTGGAAATCGCCAATGAGCTGGGGATCAGCCCTGGCAATCTGTATTACCACTTTCATGGCAAGGAGCCGCTGGTGCTTGGCCTGTTCGAGCGATTCCAGGGCGAACTTGCCCCGCTGCTCGATCCGCCCGCCGAGGCAAGGCTGGGCGCCGAAGACTACTGGCTGTTTCTGCACTTGATCGTTGAGCGTCTGGCGCATTACCGCTTTCTGTTCCAGGACCTGTCCAACCTGGCAGGCCGGCTGCCCAAGCTGGGGCGTGGTATCCGCCATCTGCTCAACGCACTCAAACGCACCCTGGCATCGTTGCTGGCCCGCCTCAAGTCAGAGGGACAGTTGGTCAGCGAAACCCGGGCACTGGGTAACCTGGTGGAACAGATCACCCTGACACTGCTGTTTTCACTGGATTACCAACGCATTCTCGGACGCGACGGCGAAGTCCGGGTCGTGGTCTACCAGATCATGATGCTGGTCGCACCGCACCTGGTACCGGTATCACGGCAAAGCGTCGAACAACTGGCGCTGCATTATCTGGAGCGCTGAGCCAGGCGTGCCCGATCTGTCACGGCAAATCGGGCCATGGCCGTAATGCCGCACCGTCAAGGCAGGACAGGCAAGGCAAGGCGGGTATGTTTCACTGCCTTGCCGCTACCCTGTGGGAGCGAGCAAGCTCGCTCCCACAAATCTCAGCACCAGGCCGTGACCGTCAGGAAGACGGATTGGCCGGTGCCGGGGCGTTGGGCGCCGCAGCCCCCGAAGCCTGAGGCGCTGCTGCTGCGCCACCGGAGCCGCTCTCTGGTTGCGCGGCAGGTTTGTCAGCGGCCTTGGCTGCCGGCTTGCGGGCGGCCGGTTTTTTCGCTGCCGCAGGCTTCTTGGCTGCCGCAGGCTTGGCGGCTGACGGTTTCTTGTCAGCCGGCTTATCCGCTGACTCGGCAACCGACCTGGCTTTGCTGGCGGTGCTCGAAGCGGCTTTGCTGGCCGCCTCGACCGGCTTGGCCGCGGCCTTTTTCACCGCGGGTTTGGCGGCAGTGGCCTTGCTGGCGACCTTGTCTGCCGCCTTGGCTACAGTGCTGGCCGCCGCCTTGACCAATGGCTTGGCCGTGCTACGCGGGGCAGGCTTGGCGGCAGAGATCGCCTTGACCTTGTCACCGGTCAGTTGCTCAATCTGGCGGGTCAGCTGATCGACCTTGTCGTGCAAGGTCTGCACCTCCAACCGGCTCGGTACGCCCAGGCGTGAAATGGCACTGTTGAGGCGCTTGTCGAATGCGCCCTCCAGTTCACTCCACTTGCCCAGCGCCAGGTCCTTCACATCCCCGACACGGGATTTTCCGGCCCTGACCCCGCTTTTAACCTCTTCAAGCTTCTTGTCGGCGTCGACCTTGCTCTCTTGCTCGGCCTTCTCGCCATCTTTGACCAATGTTTCGAAAAGCTTACTGCCGTCATTGCTGACCTTGGAGTAAGCCCCCAAACCAGCCAGCCAGATCTGGCGTGAGTACTTCTCGATCTCGCCGATCCAGGAGCTGCTTTGTTTCTCGGTTTTTTTCTTGCCAGCCATCCCGCTCTCCTTCAGTGATCCGACTCGATACGCTCCAGCTGTTTAGGCTCATGGCGCTCAAGCTTTTTGGGCCCGACACGTTCCAGCAATGCCGTCAGTTCATCGAGCTTAGCAGACAGTGTCTCGACGTCATGCCGGGAGGGGATGCCGATACGATTCAGGCCTCTGGCGACGCGACGATCGAACGCACTTTCGATCTTGTCCAGTTGCGCCTCGACGCGGCCTTTGACGCCAGAAACCTCGCCTTTGAGCGAATCGATCTCGCTGTTGGCGGCGTCGATTTTCTCGTCGACCACCTTCTTGGCGTCCTTTTCGGCACGCTCACCGGTGCGGATCAGCTCCTTGACGTACTCGGAGCCTTCCTGGTTGGCCTTGGTATAGGCCCCCAGGCCCGCCAGCCAGATCTTGCGGGCGTAGCGCCGCACTTCGGCAAGCGTGCTGTCCTGCTCGGTTTCGATTTCGACTTTCTTTTTCAGAGTGGCCTTGACCATGGTTCACCTCACGCTCGAATGGTTGAAGAGAACATCCTTCGCAAATATGAGGTTCAAGGTAGGCAGAAAAATTAGAAAGCACACCCTAGAAGCAGCTACAAGCTGCTCCTACGGGCTGTTCTCAAGCGGCGAGTTCGCGGTCGAGGATGCGTTCGATCTCGCTCTGGATCGCACCGCTCATCGGCGACAGGAAAAAGCTCAGCTCAATGACAATGCGCACCAGTTCTTCACCGACGTCGAGGCGGCCTTTGGCACCCTTGCCGTTCAGGGCCACGCTGTCGCCGTCCCATTTGTGCTCCAGGCCGTACTTGCTGCTGATTTTTTGCACCAGGTGCTCGGCCTTGGTGCGGGCCTGTTCCAGGCCCAGGGCGTGGGAGCGTTCGACAAGAATCTTCGACATACCAATGTTCCTTGTTTGCGGGGCCAGTTGTCGCGCCACTATAGCAGCGCAGCATGTCGGCCATGCGCCCCGTCAAGACAAAGTCAGTCGTGATGATTAGAATGGAGCGCATTCTATTCCGGTGACAGCGATATGACCGATCAGCGCAAAGACAGCGATGCCGAACCCACCACCCATTTCGGCTACCAGAACGTGCCGCAAAGCCAGAAGGCTGAAAAAGTCGCTGAGGTTTTCCACTCGGTGGCCGCCAAGTACGACCTGATGAACGACCTGCTGTCCGGCGGCATGCACAGGCTGTGGAAGCGCTTCACCATCGAGCTGTCCGGTGTGCGTCCGGGCAACCGGGTGCTGGATATCGCCGGCGGCACCGGCGATCTGGCGCGCAAGTTCTCGCAGCTGGTCGGCCCCACCGGTCAGGTGGTGCTGGCCGACATCAATGCCTCGATGCTCAAGGTAGGCCGTGATCGCCTGCTGGACAAAGGCATATCGGGCAATATCGAGTTCGTCCAGGCTGACGCCGAGAAGCTGCCGTTTCCGGATAATCACTTCGATTGCGTGACCATTGCCTTCGGCCTGCGCAACGTGACCCGCAAGGAAGATGCACTGCGTTCAATGCTGCGCGTGCTCAAACCTGGCGGCCGCCTGTTGGTCCTGGAGTTCTCCAAACCGACCAACAAGCTGATGTCCAAGGCCTACGACGCCTACTCTTTCGCGTTCATGCCGGTGATGGGCAAGCTGGTGACCAATGATTCGGAAAGCTACCGCTATCTGGCCGAGTCGATCCGCATGCACCCCGATCAGGAAACCCTCAAGTCGATGATGGTCGACGCCGGTTTCGACCGCGTGACCTATCACAACATGACTTCCGGCGTCGTTGCCCTGCACCGGGGCATCAAGCCCTGATGCTGCTGCGAGGCTTGCTGGCCAGTGCCGAACACGGCATCAACCGGGTGCTGCGCATGGACAGCACCGCGTTGCCACGCCTGGGTGCGCTGAGCGGCACGGTGATTGCCGTGGACTGCCGCGACCCGGCGCTGCAACTGTTCATGCTGCCAAGCGACCAAGGCTTGCTGCTGGCCTCGCAATGGGCGGCGCCCGCCGACTGCACCTTGCGCGCCCCGGCCGCGAGCCTGTTGCGCCTGGCCTTGAGCCAGGACAAGAGCGCCGTGCTGCATGGCCCGAATGTCGAGCTTGATGGCGACAGCGGCATCCTGCTGGAGCTGGCCGGCATTCTTCAGGACCTGGAACTGGACTGGGAGTACGAGCTGTCACGCTGGCTCGGCCCGGTCGCCAGCCAGGTGCTGGGCAGCCACCTGCGCAGCCGCGCCCGCTGGACCCGCAGTAGTCTGGCAAGCCTGGGCCAGAATCTGGCCGATTACCTGAGTGAAGAATCACGTACCCTGGTCGGCAAGCATGAAGCCGAAGCGCACTTCAATGAACTGGACCGGATCAAACTTGATCTGGAACGGCTTGAAGTACGGGTAGCCCGTCTCTCTCAATCCTTGACCCCCAGCGATAGCGATAACGCATGAAGTTGCTTGCCGTCCGCCGCCTGTTGCGCATCCAGCGTGTCGTAATCCGCTACCGCCTCGATGACCTGTTGTTTGGCCTGCCGCTGCCCTGGTGGCTGCTGGCAGTACGCTTCGTCCTGCCGTGGCGCTGGTTGCCGCGCAAACCCTCGCCCTTGAGCCGGGGCGAACGTCTGCGCCTTGCCCTGCAGGATCTCGGGCCGATTTTCATCAAGTTCGGCCAGTTGCTCTCGACCCGCCGCGACCTGCTGCCCGAAGACATTGCCGACGAACTGATGCTGCTTCAGGACCGGGTCCCGCCGTTCGACCCGAAGCTGTCGGTCCAGCTCATCGAAGAGCAACTCGGCGCGCGGATCAGCGAAGTGTTCAGCCGCTTCGATGTCGAGCCGCTGGCCTCGGCCTCGGTCGCCCAGGTGCATGCTGCGCGCCTGAAAAGCGGCGAAGAAGTGGTGGTCAAGGTTGTGCGCCCGGGCCTGAAGCCGGTCATCACCCAGGACATGGCCTGGCTGTTCCTGCTCGCCCGTGTTGCCGAACGGGTGTCGGCCGACGCGCGCCTGCTGCACCCGGTGCAAGTGGTCAACGATTACGAAAAAACCATTTACGACGAACTCGACCTGCTGCGCGAAGCGGCCAACGCCAGCCAGTTGCGGCGCAACTTCGAAGGTTCGCAACTGCTTTATGTGCCGCAGGTGTACTGGGACTGGTGCCGCCCGAAAGTACTGGTGATGGAGCGCATCTACGGCATTCAGGTCACCGACCTGGCGACCCTGGCCGATCAGCGCACCGACATGAAGATGCTCGCCGAACGCGGCGTGGAGATCTTCTTCACTCAGGTGTTCCGCGACAGTTTCTTCCATGCCGACATGCACCCCGGCAATATCTTCGTCAGCACCGTCACCCCCTGGAGCCCGCAATACATCGCCATCGACTGCGGCATCGTCGGCAGCCTGACCCCGGAAGACCAGGACTATCTGGCGCGCAACCTGTTCGCCTTCTTCAAGCGCGACTATCGCCGCGTCGCACAACTGCACATCGATTCAGGCTGGGTACCGGCAGAGACCAAACTCAATGAATTCGAGGCCGCGATCCGCACCGTTTGCGAACCGATCTTCGAAAAACCGCTCAAGGACATCTCGTTCGGTCAGGTGCTGATGCGTCTGTTCCAGACCGCACGGCGCTTCAACATGGAAGTGCAGCCGCAACTGGTGCTGCTGCAGAAAACCCTGTTGAACATCGAAGGCCTGGGCCGCCAGCTGTACCCGGACCTGGACCTGTGGAGCACTGCCCAGCCGTTCCTTGAGCGCTGGATGCGCGAGCGGGTCAGCCCCAAGACCCTGTTGGGCAACCTGCAATCGCAGGTCGAGCAGTTGCCACACATCGCCGGCATGACCCGCGACCTGCTGGAGCGCCTGTCCAGGCCGCATGCCAACGATCCACCGCCACCGGGCCGTGAGCGCGGCGACAGCCGTGCCCTGCGCCTGCTCGGCGCGGCACTGCTGACCGGCGGTGCGATCCAGAGTTGGGCGCTGACTGCCGCCGGCACTGCGCTGCCGGGGCTGACCGGCATACCGGCAGGCATCATGCTGGCCGCAGGACTGTATCTGATCGTTCGTCGATAGCCAGCAGCGCGTGGCGCTGGCACACTGTTCAATCCGCCGGGCAGCGACCCCCGGCAGCGGAGAAGTTATGAAAGACTGGCTGGACGAGATTCACTGGAACAGCGACGGTCTGGTGCCTGCAATCGCTCAGGACCACAAGACCGGTCGGGTATTGATGATGGCCTGGATGAACCGCGAATCGCTGGCGCTGACGGCCGCCGAAAACCGTGCCATATACTGGTCACGTTCGCGTGGCAAACTGTGGCGCAAGGGCGAGGAATCGGGCCATGTGCAGAAGTTGCACGAGCTGCGTCTGGACTGCGATGCCGACGTCATTATCCTGATGGTCGAGCAACTGGGCGGCATTGCCTGCCACACGGGTCGGCAAAGCTGCTTCTACCGCGTGTTCGAAAACGGCGACTGGAAGACCGTCGATCCGGTCCTCAAGGACCCGGACGCCATCTACCACTCAGGACACTGAACATGACCGACACCCTGGCCCGTCTGGCCGAAGTACTGGAGTCGCGCAAAGGCGCGGCTGCTGACAGCTCCTATGTCGCCAGCCTGTATCACAAGGGTCTGAACAAGATCCTGGAGAAAGTTGGCGAAGAGTCGGTCGAAACCATCATCGCTGCCAAGGACGCCGCTGTCAGCGGTGACTGCAGCGATGTCATTTATGAAACCGCCGATCTGTGGTTCCACAGCATGGTCATGCTGGCGGCCCTGGGTCAGCATCCGCAGGCCGTGCTTGACGAACTGGATCGCCGTTTCGGGCTGTCCGGCCACGCGGAAAAAGCTGCGCGCACGCAAGGTTAAGGCCTGGGCGCACGCCTGAAACTTCAAGAGGATTGCTGTAATGGGTATTTTTGACTGGAAACACTGGCTCGTCATTCTGATCGTCGTCGTCCTGGTGTTCGGCACCAAGAAGCTGAAAAACCTCGGCACTGACGTCGGCGAATCGATCAAGGGCTTTCGCAAAGCCATGAACGACGACGAAAAACAGGCTGCACCCGATGCAACGGCCCAGCCGCAGCAGTCTCAGGCCGCGCCACAACCGGCCCAGCCAACCCAGCCGCACACCATCGATGCCCAGGCCCAGAGGGTTCCAGAGCCGCAGCGCAAGGACCAGGTCTGATTCATGTTCGGTATCAGCTTTTCCGAACTGCTGCTGGTCGGCCTGGTTGCCCTGCTGGTGCTCGGCCCCGAGCGTCTGCCAGGTGCCGCACGTACCGCCGGCCTGTGGATCGGGCGCCTGCGGCGCAGCTTCAACGCCATCAAGCAGGAAGTGGAGCGCGAGATCGGTGCCGACGAAATCCGTCGACAACTGCATAACGAGCACATCCTGTCGCTGGAAGAAGAGGCCCGCAAGATCTTCTCGCCATTGCAGGAAGAGGTTCTGAACCGTGATGCCTCGGCCGCCGAACCGGACCCGCAGCCCATCGAGCTGCAACCTGAACCAGAACCGCAGCCGGCCGTGGCCAACGCCCCGGAAAAGCCGCGTCTGAGCCTGGAAAAACAGCCAAAACCGCTGGTCACTGCCGCGCCCGTCGCCCAACCGGCCAGCCCTTCTGATTCGTCATTGCCGCCGCGAGCCCCATGAGCGCTGAAATCCCGGAAAACGACCAGCCGATGCCGCTGGTCTCGCACCTGACCGAACTGCGGACCCGCCTGCTGCGTTGCGTGGCGGCCGTGTTTCTGGTGTTCGCCTGCCTGTTCTATTTCGCCCAGAAGATCTACACCCTGGTTTCGGCCCCGCTGCGCGCCTACTTGCCCGAAGGCGCGACGATGATCGCCACTGATGTGGCCTCGCCGTTCCTGACGCCGTTCAAGCTGACCATGATGGTTGCCCTGTTCGCCTCGATGCCGATCATCCTGCATCAGGTGTGGGGCTTCATTGCGCCGGGCCTGTACAAGCATGAAAAGCGCATTGCGGTTCCGCTGCTGGTTTCCAGCATTATCCTGTTCTATGCCGGCATGGCGTTCGCCTACTTCCTGGTGTTCCCGCTGATTTTCCACTTCTTCGCCAGCGTGACACCTGAAGGCGTGTCGATGATGACTGACATCGCCAGTTATCTGGATTTTGTCATGACCCTGTTCTTCGCCTTCGGCGTGGCCTTCGAGATTCCGGTGGCCGTAGTGCTGCTGGTGTGGATTGGCGTGGTCGATGTGGCGTACCTGAAGAAGATTCGCCCGTACGTGATCATCGGCTGCTTCGTGGTCGGTATGATCCTGACCCCACCGGACATCTTCTCCCAGACCTTGCTGGCCGTGCCGATGTGGCTGCTGTTCGAGCTCGGCGTGCTGTGCAGCGGCATGATCAGCAAGCGCGGCGAACACCCTGAGGATCCCAAGCCCGATCAGCCGCCAGCACCGCTGTTGTGAACCTGCTGTTGCTTGAGGAGGCCGACTTTATCGCGGCCGACCGGGTGATCCTGCGTGATCGCCGCCTGCGGCATATGCAGGAGGTGCAGCGCGTCGAGGTCGGCGACACCCTGCGGGTCGGCCGCATTGACGGCCTGCTGGGTCAGGCCGAGGTGCTGCGTCTGGAGCCGCGTGAAGCCGAGCTGCAGGTGAGCCTGCACAGCGCACCACCGGCCAAGCTGCCGCTGACCCTGATACTGGCCGTGCCACGACCGAAAATGCTCCGTCGGGTGTTCCAGACCGTGGCCACCATGGGTGTGCCACGGCTGATTCTGGTCAACAGCTACCGGGTAGAGAAGAGTTTCTGGCAGACACCGTTCCTGCAACCGGCGAGCATCCGCGAGAATCTGATTCTCGGTCTGGAACAGGCCCGCGACAGCGTTCTGCCTGAGGTGTTGATCGAAAAGCGCTTCAAGCCGTTTGTCGAAGACCGCCTGCCCGCGATTGCGCAAGACACCCTGGGCCTGACCGGTCACCCCGGCGACTTCCCCGCCTGCCCGCGGGCTGTGAGCGGGCCGGTCACACTGGCTATCGGCCCCGAAGGCGGCTGGATTCCTTACGAAGTCGAACTGCTGGGCAAGGCCGGCCTGCAACCGGTGCAACTGGGCGAGCGCATCCTGCGCGTCGAGACCGCCGTGACGGCGTTGCTGGCGCGCCTGTTTTAAGACGCTGCCAACTGTCATTTTGCTGACTGAACGCTTCAGTTTTAACAATACAGGCCGATGCAGTAGGACGTTTCGCGTTGATACATCCTACAAGGAGCCACCATGCCTCGCTGGTTTACTGAAAGTCTCGCTAACGCCAGTGTTCGCCTGAAGCTGACTATAGGGTTTGGTCTGGTTGTATTGATGGCACTGGCAATCAGTAGCGTCGCCTGGAGCAGCATCCAGTCCCTGATCGCCCGCAGCGATCGGGTTGCCGCAATCAATGACATCAACCAGCAGACCCTCGAACTGCGCATCCTGCGTCAGCAATATGAAGCCAGGGTCAGTCCTGAAGCGGCGAAAAATGTCAGCGATGGCCTGGACCGACTCGATGCAGGATTGTTGGCCGCCAAGAACCTGGTCAGGACGCCAGAAAATCACCGCCGTCTGGAGACCCAGATCAAGGCCGCCAGTGATTATCGCCAGGCGTTCACAGACATGAGCCGTGCCATTACGACCCGTGAAGGTACGCGTAGTTTGATGGGCGACAGTGCCGATAAAGCCGTGGCCGAAATTGGCAAACTCGAAGCCGAGCTGCTCAAGGGCGACGATATTCTGGCCTTCAACAATATCGTCGGGGTCAGCAAACTGCTTCAGCAGGCGCGTTTCCAGGTACGCGGTTATACCTATAGCGGCAGGGCCGAGTTCGAAAAGAACGCCAACGCAGCCATTGATGAGGCCATGGTCGGCATCAACAGCCTGGCGGGCGACATTCCTGCAGCGTTCCTGCCCACCCTGCAAGCGGCACAGGAAGGCCTCAAAGGCTACCGCGCCGCTGTCGGTCAGTACCGCGATGCACATGGCGCAGCCAACGCAGCGCTTGAGCGGATGGCGCCACTGGGCGAGACGCTGGTCAAAACCAGTGATGAACTGATTCAGAACCAGAAAGCCAGCCGCGATGCGGAAAGTCAAAAGGCGCTGGTGACGATCAGCCTGGCGACGCTGGTGGCGGTGCTGCTCAGCATTCTGGCCGCCTGGATCATCACCCGGCAAATCACCAAACCACTTGAGGACACTCTCAAGGTGGTCGAGCGTGTCGCCTCCGGCGATCTGAGCCATGACCTGAAAATCGATCGTGGCGACGAACTCGGCAAACTGCAAGCCAGTATCCAGCGCATGACCCTCAACCTGCGTGATCTGGTCGGCGGTATTCGTGACGGTGTGACCCAGATTGCCAGCGCCGCCGAAGAGCTGTCCGCAGTGACCGAGCAGACCAGCGCCGGGGTCAACAGCCAGAAGGTCGAAACCGACCAGGTGGCAACGGCCATGCACGAGATGACCGCGACGGTACAGGAAGTGGCACGCAACGCCGAAGAAGCCTCCGAAGCGGCCAAGGCCGCCGACCTGCAGGCACGCGAAGGCGACAAGGTGGTCAACGAGGCGATTCAACAAATCGAACGCCTGGCCTCGGCCATGGGCAACTCGACTCAGGCGATGAGTGACCTCAAGCAGGAAAGCGACAAGATCGGCAGCGTGCTGGACGTGATCAAGTCGGTGGCCGAACAAACCAACCTGCTGGCCCTCAACGCCGCCATTGAAGCGGCGCGGGCGGGCGAGGCCGGGCGCGGCTTTGCCGTGGTGGCCGATGAGGTGCGCAGCCTGGCGCAACGCACCCAGAAGTCCACCGAAGAAATTGAAGCGCTGATTGCCAGCCTGCAAAACGGTACTGCGCAGGTGTCGAGCATCATCGACAGCGGTCTGAGCCTGACCGGCAGCAGCGTGGAGCTGACCCGCCGCGCAGGGGTTTCGCTGGAAAGCATCACCCGTACGGTCTCGGCCATCCAGTCGATGAACCAGCAGATCGCCGCCGCCGCAGAACAGCAGAGCGCCACCGCCGATGAGATCAATCGCAGCGTGATCAACGTCAGCGATATTTCCCAGCAGACCTCGGCCGCCAGCGAAGAAACCGCCGCTTCCAGCGTCGAACTGGCCCGTCTGGGCAACCATCTGCAGACTCTGGTCAGCCGCTTTATCGTCTGACGTGCCCCGTATCACAAGCGCGGCTGGCCGCGCTTGTGATAACTGCATCACCCTCTGCAACCGTTCAGAAATGTCCTACGACCGGTTCAGGTCGACTCTCCCCGACTCCTGCCGATGCGCTCATGACGCATTCAATAGCGCAGGAGCTTCCCGATGTTTGCATTGATCAACCGCACGCTCGACAACCTGAGCGTCAGAGTCAAACTCACCCTGGGTTTCGGCCTGGTCCTGGCCTTGACCCTGGCCATCACCCTCACCGGCTGGCACGGCCTGGACAACATGATCGAACGGTCCGAGGCGATCTCGTCCATCGGCCAGCTCAGCAACCTGACCAAGGACCTGCGTGCCGAGCGGATCATCTTCCGTGAAGAAAGCACCCCACAGAGCGCCGCCCGCGTTGAAAACCGCCTCAACGAACTGGAAAGCCATCTGGGCGTGCTGCGCAAGGAGGTCGAAAGCCCGCAGAGTCTTGACCTGCTGACGGCACAAAGCCGGATCATCGCCAGCCTGGAGAAGACCTTCGCCGAACTGAGCCTGCAACGTCAGATGCGCGACCAGACCAGCCAGAAGCTGGTGCAGCAGTCGGCGCAGGCCGTCGCCGCTGTTGGCCAGGTGGAAACCGAGGTGCTCAAGTCTCTGAGCCAGGAACAGGACAACGCCGAGCGTCTGGAAGAGTTCACCAACCTGGCGCAGCTCAAGCAGCAGATCCAGCTGGCCCGCTTTCAGGTCCAGGCCTACACCTTCAGCGCCAAACAGGAAGATGAACATGCCGCCGTAATGGCCATCGACGAAGCGCTCAAGGAAGTCCAGGAGATTGCTCGCGAGCAAGCCGACGACAATCTGCAAGCGCTCAAACCAGCTGCAGAAGCGCTGCAAGAGTACAAGGAACAACTGGGGCGCTTTCGCGATGCGCAGTCGGGAGTCGAGCAAAGCCAGGAGGCCATGGAAAGCCTCGGCGACCAGATGCTCGAATCGGTCGCCCAGCTCATCAGCCTGCAGGGCACACAGCGCGATGATCAGGCCAGCCGCTCGCGCACCGCGCTTACCGGGGTCGCGGTGCTGGCAATGGGCATGGGGTTGCTGGCAGCCTGGGTGATGACCCGGCAGATCATCGTGCCGTTGCGCCAGACCCTGGCGGCCGCCGGGCGTATCGCCCAAGGAGACCTGAGCCGCAACCTGATCGTTGAGCGCAATGATGAGCTGGGCCAGTTGCAACGCAGCATGCAAGACATGACCGAGAACCTGCGCGGGCTGCTCAGCGGCATCGGCGATGGCGTCAACCAGCTGTCCAGCGCCGCCGAGCAACTGTCGGCAGTCACTGAGCAGACCAGCGCCGGGGTCAACAGCCAGAAGACCGAAACCGATCAGGTCGCCACCGCCATCAACCAGATGGCCGCCACCGTGCTGGAAGTGGCCAGCAGCGCCCAACAGGCCTCGAACGCGGCGGTTCAGGCTGACCAGCAAGCCCGCGATGGCGATCGGGTGGTGGGCGAAGCCATCGGCCAGATAGAGCAGCTGTCCCAGGAAATGCTCAACTCCACCCAGGCAATGAATCGCCTGCGCCAGGAGAGTGACAAGATTGCTGGCGTTCTGGATGTGATCAAGTCGGTGTCACAGCAGACCAACCTGCTCGCCCTCAACGCCGCTATCGAGGCCGCTCGTGCCGGCGAAGCAGGACGCGGGTTTGCTGTGGTGGCCGACGAAGTTCGAAGCCTGGCGCAACGCACCCAACAGTCCACCGAAGAAATCGAAGAGTTGATCGCCGCCCTGCAAAGCGGCACGCAGCAGGTGGTCAGCACCCTGGACAACAGCCGCAGCCTGACCGAGCAAAGCGTCGAACTGAGCCGCCGGGCGGGCGCTGCGCTTGAGCAAATCACCCGCACCGTCACCGGCATCCAGGACATGAACCGCCAGATCGCCACCGCCAGTGAGCAGCAGAGTGCAGTGGCCGAACAGATCAACCGCAGCGTGGTTAATGTGCGCGAGATCTCGGAGCAGACCGCCACGGCCAGCGAACAGACGGCCTCCTCGAGCATTGAACTGGCGCGGCTGGGCACCCGGCTCAAGGAACTGGTGAGCCGTTTCAAGGTTTGATTATGCGAGGCAGGCCGGCAGACGACTGACGCCCTTGGCAAACAAGATCACAAACCATTGACCGGGAAGGGAGACCCGGTGGGAGGGGGCTCTGCCCGCGAAGAGGCCGGTAAAGTCACAGCATCTGCTGCGACTTTACCGCCGCCTTCGCGACCAAGGTCGCTCCCACCCGATCCTGACCTGAAATACAGTGGGAACGAGCTTGCTCGTGAAGGCGGCATTACATTCACAGCAAATGTGCCGCCTCACGCATCAGGCCGGCACCGGGACCGGTTCAGGCCTGACCGGTTGCAACGGCAACAACGGCGCATGCGGGTCGGCGTCGATGGAGGCGTGCCAGGCCGCCAGCCACTCAGGATGACGCTGGTTCCACACTTGCTCGTGCAGGCGCGACAGAGCGACCGGGTCACTGAGCAGCATCAACCGCTCATGATTACCAAGCTTCTCTGGCCCGGCCTGCAACGCCTGCGCCACCCGTTCGACGCGCAAAGCCTCGATAGGCGCAGCCTCACGGTGTCGTGAGGTGGCCATGGCACAGGCCAGGGCGTTCTGCTGCGGATCGACCACGGCCCGAACGAAGCCGTCATTAAGGGCATGCCAGCGGTTCTCGTGGGTGTACTGATCAGTGGAGATCAGTTCCTGTGGCGTGTCGTATTCCTCAGGAATCAGGAACAGCTTCTCGTCACGCGCCTTCAGGCCCAGGCCGGTACGGCTGGAAATCACCGAGACCGGAATCGACAGCATCAGCGACACCACGATAGGCGCCAGCCACCACAGGAAGCTCGGGTTCAGCCAGGCCACCAGAGCGGTCCACAACACCCCCAACAGGGTCTGCGGACCGTGACGCTTGATGGCCTCGGACCACGGCGTGGAGTCGTCGTCACGCTGCGGTGAGTTCCAGGTCGCTGCCCAGCCGAGGAACGCGGCCAGAACGAAACGGGTGTGAAACAGCATGCGCACCGGTGCCAGCAGCATCGAGAACAGCATTTCGACGAACATCGACACGGTGACCTTGAACTTGCCACCGAACGACTTGGCGCCCTGAGCCCAGATCAGGATCACGCTGAGCAGCTTGGGCAGGAACAACAGCACGACGGTGGTCGAGAACAGGGCGATGGCTTTTTCCGGGTGCCACTGTGGCCACAACGGGTACAGCTGGCGCGGCTCCAGGAAGTAGGTCGGTTCCATCAGGGTGTTGACAGCCAGCAGCGCGGTGGACAGCACCAAAAACAGGAACCACAACGGCGCTGACAGGTACGACATCACCCCGGTGAGGAACACCGCACGGTGGACCGGGTGCATCCCCTTGACCAGAAACAGGCGGAAGTTCATCAGGTTGCCGTGACACCAGCGTCGATCACGCTTGAGCTCGTCGAGCAGGTTGGGCGGCAATTCTTCGTAGCTGCCCGGCAGGTCATAGGCAATCCACACGCCCCAGCCGGCACGGCGCATCAGCGCTGCTTCGACGAAGTCATGGGACAGGATCGCACCGGCGAACGCCCCTTTACCGGGCAATGGCGCCAGGGCGCAATGCTCGATGAACGGCTTCATGCGGATGATCGCGTTGTGCCCCCAGTAATGGGATTCACCCAGTTGCCAGAAGTGCAGGCCGGCGGTGAACAGCGGACCGTAGACGCGGGTGGCGAACTGTTGCAGACGCGCGTACAGCGTGTCCATGCCCGACGCCTTCGGCGCGGTCTGGATAATCCCGGCGTCCGGCGTGGCTTCCATCAGGCGCACCAGGCTGGTCAGACACTCGCCGCTCATCACGCTGTCGGCATCGAGCACTACCATGTAGCGGTAGTCACTGCCCCAACGGCGGCAGAAGTCGTCCAGGTTACCGCTCTTGCGTTTCACGCGGCGACGGCGACGGCGATAGAAGATCTTGCCGAAGCCATTGGTTTCGCGGCACACGTCAAGCCAGGCCTGTTGTTCGGCCACGGCGATGTCGGTGTCGTTGGTATCGCTGAGGACGAAGAAATCGAAGCGATCCAGGTCGCCGGTGGCGGCCACCGACTCGAAGGTCGCACGCAGGCCGGCAAACACCCGTGGTACGTCTTCGTTACAGATCGGCATCACCAGCGCGGTGCGGGCACCGGGCTCAATCGGCTCGTTACCCGCACTGGCTCCGGAGATCCGGTACTTGTCGCGCCCGGTCAGCAGTTCCAGAAAGCCCATCAGAGCAGTCCAGAAACCGGCCGACACCCAGCAGAACAGAATGCCGAACATCAGCAGGATGGTGGTCTGCAAGGCATACGGCAGCACCTGCATGGCGGTCTGCACGAAGGTCTGGCGGGTGATCTCGTCCAGCGACACCAGTGACCAGCCCTGGTACGGCAGGATGCCCTTCATGTACCAGCCCGCCACGGCAGTCTGGCCGAGCATCAGCAGCAGCAGGATGTAGCGGCGAATCGAGCCTACGGTACGCCAGCGCGACTTGGGCAAGTCTCGCGGCAGATCGCTGTAGTCCGGCTTGGGCGGATTGGTCTTGCCAGTCAGCCGCCGCCAGCCACGCACCAGGATATTGGTGCGCCATGGCTCCGGCACGACCCGGGTACGCTTGATCGGCGGCGCCACCTTGAGGCGGATCCGGCCGTTGGCGTCGACATCGAGCAGTTCGGCTTCGCGCAGTTCGTCAGCAGTCGACAACGCCAGGCGGGTGCCCACCGAGGCCTGGGCGGCCTCGTCGGATGCACTGCCAGGCTGCGCCGACAGGCGCCGGTGCAGTTCGGAGAAAGACGTGCAGCCGGCCAGTTCGGCGCGCTGCTCGTCGCTCATTGGCAGGTGTGCCAGGTACTCGTTGAGCGACTCTGGCACTGGAACGGAATTACTCATCGCTAGGCAACTGGTAGCTCCAGGTCTCGGTCAGGACTTGCAGAGTCTTGGCCGGTTCTGGAAGGGTGGGCGCAGCCTCGGCAGCAGGCTGCTGGGCGTCTTTCTTGGTGGCATCGGCATCTTTACCTGCTTCGGCCTTGGCCACTTCAGGCTTGCCAGCCTCAGGCTTGGCGGCCTCGGCCTTGCCAGCTTCAGGCTTGGCCGCTTCAGGTTTGCCAGCATCGGCCTTGGCGACTTCGGCAGCCTTTACCGCTTCAGCCTTGACCACCGCTTTCTCGTCTTTGACCGTGTCTTTGGCAGGCGACTTGGCAGCAGCCTTCTTCTCTTCATTGGCCACCAGCACCGCTGGCTCCTTGCCTGGCTCTGCCGGAACTTCACGCAGCAGGTAGGCACGCATCTCGACCGGACGGCTGGCGTCCTTGACCTTGATCCGCAGGCTCAGGCGATAGCCTTTGGTGACCGGGTTGTAACGCAGGGTGTTTTCGACCAGCTCGGTGTTTTCATCGGTGGTCACCTGGCTGCGAATGGTCTTGTCTTCTGGCTGCGCAGCCAATACAGGACCGACAAAGTCGACCTGGAAGGCGATGCTGCCGTCAGGCTGGCGAATCAGGTTGGCCTGACGCACATCCCCCAGAGAACGCAGGGTCTGCTTGACCCAGCCCAGATCTGGCGAGTGGATGGCGTTTTCATCCTTGGTCCAGTGGATCCGGTAGTTGAACTCCATCGGCTCACCCGGAGCCGGCAAAGTGTCAGGCTTCCAGAACGCCACAATGTTGTCGTTGGTCTCGTCGGCAGTCGGGATCTCGATCAGCTCGACCACGCCCTTGCCCCAGTCGCCACGCGGCTCGATCCAGGCACTTGGACGCTTGTCGTAGCGATCGTCGAGGTCTTCGTACTGACTGAAGTCACGACCGCGTTGCAGCAGGCCGAAACCACGCGGGTTTTCCACCGAGAAGCTGCTCACAGCGAGGTGTTTGGGGTTATTCAGCGGACGCCATACCCACTCACCATTGGCTGCCTGGATCGACAGACCGCTGGAGTCGTGCAGTTCACGACGGTAGTTGGACATGCGCGGCGGCTGATGGGTGCCGAACAGGAACATGCTGGTCAACGGCGCAACACCAAGCTTGGTGACCTTGTCGCGCAGGAACACCCGCGAGCGTACGTCGACGCGGCTGCCGCTGCCAGGACGCAGGATAAACTGATAAGCACCGGTGGCACGCGGCGAGTCGAGCAGCGCGTAGATCACCAGGTGGTTGTCGTCTGCACCGGGTTTTTCGATCCAGTATTCCTTGAAGCGTGGGAATTCTTCGCCGGACGATACGGCAGTATCGATGGCCAGACCACGGGCCGACAGGCCATAGACCTGGTCCTTGCCGATCACGCGGAAGTAGCTGGCGCCCAGCATGGTCATGATTTCGTCGAGCTTGTCATCCTTGTTGATCGGATACAGCACGCGAAAACCGGCGTAGCCGAGTTTCTCGGTCGCCTTGGGGTCGAATTTCAGTTCACCGAAATCAAACCGCGAAGGATCGTACTTGATCTCCTCGACCGTGGTAGCTGTGACTTCGTTGATCTTCACCGGCGTGTCGAAATGCATGCCCTGATGATAGAACGACAGCTTGAACGGAATCTTTTCGCCCGCCCACTCGGCCTTGTCTTCGCGGAAACGGATTTTCTGGTAGTCCGCGAATTTCATCTCACGGAACTCGCCCGGCAGGTTGCTCTTCGGAGCTTCGAACTTCTGCCCGGCCAATTCCTTGGCCTTTACCGCCACATCATCAAGATTGAATGCCCATAGCTGGCCTGAGCCAAGCAGGCAAAGCATGGCAGTGCCAGCCATCAACGCGCCACGCAGCCGCGTTACAGGTTTTTTTGGAGCATTACAGGGACTAACGATCACGAGCAACCCTCGCCGAAAACAGATGAAAAAACCAACGGCCAGCTATCCAGTGCCGGTTGGCGAGCATTGTTCCGACTGCGAAAGGGGCCAATGATTCCCCAAATCGCTGCCGAAGGTTTATTTGCCCGACCGTCCGACAGGCCACCAATGATGGCCATTTAGCGCGCGATTATCCTGTAGCGCGCGCCACAACGCATCAGGTGTGACAAAGTTTTTATTGCCTGGTTACCCAATCGATACAGGACGCAGCGTTTGAGCGCTTTTTTCAGGTCTCGAACAGGAAAGTCACAGGACCGTCGTTGGTCAGGTGAACTTGCATGTCAGCTCCGAAACGCCCGGACTCGACTCTTGGATGAACCGTTTTTGCCTGTTGCAGAAGATAGTCGAAAAGTTCGGCCCCGAGGGCCGGCGGCGCTGCTTTGGAGAAACCCGGACGCAAACCGCTGCGGGTATCAGCCGCCAGAGTGAACTGGGAAACCAGCAACAGACCGCCCTGCACGTCGCGCAGAGACAGGTTCATCTTGCCGTCGGCATCGCTGAATACCCGGTAGTTCAGCAGCTTGTGGAGCATCTTGTCGGCACTGGCCGGCGTGTCTTGCGGCTCTACCCCCACCAGAACCAGCAGGCCCTGGTCGATAGCCCCGACCACTTCACCCTCTACTTCAACACGCGCGCCACGCACGCGCTGTAGCAAGCCTTTCATCAAGCATCCTTAACACAGAGAGAGGATGGCCGCACCGCAGACACCGGGCCGGCCAGACAGATCAGGCCTCTTCAGGCGCCAGATCCAGCAACTGCCGGGCGATCTGCGCCGCGGCCCGTACCAGTGCATCAGTGATACCCGGCTCGGCGGCGGCGTGGCCGGCCTCGCGGATGATCTGCAGTTCACTGCCCGGCCAGGCCTGATGCAGGTCCCAGGCGTTGTCCAGCGGGCAAATCACATCGTAGCGGCCATGAATGATGATCCCCGGCAGATGGGCAATCTTGTGCATGTCGCGCAGCAACTGGTTGTCGTCCAGAAACGCATTGTTGACGAAATAGTGCGACTCGATGCGGGCAATCGACAGCGCCCGCTGCGGTTCGCAGAAGCGCTCGACCACCTGCGGATTGGGCCGCAAGGTGGCGGTGCGGCCTTCCCAGCCAGACCAGGCCTTGGCCGCGTGCATCTGGGCGATCTGGTCGCTGCCGGTCAGGCGTTTGTAATAGGCGCCCAACAGGTCGTGCCGCTCTTCGGCCGGGATCGGGGCCAGGTAATCCTGCCAGTAGTCGGGGAACAGCCGGCTGGCACCGGACTGGTAAAACCACTGAATCTCCTGCGGGCGGCACAAAAATATGCCACGCAGGATCAGTGCGTGCACGCTTTCGGGGTGCGCCTGGGCATAGGCCAGGGCCAGGGTAGAGCCCCATGAGCCGCCGAACAGCACCCATTTTTCGATGCCCAGATGCAGGCGAATGCGCTCCAGGTCTTCGATCAGATGCGCGGTGGTGTTGTTTTCCAGGCTCGCGTGCGGCGTCGAGCGGCCACAGCCGCGCTGGTCAAAAGTAATGATGCGGTACAGGGTCGGGTCGAAATAACAGCGGCTTGCCGCATCGCAGCCTGCCCCCGGCCCGCCATGAATGAACACCACCGGCAGACCCTCGGGCGAACCACTTTCATCGACATAGAGCACATGCGGATCTTCCACGGCCAGATCGTGCCGGGCGTAAGGTTTGATCTGTGGGTACAAAGTCTGCATAGCGGCTCCATGTTCCGGTTCGAGGGCGTCATCAATACTGCCGAGGCCATCATAAACCCGAAACGAGTCATCAGCATGCTGCACGTTGATGATCGTCCGTTTCTGAACGCCAAGGGTGCGAACCAGAGCGCGCCGCTCCGGTCAGAGACCCCATGCGGTTTTTTATTGATTGCGATTTTTTCAGGAAATAACCGGCGACACGCCTACAGTCAAATAACTTGAGGGCGCCTCTAAAGACGTGAGCGAGACAGCCAGCGCAAGGCAAAACAGGCGAGCAAGCGGAGTTTACGGGGTGTAAATGAGCAGTGTGAGCCTGTTTTTAACGCAGCGATGGCAACGCAGGCCGTTTTTAGCGGGGCCGTTGAACCTTCACTCGTCTGATAGCTTGAGGTCGTAACGATGTCTCAGGAACCACTTGTTCGCGACGCTGAAGTGGCCGCATTCCGCGCCGCTGTTCTCGCCAAACTCACCTATGCAGTGGGCAAGGACCCTGACCATGCGTTTGAGCATGACTGGTTCGAAGCGGTAGCCCTGGCTGCCCGCGACCATATGGTCGAACACTGGATGGACCATACCCGGCAGATCTACCGCAAGGTTCAGAAGCGGGTGTATTACCTGTCGCTGGAGTTCCTGATCGGCCGCCTGCTTTACGACAGCCTGAGCAACCTGGGCCTGCTGGAGGTGGCCCGCGAGGCGCTGACCGAGCTGGGTGTGGACATCGAACGTATTCGTCTGCTCGAACCGGATGCCGCGCTGGGCAATGGCGGCCTGGGCCGTCTGGCCGCCTGCTTCATGGAGAGCATGTCGACCCTCGGCATTGCCGGGCATGGCTACGGCATCCGCTACGAACACGGCCTGTTCCGTCAGGCCGTGGTCGATGGCTGGCAACAGGAGCAGACCGAAAACTGGCTGGACTTCGGTAACCCCTGGGAGTTCGAGCGCCCTGAAGTGGTCTACCCTGTCGGCTTCGGCGGCTACGTCGAAACCGTACCGGGCGAGGATGGTGAAACCCATCAGGTCTGGCGGCCGGGTGAAACCGTGCGGGCGATTGCCTACGACACCCCGGTGGTCGGCTGGCGCGGCGCCAGCGTCAATACCTTGCGCCTGTGGCGGGCCCGGGCCATGGAAGACCTGCACCTGGAGCGCTTCAATGCCGGCGATCACTTTGGCGCGGTAGCCGAGGTGGTGCGTGCCGAGAGTATTTCCCGCGTGCTGTACCCGAACGATGCCACTGAAGCGGGCCAGGAATTGCGCCTGCGTCAGGAGTACTTCTTCGTTTCGGCGTCGCTGCAAGACCTGCTGCGCCGCCACCTGAACATGCACGCCACGCTGACCGACCTGGCCGATCATGCGTCGATCCAGATGAACGACACCCACCCGTCCATCGCGGTGGCCGAGCTGATGCGCCAGTTGATCGACACCCACGGCATCGCCTGGGACCAGGCCTGGAAGATCACCGTCAACACCCTGTCCTACACCAACCACACCTTGCTGCCTGAAGCACTGGAAACCTGGTCAGTAGGCCTGATGGAACGCATGCTGCCGCGCCACATGCAGATCATCTACCTGATCAACGCCCAGCACATCGACGACCTGCGCGCCAAGGGCATTCATGATTTCGACGTGCTGCGCGCCGTCTCGCTGATCGAAGAAGACAACGGCCGCCGGGTGCGCATGGGCAACCTGGCGTTCCTCGGTTCGCACAGCATCAACGGCGTTTCGGCGTTGCACACCCAATTGATGCGCAAGACCGTGTTCGCTGACTTGCACAAGCTGTACCCCGAGCGCATCAACAACAAAACCAACGGCATCACCTTCCGCCGCTGGCTGTTCCAGTCCAACCCACGCCTGACCCGGATTCTGGTCGAGACCCTGGGCGAGGACGTGCTGGACAACGCTGAAACCCGGCTGATCGACCTTGAGCCGTTTGCCGAGAAAAGCTCGCTGCGCAAGCAGTTCGCTGACCAGCGGCTGCATAACAAACGCGCCCTGGCGGCGATCATCCAGGATCGGCTGGGCATTGCCGTCAACCCGGCGGCGATGTTCGACGTTCAGGTCAAACGGATCCACGAGTACAAGCGCCAATTGCTCAACCTGTTCCACACCGTGGCGCTGTACCAGGCAATCCGCGCCGAACCCGGCACTGACTGGGTACCGCGGGTAAAGATCTTCGCCGGCAAGGCAGCGGCCAGCTATCACTCGGCCAAGCTGATCATCAAGCTGACCAACGACATCGCCCGTACGGTGAACAACGACCCGACCGTGCGCGGTCTGCTCAAGGTGGTGTTCCTGCCCAACTACAACGTCAGCCTGGCCGAAAGCATCATCCCGGCGGCCGACCTGTCGGAGCAAATCTCCACCGCCGGCCTGGAAGCTTCGGGCACCAGCAACATGAAATTCGGCCTCAACGGCGCACTGACCATCGGCACCCTGGACGGCGCCAACGTGGAGATGAGCGAACAGGTCGGTCTGGAGCACATGTTCATCTTCGGCATGAGTTCGCAGCAGGTTGAATCTCGCAAGCGCAGCGGCGACTTCAGTGCCCATCCTGACGTGACAGCCTCGCCACGCCTGGGTGACGTGCTGCAAGCGATTCGCGGCGGAGTCTTCTCACCCGATGACCCGAACCGCTACGTCGGCCTGGTCGATCAACTGCTGGCCTATGACCGCTTCCTGGTCTGCGCCGACTTCGACTCTTACTGGAATGCCCAGCTCAAGGTCGAAGAAACCTGGCACGACTCGAAGAAGTGGTGGCGCTCGGCGGTGCTCAACACCGCGCGCATGGGCTGGTTCTCTTCGGACCGGACCATTCGTGAATACGCCACCGAGATCTGGAAGGCACTGGACTGACCGTTTGCCGTGGGGGCGCCCGCCCCCACGGCCACTTGCAGCGCCCCCGAAATTTTTCCTTTCTTGATGTGTCCAACCGGCCAATATACTTACCCTTGTTGCTATTAAACCGGCCGAAAAGGATGTCATCACGTGCCATGGTTCGTTCTGGTCTTCGGCGCAGCGGCGCTGGGCTACTTCCTCAGTTATCCAGACTCTGAAGCCGGCACGGCCTTCGGTGCACTGCTTGGCTGGCTGGTCTGGCAAGGTTTGCGCTTGCGTGAACTGGGCCGGCAGACCGATGCCCAGGCCCAGCAGCTCAATACGGTGCAAAAGGACCTGCAAACGCTGCAGCAGCGGCTGGAGCAGACCGCGCCTGCCGGCCTTAGCGGCCAGGCTGCTGCCGCCTCTGTTCCGAGCCCGCCGCCACAAGCCGAACTCCATCCAGAACCCGAACTGGTCTGGGAGCTGCCGCCCATGGCGGCGCAAACCACCCCGCAAGCCGATGCCTGGCAGCCTGGCCAGCATGCTCCAAACCTGTTCGAACGGGCTTTGGGCGCAGCGCGCGACTGGCTGCTTGGCGGCAATACCGTGTTGCGGGTCGGGGTGGTGCTGTTGTTTCTTGGCCTGGCGTTTCTGTTGCGCTATGCCACCGAAGGCATGGTGGTGCCGATCGAGGCGCGCTATGCCGGGGTCGCGGCCAGCGCCCTGGCCTTGCTGGGCCTGGGCTGGTGGCTGCGCGGCCGCAATCCGGGATTTGCCCTGATGCTGCAAGGCACCGGGGTCGCCGTGTTGTACCTGACGGTGTTCGCGGCAATGAAACTGCATCCGCTGCTGGACCCGACCCTGGGGTTCGCCCTGCTGGTAATCATCATGGCCTGCTCGGCGATTCTGGCGGTGGCCCAGGACTCGCTGGCGCTGGCCTGCGCCGCAACCCTCGGCGGTTTTGCCGCGCCCTTGCTGGCATCGACCGGGCAAGGCAGCCATGTGGCGCTGTTCAGTTACTTTGCCCTGCTCAATACCGGTATTTTTGCCATTGCCTGGTTCAAGGCCTGGCGACTGCTGAACCTGATCGGCTTCGTCGGCACCTTCGGCATCGGATTTGCCTGGGGGCTCAACACATACACCCCTGCCCTGTTCTGGAGCACCGAGCCGTTCCTGGTGCTGTTCTTCTTCATGTACCTGGCCATCGGCTTGCTATTTGCCCGACGCAAGCTGCTGCAAGCGCCGCAGCCAACTGCGCATGACAGCCCCGCAGCACAGCTGCGCTGGGCTGCCCGGCAAAGTGACTACGTCGATGGCAGCCTGCTGTTCGGCACACCGCTGGTCGGCTTTGGCCTGCAATACGCAATCGTTGAACACCTGCAGTTCGGCGCAGCCTTCAGCGCGCTGGTGCTGGGTCTGGTGTACATGGGCATCGCCCGCCTGCTGGCCAGTCGCGCCACCGGGCAAACCCGGTTGTTGCTGGAAGCCTGCCTGGCCCTGGGCGTGGTGTTTGCCACGCTGGCGATCCCGCTGGGCCTGGATGCGCAATGGACGACCGCCGCCTGGGCGATCGAAGGCGCGGCAGTATTCTGGCTGGGCCTGCGCCAGCAGCGGTTGCTGGCCCGCGGCTTTGGTTTGTTGCTGCAACTGGCCGCCGGCCTGGTGTTCAGCGCCCAACTCAATGACAGCTACCTGCTGCAAGCGGCGGCCAGCCTGGATTTCTGGACCCCGATGCTGCTCGCCCTGGCCGGTTTGAGCAGTGCCTGGTGCGCCTGGCATCTGCGCACTGCGTTGCGGATCGACCCGCTGACCCTGGGCATTGTATTGCTGGTCTGGAGCGGCGCCTGGTGGGCGTGCTCACTGGGCACGGCGGTACTGCGTTTTGCCCCTCAGGCCTGGCAACTGACCTGGCTGCTGCTGGCCGCAGCCGTCAGCGTGCTGCTCTGGACGCTAGTGTCTGCCCGTCTGCGCTGGCCGGGGCTGGCCTTGCTGTGCTGCGCCTTGATGCCGGTCAGCGCCTTGCTGCTGCTCGGCGCGCTGGCCAATGACTACCATCCGGCCGCCCATGGTGGCTGGTTCGCCTGGCTCGCGGTCATTGCCGTGCACCTGCTGAGCCTGCGTCGTCTGGCCGAGCAGTTGCCCGGCTGGGTACAGGATGGCGCCCATGCCTTGGGCTGTTGGGTGATATTGGGCGTATTGGCCATGGAACTGCGCTACCTGCTGCTGCAACTGGCCGAGCAACTCAATGCCTGGCGTTGGCTGGGCTGGGCGCTGTTGCCGAGCCTGTATCTCTGGGCCATGGCGGCGCAGCGCAACTGGCCGTGGCCGGTGGCCGAGCGGCCGCGCGCCTACCGTCAATGGGCTACCGCGCCATTGGCAGCGCTGATGCTGCTGTGGTTCTGGCTGGCCAATGCGCTCAGTGATGGCAGCGCCGCCCCCCTGCCATACATGCCGCTACTCAACCCGCTGGAGATCGGTCTGTTACTGGCCTGCGGCGGCATCGTGCTGTGGCTGCACAGACACCTGCCAGCGTTTGGCATCGCCCCGGCCAGGGCGAGCCAATTGGCAGCACTGGTCGCTGGCAGCTCGTTATTCGCCCTGCTCACGGCGATGGTGATGCGCACCGGCCACCACTGGAGCGATGTGGCCTGGGATAGCGCTGCCTTGCTGGACTCCATGCGCGTGCAGGCAGGCCTGTCGATCGTCTGGACCCTGATGGCCCTGGCCTTGATGATCGGCGGACACCTCAAGGCACGCCGCGAGGTATGGCTGGCCGGCGCAGCGCTGATTGGCCTGGTGGTGATCAAGCTATTCTTTGTCGAACTGAGCGATCGCGGCTCGCTGGAGCGGATTGTTTCGTTCATAGGTGTTGGCATATTGCTATTGGTAGTGGGATATTTCGCACCACTACCGCCGAAATCTCCTGTCATAAAAATCGGCGACGAGCCCGGGCATCCCCCCCTGCAAGACCCGGCAAAACCGTGAGGAACACTGCTTGAGCCGTCCGCTGATGATGAAAATCGCCGCACTGGGCATGGTCTGGTGCGCGGCGATCAACGCCCACGCCCAGGACAAACTGGCCGATTTCGCCAGCCAGACGCCGCTGACCGTCAGCGGCGAAGGCCCGTGGTACAAGCTGCAATTGCCACTGGCCGTACAGCTCAATGCCCGTCAGGCCAATCTGGGCGATCTGCGGGTATTCAACGCTCAAGGCCAGGCCATGGCCTATGCCTTCACTCGCGACGCTGCGGTTATCGAAACTGAAGCAGAGCCGATTGCAGTGAAATGGTTTCCGCTGTACAGCACCGCAGAAGCCAGCGACAGCGCACCGGGGATTCGCATCGAACGCTCCAGCACCGGCGCCCTGATCGAAGTCCAGCCGCTGGGCGCTATTGAAGCGGGCGAAGAGGTGCTGCGTGGCTGGTTGCTCGATACCAGCACCGTCCAGGCACCGCTGGAGCAGTTGATCATTGACTGGAGTACCGAGCGCGAAGGTTTTCAGCAATTCAGCATTGAGGCCAGTGACGACCTGCAAAGCTGGCAGCCGTGGGGCGAAGGCCGGGTGGCACGCCTGTCGTTTGCAGATGAGGTGGTCGAGCAACGCGAGGTCGGCTTGCCCGGCCTGAATGCCCGCTATTTGCGCCTGCTCTGGTCATCGGCCCAGAACGCCCCGACCCTGACCGCTGCCCATGTGGTCAGCGCCCGCCCGGAAAGCCCGGCACTGCCGCTGAGCTGGTCGCCACCGGTTGGCGGCAGCCTGGCCCAGCCGGGCCAATACCTCTGGCAATTACCGGTCAGCCTGCCGTTGCAGCGGGTCAGCATCGACATCGAGCAGCCCAACAGCCTGGCGCCGGGGACCTTGTACGGCCGCCTGGATGCCAGCCAGCCTTGGCAACTGCTCGGCAGCAGCCTGCTGTATCGCCTGACCCAGAACGGCCAGGACGTCGTGCAAAACGAAATCCAGCTCGACGGCCAGACGGTGCGGCAACTGAAACTGGACGTGGACGAGCGCGGCGGTGGCCTGGGTGATCAGGTGCCGAAACTGCGCTTTGCAATGCAGGCGACCCAAGTGGTGTTTCTGGCCCGCGACAAAGGCCCGTTCACCCTGGCCATCGGCAACCCGACCGCCACCGCGGCCAACCTGCCGCTGACCACACTGATTCCCGAGCTCAACCCGCAGACCCTGGCCACTCTGGGCAAGGCCGCGCCGGTGGCCGCCAAGGTGCCCGACCTGAGCGCACCGCTGCCGGTAGCAGCGCCCGGCCCTGACTACAAACGTCTGGGCCTGTGGGGCGTTCTGCTGCTCGGTGCGCTCATCCTCGCCTGGATGGCCTGGAGCACGCTGCGCGCCATGCGCTCCAGACCCTGATATGCGGCGCCTCTGGCAGCCGTTTTTGCGGCTACGCTTTGCCCACACATGAACCAGCCCCTGCAGATCCGGTCTGACAGGGCAGTATTACCTTGCGACTCGCGCTAAACTGCGCGGGTTTTTTACTCCCCCCTGTTTCGGAGCTATCCATGTCCCGCGTTACCCTGAGTCGCTATCTGATTGAGCAGACCCGCAGCAACAACACTCCTGCCGATCTGCGTTTCCTGATCGAAGTGGTGGCGCGTGCGTGCAAAGAGATCAGCCACGCGGTGTCCAAAGGCGCCCTGGGCGGCGTGCTGGGCAGTGAAGGCACCGAAAACGTGCAAGGCGAGGTCCAGAAGAAGCTCGACGTGATCTCCAACGAGATCCTGCTTGAAGCCAACGAGTGGGGCGGTCACCTGGCCGGCATGGCCTCCGAAGAAATGGACAACGCCTACCAGATCCCCGGCAAATACCCCAAAGGCGCCTACCTGCTGGTTTTCGACCCGCTGGACGGCTCGTCGAACATCGACATCAATGCCCCGGTCGGCACCATTTTCTCGGTTCTGCGCTGCCCTAACGAGTACCTGAGCCAGAACGAAGCGCTGAACGAAAAAGCCTTCCTGCAGCCAGGTTCGCAGCAGGTTGCCGCCGGTTACGCGATCTACGGCCCACAGACCATGCTGGTCCTGACCTTGGGCGACGGCGTCAAGGGCTTCACGCTGGACCGCGAGATGGGCAGCTTCGTGCTGACTCACGAAGACATCAGCATCCCTGAGTCCACCCAGGAATTTGCCATCAACATGTCCAACCAGCGCCACTGGGAAGCCCCGGTAAAACGCTACGTGGACGAGCTGCTGGCTGGCGAAGAAGGCCCACTGCAAAAGAACTACAACATGCGCTGGGTCGCGGCGATGGTCGCCGATGTACACCGCATCCTGACCCGTGGCGGCCTGTTCATGTACCCGCGTGATTCGCGCGAGCCATCCAAGCCCGGCAAATTGCGCCTGATGTACGAAGCCAACCCGATGTCGTTCCTCATTGAGCAGGCCGGCGGCGCTTCGACCAACGGCAAGCAACGGATCCTCGACATTCAGCCCGAAGGCCTGCACGAGCGCGTTGCGGTATTCCTCGGCTCCAAAGAGGAAGTCGCTCGCGTTACCGGTTACCACCAGGAATAACGCTTGCTGCACCAACACCGAAACACACCTGTGTCTCGGTGTTGGTGGCTAAAGCCAATACTGTTCGGATAAGCACCGCATACTCGGTGGGAGTCGGCTTGCCGACGAATAGGCCAGCACATTCGCAGCAAATGCTGTGCTCTTACCGGCCCTTTCGCGACCAAGGTCGCTCCCACAAAGGCAGATAGCGCTTATCCCAATAGTATTGTGGCTAAAGCGGATCGCTGCCCGGCCCCTCCTACGGGGTTCTGTGTACCCTTCTGTCATTTCCAAATGTAAACCCACGTCACAAATCGTTTCATCAGTCGGGAACCTGAGAGCATTTCGCTCATCAAAGTTCGTGGCACGGTATCGCTCGAATACCGGCCCACATCTTTCAGGAGCTCTCGTTCATGCCTCTGCGTTACATTGCCTTGCTGGCATCGCTGGTCTTTCTTGGCGCGTGCAACAAGATCAATCAGGAAAACTACTCGAAACTGTCGTCAGGCATGCAAAAAGCCCAGGTCGAAGACCTGCTTGGCAAGCCGACCGAATGCTCTGGCGCACTGGGCATGTCCAGCTGCACCTGGGGTAACGAGAAAACCTTTATCAGCGTGCAGTACGCCGGTGACAAGGTGCTGATGTTCTCTGGCCAGGGCCTGAATTGAGTTATGGCGATCCGACTGCTGCGCTTTGCCCTCGTCGTTCTGGCCGGTTTTCTGGCCATTGGCTTTGCCCACTCGGCAGAGAACCTGGACCCTAAAACGGCCGGCAATATCGACCTTAAACGCTACCAGGGCACCTGGTATGAACTGGCGCGCCTGCCCATGCACTTTCAGCGTGACTGCGCCCGCTCAGAGGCACGCTATCTGCTCAAGGATGACGGCAACGTCGCGGTCACCAATCGCTGCCAGAACCATGACGGCGAATGGCAAGAAGCCAAAGGCACGGCTTCGCCGCAGGTTGAAGGCAAGACCGACAAGCTGTGGGTGGTATTCGATAATTGGCTCTCGCGCCTGCTGCCATGGGTTGGCAAGGGCGATTACTGGGTCCTGTACGTCGACGACCACTACAAGACCGCAGTGGTCGGCAACCCCAATCGCAAGTACCTGTGGTTGCTGTCTCGCACGCCCAACGTACCGGAATGGGTCAAACAGGAAATGCTCGGCAAGGCTCGCCAGCAAGGCTACGACACCAGCCGGCTGATCTGGCGCGAGGCGGACCTGAAGGCCGCCCGCAACCAGTAAGACGGATCGAGCAGCTTCAGGCGATCTTTTCGAACTTCAGATCCCACACACCGTGGCCAAGGCGCTCACCGCGACGCTCGAACTTGGTGATCGGGCGCTCTTCAGGGCGCGGTACATACTGGCCATCGGCAGCCTGGTTACGATAACCCGGCGCCACACTCATCACCTCAAGCATGTACTCGGCATACGGTTCCCAGTCGGTGGCCATATGGAACACACCACCTGGCTTGAGCTTGCTGCGCACCAGCTCAGCAAACTCGGGCTGCACGATACGCCGCTTGTGATGGCGGCTCTTGTGCCAGGGGTCCGGGAAAAACAGCATCAGCCGATCAAGGCTGTTATCGGCCACGCAGCGGTTGAGCACTTCGATCGCATCGCAATCGTAGACCCGCACGTTACTCAACCCCTGGGTCAGCACACCGTTGAGCAGCGCACCCACACCCGGTGAATGCACCTCGACACCAATGAAGTCATGCTCTGGCGCGGCAGCGGCCATCTCCAGCAGCGAATGACCCATGCCAAAACCGATCTCCAGCGTGCGCGGCGCAGCGCGACCGAACACCTGGTCGAAGTCCACCGGCGCATCGCTCAGTTGCAGACCGAATTGAGGCAAGCCCTGGTCCAGGCCGCGCTGCTGGCCTTCGGTCATGCGCCCGGCGCGCATCACGAAGCTTTTGATACGGCGGTGCGGACGCGCATCAGCGGCTTCGTCAGCAGGCGACTCTGGATGTGGAACGTGTGGATCAGTCATCAACGGGCTCTTACTTGATCAGGCCATCCAGCGGCGAAGACGCGCTGGCGTAGAGTTTGCGGGGCATGCGGCCGGCCAGATAGGCCAGGCGGCCAGCGATCACCGCGTGTTTCATGGCTTCAGCCATCTGCACCGGATGCTGGGCGTGAGCGATAGCCGAGTTCATCAGTACCGCTTCGCACCCCAGCTCCATGGCGATGGTGGCATCCGAAGCCGTACCGACACCGGCATCGACCAGCACCGGTACTTTGGTTTCTTCCAGGATGATCTGCAGGTTGTACGGGTTGCAGATCCCCAGGCCACTGCCGATCAGCCCGGCCAGCGGCATGATCGCAATACAGCCGATTTCCGCCAGCTGACGGGCGACGATAGGGTCATCGCTGGTGTAGACCATGACGTCAAAGCCATCCTTGACCAGCACTTCGGCGGCCTTGAGGGTCTCGATGACATTGGGAAACAGGGTCTTCTGGTCGGCCAGCACTTCAAGCTTGACCAGGTTGCGCCCGTCGAGCAGCTCACGGGCCAGGCGGCAAGTGCGCACCGCTTCGGCGGCATCGAAGCAGCCGGCGGTATTGGGCAAAATGGTGTAGCGATCCGGCGGCAGCACGTCGAGCAGGTTTGGCTCACCCGGGTTCTGGCCCAGATTGGTGCGGCGCACGGCAACCGTGACGATCTCGGCACCCGAAGCCTCGATGGCCTCGCGGGTCTGGTTCATATCCACGTACTTGCCGGTGCCGACCAACAGGCGCGACTCGAAAGTGCGACCCGCCAGGACGAACGGCTTGTCGCTGCGAATATTGCTCATCGTGATTCCTCTAGAGATACGTTTTGACCGTTACTCAGACGCTCTGAGAACGTAACGGCATCTGACTCAGCCGCCGCCGATGGCATGAACCACTTCAACCTGATCGCCTTCGCGCAGGGCAGTGGTGTCATGCTGGCTACGCGGCACGATGTCCAGGTTCAATTCAACAGCGACGCGCCGCCCGGCAAGGTCCAGACGGGCCAGCAATGCGGCGACGGTCTCGCCGTCAGGCAATTCAAAGGTTTCACCGTTCAACTGAATGTGCATGCGCGACAGCAGCCATCATTGTTAGGGGGCCAGCATTCTAGCCCGGCCAGCCGGTCTGACCAAGCTGCAGCCGCACCATTCGTCTCAGGCGCTGCCCACCCGCCAGGCCAGCACCCCGAGGATCGACCAGCCGAACAGGAAGCACAAGCCGCCGAAGGGGGTGATGATACCCAGCTTGCCGATACTGCTCAGGGTCAACAGATACAGGCTGCCGGAGAACAGCACGATGCCGGCGGCGAAGGAGTAGCCGGCCCAGTTCACCAGACGGCCCGGCATATGCATCGCCAACAGAGCGACCCCGAACAGCGCCAGAGCATGGACCAACTGATACAGCACCCCAGTCTGGAAAATCGCCAGATACTCGGCACTCAGGCGCCCCTTGAGGCCGTGCGCGGCAAACGCGCCAAGCGCTACACCGGTGAAGCCGAAAAACGCCGCCATCATCAAAAAACCACGAAACATCTGCAGCTCCAGGCAAAAATCGTTCAATCATCTGTGGTCTGTATAATGGCCCGCTCAATCGGTTCGGCCAAGCGATCTCTATGCTGCGTATCCTTTTCCGTCGTCTAGCAAAAGCGCTGCTGTGGTTTGCTGCAGGCAGCTTCGTGCTGGTACTCGTACTGCGCTGGGTGCCGCCACCGGCTACGGCATTGATGGTCGAGCGCAAGATTGAATCATGGATTGATGGCGAGCCCATTGATCTGCAGCGCGATTGGGTGGCCTGGGAGCAAATCGCCTCGCCCCTGAAAGTCGCAGTGGTCGCCGGTGAAGACCAGAAGTTCGCTGAACACTGGGGCTTTGACGTGGCAGCCATACAGGCGGCAATTGCCCATAACGAACGCGGCGGCTCGCTTCGCGGCGCCAGTACCCTCTCCCAGCAAGTGGCCAAGAACCTGTTTCTGTGGTCGGGTCGCAGCTACCTGCGCAAAGGGCTGGAGGCCTGGTTCACCGCATTGATCGAGTTGCTGTGGTCCAAACAGCGCATTCTTGAGGTGTATCTGAACAGCGTGGAATGGGACGATGGCGTGTTCGGCGCCCAAGCGGCTGCCCGGCATCACTTCAACACCACCGCCGCGAACCTGAGCACCCAGCAGGCCAGCTACCTGGCCGCAGTGCTGCCCAACCCGCGCCGCTGGAGCGCCAGCAGCCCCGGCAGCTACATTGCACGCCGCGCCGGCTGGATTCGCCAGCAGATGCGCCAGCTGGGCGGCGACAGCTACCTGACAGCGCTGGAGGGAAAACCATAACGGCCGGGCGGCGAACACGGAGCGCCGCAGGAGCAGCTTTAGCTGCGAAGCCTTTCGCGGCTAGAGCCACATTCACTTAGGTACTGTATGCCCTCGGTGGGAGCGACCTTGGTCTGGGCGGCATTCCGACGAAGAGGCCAGTAAAGTCACAGCATCTGTTGCGAATGTGCCGACGCTTTCGCCAGCAAGCAAGCTCCCAACGGGATTCGGGCCTTCAAACACATGGTATGGGCCTTGGCCCTAAACAAAAACGCCCCGACAAGTCGGGGCGTTTTGCACATCGCTCAGATCAGGCCGCTATGGACGTCTTGAGCTTGTTCATCGCGTTCTTTTCCAGCTGGCGAATACGCTCGGCAGAGACGTTGTATTTCTCGGCCAGGTCATGCAGCGTGGCCTTTTCTTCGGCCAGCCAGCGCTGGTAGAGGATGTCCCGGCTGCGCTCGTCGAGCACTTCCAGCGCCTGATGCAGGTTGGCGGTCGAGTTGTCGCTCCAGTCGGCGTCTTCCAACTGGCGAGCCGGGTCGTAACGGTGGTCTTCGAGGTAGTTGGCCGGCGACTGGAACGCGCTGTCGTCGTCAGCCTCGGAGGCCGGGTCGAAGGCCATGTCCTGGCCGCTCAGACGGCTTTCCATCTCGCGCACTTCACGCGGCTCGACACCCAGGCTCTCGGCCACACGATGCACTTCGTCGTTGTTCAGCCAGGCCAGACGCTTTTTCTGGCTGCGCAGGTTGAAGAACAGCTTGCGCTGCGCCTTGGTGGTCGCCACTTTGACGATCCGCCAGTTGCGCAGGATGAACTCGTGAATTTCAGCCTTGATCCAGTGCACGGCGAACGACACCAGACGCACGCCCATTTCCGGGTTGAAGCGTTTTACTGCCTTCATCAAGCCGACGTTGCCTTCCTGGATCAGGTCGGACTGGGCCAGACCATAACCGGAATAGCTGCGCGCGATATGCACCACGAAGCGCAGGTGCGCCAGAACCATCTGGCGGGCGGATTCCAGATTTTGCTCGTAGTAGAGACTGTCTGCCAGTTCGCGCTCCTGCTCGGGCGTCAGCATCGGGATGCTGTTGACCGCATGCACGTAGGCCTCCAGGTTGGCACCCGGGACCAGAGCATAGGCAGGTTGCAAGGAATTGGTCATACGAAAGAAACCTCCGACTCACATGACTCGTGCAGTTCAGCACTGCGAAATTGACCGGGAACCGCTAGACAAGTTCCCTGAACAAGAAGTCAATTGATTAAAAAACGATCAACCCCGATGCTGATTTACCGGGGGGCGAGCTCACTCAAATGACGAGCCACCGCGATCCATGCACCGATATAACCCAAGAACACTGCTCCAAGCAAGAGCGAGAAACCATCTGCAACAGGAACACCGGCCAAGGCAAAGTCACTGCCATAGAGCCCGGCAAGGTCGATGACCGACTCGTTCAGCCAGTCCAGGCCAAATGCCAGCACCCCCCATGACAGCAGCCCGGCACCAATGCCATACAGCGCCCCCATGTACAGGAACGGCCTGCGCACATAGCTGTCGGTACCGCCCACCAGCTTGATGACCTCAATCTCGGTACGCCGGTTTTCGATATGCAGACGAATGGTGTTGCCGATCACCAGCAACAGCGCCGCCACCAGCAGCACGGTCAGGCCGAAGACAAAGCGGTCACCGAGCTTGAGAATCGCTGCCAGCCGCTCAACCCATACCAGGTCCAGCTGCGCCTGTTGCACCTTGGGCAATTCAGACAAACGGGTGCGCAAGGCTTCCAGCGCCGGTTTGTCGACCTCTTCGGGAGTCACCACCACGACGCCCGGCAACGGGTTGCTGGGCAGCTCCTTGAGCGCCTCGCCCAGACCGGAGTCCTTCTGGAACTCCTTGAGTGCCTGTTCGCTGCTGACATATTCGGCCTCAGCCACACCGGGCATGGCCTTGATCTGTTCGCGCAGGCGATTGCCGTCAGCCTGACCGGCGTCGATATTCAGATACACCGAGATCTGCGCCGCACGCTGCCAGGACCCACCCAGACGCTCGACGTTACTCAACAACAGCGACAAGCCCATCGGCAGGCTCAAGGCCACTGCCATCACCAGACAGGTAAAAAAACTGCCGATCGGCTGCTTGCCCAGCCGCCGCAGGCTGTCGAGCAGGCTGCTGCGATGGCTCTCGACCCAGGCGGCCAGCAAGGTGGAAAAATCCGGCCCGTCATCATCGTGCGCGCCACGTTTTTTCTTGGGCGGTTCCTGGTCTGCCGCACGGGCCGCGGCGCGGTCGGAAATTTTTGCATTGCTGCGTGACGAGTTGCTCATACGCCGGCCTCCCCGTCACCGATCAGACGCCCACGCTGCAAGGTCAACATGCGATGGCGCATGCGCGCAATCAGTGCCAGGTCGTGGCTGGCAATCAGCACACTGGTGCCAAGCCGGTTGATATCTTCAAATACACCCATGATTTCCGCCGCCAGCCGGGGATCGAGGTTGCCGGTCGGCTCATCGGCCAGCAACAGTGCCGGGCGATGGACGATGGCGCGTGCGATACCGACCCGCTGCTGCTGGCCGGTGGACAGGTCGCCCGGATACAGCGTGGCCTTGTCGGCCAGCGCAACACGCTCCAGCGCCGAGTCGACACGCTTGGCGATCTCGGGCTTGGACAGCCCGAGAATCTGCAATGGCAGGGCGACGTTGTTGAACACCGTACGGTCGAACAGCAACTGGTGGTTCTGGAACACTACACCGATCTGGCGGCGCAGGAATGGAATCTGCGCGGTACTGATCTGCCCCAGGTCCTGACCGGCCAGCAGCAGCTTGCCCGAGGTCGGGCGTTCCATGGCCAGCAACAGGCGCAACAGGGTACTTTTACCGGCCCCGGAGTGGCCGGTGACAAACAGAAACTCACCGCGACGCACTCGAAAGCTCAGCTCATGCAACCCGACGTGACCGTTCGGATAACGCTTACCGACCTGCTCGAATCGAATCATGTGCGCTCCCGCTCCGCGAACAGGGCCTGAACGAAAGGTTCGGCCTCGAAAGTGCGCAGGTCGTCGATGCCCTCGCCTACGCCGATGTAACGAATCGGCAGGCCAAACTGCTTGGCCAGGGCGAAAATCACCCCGCCTTTGGCCGTACCGTCGAGTTTGGTCAGGGCCAGGCCGGTCAACGACACGGTCTGGTTGAATTGCCTGGCCTGGTTGATGGCGTTCTGGCCAGTACCGGCGTCGAGCACCAGCAAGACCTCATGAGGCGCGTGCTCATCGAGCTTGCCGATCACCCGGCGAACCTTCTTGAGCTCTTCCATCAGATTGTCTTTGGTGTGCAGACGCCCGGCCGTATCGGCGATCAGCACATCGACACCACGGGCCTTGGCCGCCTGCACGGCATCGAAGATCACCGACGCCGAGTCGGCGCCAGTGTGCTGGGCGATCACCGGGATCTGGTTACGTTCGCCCCAGACCTGCAGCTGTTCAACGGCAGCGGCACGGAAGGTGTCGCCAGCGGCCAGCATGACCTTCTTGCCTTCAAGCTGGAGCTTCTTGGCCAGTTTGCCGATCGTGGTGGTCTTGCCGGCACCGTTCACGCCCACCACCAGAATCACATAAGGCTTGTGCGTGGTGTCGATCAGCAGCGGCTGCTCGACCGGTTTGAGCATGGCAGCCAGCTCGGCCTGCAGCGACTGGTACAGGGCTTCGGCGTCGGTCAGTTGCTTGCGGGCAACCTTCTGGGTCAGGTTCTGGATGATCACCGAGGTTGCCTCGACACCCACGTCGGCGGTCAGCAGACGGGTTTCGATCTCTTCGAGCAAGTCATCGTCAATCGCCTTGCGGCCCAGAAACAGACTGGCCATCCCTTCGCCAATGCTGGCGCTGGTCTTCGACAGGCCTTGCTTGAGACGGGCAAAGAAGCCGGTTTTCGCAGGCTCTGCGGCAGGCGCTGGGGCAGCAGGCAGCAGGGCGGTCTCGGCAACCGGTGCTGGCTCAATCACCGGTGCTGGCGCAGGAATCACAGGCTCCGGGGCGACAACAACAGGGGCTGGCACAACAACCGGCTCAACGACCGGTGCAGGAGCAGGAGCAGGAGCAGGCGGAGCCGGTTCAGGCGCGACAACAACCGGCGCAGGCGTACTGACAGGAGCGACAACCACGGGCTCTACAGGCGCTGCCGGCGCGGGTGTCGGCTCGGCCTGCACCGGCACAACCGGGGCCGGGGCCGCAGGCTCGACGGCTGGCGGTACAACCACAGGCTCAACAGGGGCAAAGGCAGCCGCAGCCACATGCTGCACTTCAGCAGCCGGGGCTGGCTCGGGTTGCGCGTCAGGCTGGGCTGCGGGTGTTTGCTGGGGCGCCGGAGCAGGCTCCGGGGCTTTCTTGCGAAACCATCCGAACAGGCCTTTCTTTTCTCCAGCCTCGGCTGGGGTCTTCTTGTCGTCGTTGGAACCAAACATGGAGGACGGCTATCTCAAAGTAGCGAAACGCCCACAGGCGTTCCGGAAAAAAGGCGACATGCCAACAGACTGCGATCGGGGCCGCTTGTTCAGAGTGCGTCTACAAAATGGCTGCGCTCGGCAATACTGCGTTGAAATTGACCTCAAAATGCTCATGTACAAAATGTACACTGCGCTTTTTCGGCCAATCTCGCCTTGTCTTGCCTTCGCTCGCCTATTTTGTAAACACCCCCTCGTTAAGCGGCACCCGATTCACCCTTGCCTGAAACAAGTTTCATGGGCCGCGGGCCCTTGAGGGTTGTTCGCGCCGCAAACGGATCAGTATCCTAACACCCCCGTGCCCGCAGACGCTAAGTCCTGGCGGCCCGTCTTACAGGTTCAAATGACCAATGATCGCTTTAGCCCGCCGCGCCGCAGGCCTGTTGCTCAGCACTCTCTGCCTGCCGCTGGCTGCCTTGGCAGCCGATCCGCAACCGACTCATGAATTCACCCTCGACAACGGCCTGAAAGTCATCGTGCGTGAAGACCACCGCGCACCGGTGGTGGTCTCCCAGGTCTGGTACAAGGTCGGCTCCAGCTACGAGACCCCCGGCCACACCGGGCTGTCTCACGCTCTTGAACACATGATGTTCAAGGGCAGCAGCAAGACCGGTCCCGGCGAAGCTTCGCTGATCCTGCGCGATCTGGGCGCCGAAGAGAACGCCTTCACCAGCGACGACTACACCGCTTATTACCAGGTGCTGGCCCGCGACCGCCTGAGCGTAGCGCTGGAGCTGGAAGCCGATCGCATGGCGACGCTGAAAATTCCGGCCGACGAATTCAGCCGCGAGATCGAGGTCATCAAGGAAGAACGCCGCCTGCGTACCGACGACAAACCGGTCAGCAAGGCCTATGAGCGCTTCAAGGCCATGGCCTACCCGGCCAGTGGCTACCACACGCCGACCATCGGCTGGATGGCCGACCTCAATCGCATGACGGTCGAGGACCTGCGCCACTGGTATCAACAGTGGTACACCCCTAACAACGCCACGCTGGTGGTGGTCGGCGACGTCAAGCCCGATGAAGTGAAAGCCCTGGCCGAGCGCTTCTTCGGCTCGATCCCGCGCCGCGACGTGCCGCCCGCCAAGAAACCGCTGGAACTGGCCGAGCCTGGCCAGCGGCAGATCACCCTGCATGTGAAGACCCAGTTGCCGAGCCTGATCTACGGCTTCAATGTGCCGAGCCTGTCGACCGCCGAAGACCCGCGTTCGGTGCATGCCCTGCGCCTGATCGCCGCCTTGCTCGACGGCGGCTACAGCGCGCGTATTCCGACCCGCCTGGAGCGTGGTGAAGAGCTGGTAGCCGGCGCATCGTCGCAATACGACGCCTTTGCACGCGGTGACAGCCTGTTCCTGATCAGCGCCACGCCCAACGTGCAGAAGAAGAAAACCCTGGCCGACACCGAAGCCGGTATCTGGCGCCTGCTCGACGAACTCAAGACCAAGGCGCCGTCCAGCGAAGAACTGGAGCGGGTCCGGGCCCAGGTCATCGCCGGCCTGGTCTATGAGCGCGACTCGATCACCAGCCAGGCCACGACTATCGGCCAACTGGAAACCGTCGGCCTGTCCTGGAAGTTGATCGACGAAGAGCTGGCCGCGCTGCAAGGCGTGACCCCGGCCGACATCCAGAACGCCGCCAAGACCTATTTCACCCGTGAGCGCCTCAGCGTTGCGCACGTGCTGCCTGAGGAGAAGAAGGCCAAATGATCATGCGCAAACATTCGCTGCCCGGCCTGTTACTGGCCGCCTCGCTCAGTGCGCTGGTCGCCCTGCCCGCTGCTGCCAATAATGCCGTAGCCCCTGATGCGCCGCGTGGCGACGCGCCACTGGGGCAAAACCTGCAATCGCTCAAAGAGCTGGACGGCAAAGCCCCGGCACGCCGGGAAATGAACATCCAGAGCTGGACCACCGCCGAAGGCGCCAAGGTGCTGTTCGTCGAATCGCGCGAACTGCCGATGTTCGACCTGCGCCTGATCTTTGCCGCCGGCAGCAGCCAGGACCCGCAGAACGCTCCAGGCCTGGCGCTGATGACCAACGCCATGCTCAACGAAGGCGTCAAAGGCAAGGACGTCACCGCCATCGCGCAAGGCTTCGAGGGCCTGGGCGCCGATTTTGGCAACGGTTCCTACCGCGACATGGCCATGGTCTCGCTGCGCAGCCTCAGTGGCCAAGACAAACGCGAGCCCGCCTTGAAGCTGTTCAACGAGGTGATTGGCAAGCCGACCTTCCCGGCCGACTCGCTGGCGCGGATCAAGAACCAGATGCTGGCAAGCTTCGAATACCAGAAGCAGAACCCCGGAGTGATCGGCAGCAAGGCGCTGTTCGAGAAACTCTACGGCAACCATCCGTACGCTCACCCCAGCGACGGCAACCCGAAAAGCATCGGCGCCCTGACCCAGGCCCAGCTCAAGGCTTTCCACGCCAAGGCCTATGCCTCCGGCAATGCGGTCATCGCGCTGGTTGGCGACCTGTCGCGCGACGAGGCCCAGGCCATCGCCGCGCAAGTCTCCGCCTCGCTGCCCAAAGGCCCGGCCCTGGCGAAAATGCCAGAGCCTGCCGAACCCAAGGCCGGCGTGACGCATATCGAGTTCCCGTCCAACCAGACCCACCTGCTGCTGGCGCAACTGGGCATCAGCCGCAACGACCCGGACTACGCCGCACTGATGGTCGGCAACTCGGTACTGGGCGGCGGTGGCTTCGGCAGCCGCCTGATGACCGAAGTGCGCGAAAAGCGCGGCCTGACTTACGGTGTGTCGTCCGGTTTCACCGGCATGCGCGTGCCCGGCCCGTTCACCATTGGCCTGCAAACCCGCGCCGAACTGAGCGAAAACACGCTCAAGCTGGTCCAGGATCAGGTGCGCGAGTTCCTCGACAAAGGCCCGACCCAGAAAGAAATCGACGACGTGAAACGCGAACTGTCGGGCAGCTTCCCGCTGTCGGCGGCCAGCAACTCATCGATTGCCGCGCAGCTGGGCGCGATTGGCTTCTATGATTTGCCGCTGACCTTCCTGGAAGACTACCTGACCGAAGCCCAGGCGGTGACGGTCGAGCAGGTCAAGGCCGCGATGAACAAACACCTCAGCGCCGACCAGATGGTCATCGTTACCGTCGGCCCGACCGTGGAGCAAAAACCGCTGCCACCCCCCACTGACAAACCTGCCCGGCAACCTGTCGGCGTTCCGGAGCATTGATGGCCAATCCACGAGCAAAAGCGCATAACGGCCAGGGTCAACTGCGCATCATCGGTGGCGAATGGGGCAGCCGCAAACTGAGCTTCCCCGACGGTCCCGGCCTGCGCCCGACCCCTGACCGGGTGCGTGAAACGCTGTTCAACTGGCTGGCGCCATACATCATCGGCGCGCGGGTGCTGGACCTGTTCAGTGGCAGCGGCGCGCTGTACTTCGAGGCGCTGTCGCGCGGTGCCAAGGCAGGGCTGGCGCTGGACACCAACCCGGCGGCCATCGCCAGCCTGCGGCAGAACCTGACGCTGCTCAAATGCGAGAACGGCCAGGTTCAGCAAAGTGATGCCCTGCGCCACCTGGAGACCTGCCCCGCAGAAACCTTCGATGTGGTGTTTCTCGACCCGCCGTTTCATCAGGAGCTGCTGGCCAACGCCTGCACCCTGCTGGAAAACAACGCCTGGCTGAGCGAACGGGCGTGGATCTACACCGAAAGCGAGACACCGCCTTCGACCACCGGGCTGCCAGGCAATTGGCGTCTGCACCGCGAGAAAAAGGCAGGTCAGGTCTATTACGCGCTCTGGCAACGCGGTTAACAGGCTGCTACGCCGGTATCGCGGGGCGGGCCGCTGGCCCTGCCCCCTTACATCGCGCACCACTTAGTGGCAACGTAGGCGCTGACCCGCCAGCTTAACGATGACTGCCGCCATGCCTGCACCTTCGTTTCATCCTGCCCATGTCAGCCCCTTTGCCCCGGCCATCGGGCTGGGTAACCCACATCTGCAAACCCTCTGGGGGCCGCTGTTGCGGCGCGGCTTGCCGATTGAGCGAAAGCGCGAGCGCATGTGGCTGGATGACGGTGATTTTCTCGACCTGGACTGGAACGGCCCGCATTGCCCGGATGCGCCGCTGGTGCTGGTCCTGCACGGCCTGACCGGCTCGTCGAACTCGCCTTATGTGGTGGGCCTGCAACGGGCCATGCAAGCGCAGGGCTGGGCCAGCGTGGCGCTGAACTGGCGCGGCTGCTCCGGTGAGCCGAACCTGCGCTCACGCAGCTATCATTCCGGGGCCAGTGAGGACCTGGCCGCAGTGGTCGCCCACTTGCGCGCCTTGCGGCCACTGGCGCCGTTGTATGCGGTGGGGTACTCGCTGGGCGGTAATGTACTGCTCAAGTACCTGGGCGAGTCCGGCGAACACAGCCAGTTGCTCGGTGCGGTGGCCGTCTCGGTGCCGTTTCGTCTGGATCAATGCGCCAACCGTATCGGCCAGGGGTTTTCGCGTATCTATCAACGCCACTTCATGCGCGAAATGCTCGGCTACATCCGTGACAAACAGCGCCGCTTTCAACACGAGGGGCTCAGCGAAGGGCTGGCCGAACTGGCCGCGCTCGGCTCGCTGGAAAACATGCGCACCTTCTGGGATTTCGACGGCCGGGTCACCGCGCCGCTGCACGGTTTTACCGACGCCGAGGACTATTACCGGCGGGCTTCAAGCCGCTATTTTCTTGGCCAGGTGCGCACCCCGACGCTGATCATCCAGTCCATCGATGACCCGTTCGTGTTCGCCCACAGCCTGCCTGCGCCGGATGAACTGGCCTCGTGCATCGAATTCGAGCTACAGGCCAAGGGCGGCCATGTGGGCTTTGTCGAAGGTTCGTTGCGCCGCCCCGAATACTACCTGGAGCGGCGTATCCCGCTGTGGCTGGGCATTGCCCACGAGCGGGACAATCCCTATCCCGCGACCTGACAACGCCTGACCCGGCCTCAGCCGCCGGTGGCGATTTCGCGCTTGGGGTCGGTAATCCACTCACTCCACGAGCCGGCATACAGGGCGCCCAACGGGTAACCGGCCAGCGCCATGGCAAACAGGTTATGACAGGCCGTCACGCCTGAGCCGCAGTAGGCCACCAGTTCACTGGGAGGGCGGTCCTGCAGGGCGGCGGCAAAGCGCTCGCGCAGCTTTTCGGCCGGCAAAAAGCGGCCATCGGCACCAAGGTTCTCGGTAAATGCCAGGCATTGCGCGCCGGGGATGTGCCCTGCCACCGGATCAATCGGCTCGACTTCACCACGAAAGCGCGGTTCGGCACGTGCATCGATCAGGCTCAGGGTTGGCCGCCCGAGACGCTTTTGCAGGCGTTCGGCGCTCAACACCAGTGAGTTGTCCGGTTCGCCATTGAAATGGCCTGGCTCGTTACCGGCCGGATCAAGGCTCAGTGGCAGGCCCGCTGCATGCCAGGCCTTGAGGCCACCATCGAGCAAATACACGCCGTCGCGCTTGCCCAGCCAGGCCAGCAGCCACCAGGCGCGGGCCGCAAAAGCGCCGGGGCCGTCATCGTAAAGCACCACGGTGCTGTCGTTGTTGATGCCCCAGCTGCGCAACCGCTCGACCAGTGCGCGGGGCTCGGGCAGTGGATGACGGCCGGTCTTGCCCTTGCTCACCGGGCCACTGAGGTCGCGCTCCAGATCGGCAAACCAAGAGCGCTCGATATGGCCCTGGGCATAGCTGCGCTGCCCGTAGTCGGCATCTTCCAGAGCAAAACGGCAATCGAGAATCACCAGCCCTGGCTCCTCCAGCCTGGCGGCCAGTTCCCGGGGGCTGATCAGTTGCGCGAGAGGCATAAAACGAACTCCTGCAGACAGACAATCGAATAATCAGGCGACATCTATTTGTCGAGCATAGGCCGTGAGCAGGCACGCCGTCGACTGGCCTTTGGTAGACATGCCGCTTATGCAGTTGATCGGCAGGCATTGTAGAGTGGCCCCGGTTCATACCCCAAGGATCTGCCATGAGCGACACGCAGCAACGGCTGGACGCCGCCTTTTCTCTCCAGCGCCAGGCCTTTGCGGCCAACCCGATGCCATCAGTTGCGCAGCGCCAGGCGTGGCTGCGTGAGTTGGCGCAGCAGCTCAAGGCGCAGCGCCAGGCACTGGTGACGGCAATCAGTACGGATTTCGGCCATCGCAGTGCCGATGAAACCCTGCTGGCCGAACTGCTGCCCAGCCTGATGGGCATCCGCGATGCAAGGCGGCGCCTGAAGGGCTGGATGAAACCCTCGCGACGCCACGTCGGGCTGGCCTTCCAGCCGGCATCGGCGAAGGTCATGTACCAGCCGCTGGGGGTGGTTGGCATCATTGTGCCGTGGAACTACCCGTTGTTTCTGGCTATCGGCCCGCTGACCGGTGCGCTGGCAGCCGGCAACCGGGTGATGCTCAAACTCAGCGAGTCGACCCCTGCCACCGGTCAGTTGCTCAAGCAGATGCTGGCGCAGATTTTCCCGCAAGACCTGGTGTGCGTGGTGCTGGGTGAAGTCGAGGTCGGCATGGCGTTTTCCCGGCTGCCGTTCGACCACTTGCTGTTCACCGGCGCAACCGGCGTAGGCAAGCAGGTGATGCGTGCCGCTGCCGAGCACCTGACCCCGGTGACCCTGGAACTGGGCGGCAAGTCGCCAGCCATTGTGGCTCGTGACGTGCCGCTAGCGGATGCCGCGCAACGGCTGGCCTTCGGCAAGACCCTCAATGCCGGGCAAACCTGTGTGGCCCCGGATTACGTGCTGGTGCCCCGGGAGCGCCTCGACGGTCTGGTCGAAGCCTTGCGCCACACAGTCCAAGGCTTCTACCCGGAGCCGACCCGCAACCGCGACAGCACGCACATCATCAATCAACACCAGCGCCGTCGCCTGCAGCATTATGTGGATGACGCCATCGGCAAAGGCGCCCGGTCAATCGTCCTGCAACCGCAGGGTCAGGACGGCCAGATGCCGTTGACACTGTTGCTGGATGTCGACGACAGCATGCAGGTGATGCAGGAAGAGATCTTCGGGCCGCTGTTGCCGGTTTTGCCTTACGACACCCTGGAACAGGCGCTGGGCTGGATCAACCAGCGCCCACGGCCACTGGCGCTGTATTTCTTCGGTTACGACAAACACGAGCAGCGTCAGGTGCTGGAGCGCACCCACTCAGGCGGGGTGTGCATCAACGACACCTTGCAACATGTTGCGGTGGACGACCTGCCGTTCGGCGGCATCGGCCCTTCGGGGATGGGCCATTACCATGGCCGCGAAGGCTTTCTGACCTTCAGCAAAGCCAAGAGCGTGCTGATCAAGCCGCGCCTGAACACCGCACGGCTCATTTACCCGCCGTACGGCAAAACCCTGCAGCGGCTGATCCAGTGGCTGTTTATTCGCTGACAGCGCAACGTTGGCCGATCGGCGCCAATGTCCGATAATCGGCCCTTTACGACTGATGTCGCAAGGCTGCCGACTTGGCCCGATGGGCGCGGCTGCGATACCATCCCAGTCCCTCAACGGACTCCTGACAGGACGACGCGATGAACCGAGTGTTGTATCCAGGCACCTTCGACCCGATTACCAAGGGCCACGGCGATCTGGTCGAACGCGCCTCGCGCCTGTTCGATCATGTGATCATTGCCGTAGCGGCCAGCCCCAAGAAGAACCCCTTGTTCCCGCTCGAGCAACGGGTCGAGCTGGCCCGGGAAGTGACCGCCCATCTGCCCAACGTCGAAGTCATCGGCTTCTCGACCCTGCTGGCGCAACTGGCCAAGGAGCAGAATGCCAATATTCTGCTGCGCGGCCTGCGTGCGGTGTCAGACTTCGAGTACGAGTTCCAGCTGGCCAACATGAACCGGCAACTGGCCCCGGACGTGGAAAGCCTGTTCCTGACCCCGTCGGAGCGTTACTCGTTCATCTCTTCGACCCTGGTCCGGGAAATCGCGGCGTTGGGTGGCGATATCACCAAGTTCGTCCACCCGGCCGTGGCCAATGCGCTGACCGAGCGGTTCAAGAGCAACTGAAAGCGACAGCCTGCTGCAGCACTTTCAGGTAATAACCCTAGAAACCTCAAGGTGCATCCTGAAGCCTAATGCGGCACAATTCGCCGCATTGGCTTTCATATGCCCGGATGCGACCCGCGGCAGGAGTGTTTCATGTCCCTTATCATCACTGACGATTGCATCAACTGCGACGTCTGCGAACCAGAGTGCCCGAACGAAGCGATTTCCCAGGGCGAAGAAATCTACGTGATCGACCCCAACCTGTGCACCGAGTGCGTGGGCCACTACGACGAGCCGCAATGCCAGCAAGTCTGCCCGGTCGATTGCATCCCGCTGGATGAAAACCGGGTCGAGAGTAAAGACGAGCTGATGACCAAATACCGGCTCATCACCGGTAAAGCCTGACCATCATCGCCTGGCAAGGAATGCCTGTTGTTGAATCCTGATCGAAGACGTTCCGGCCTGTTCGGCGCTCTGCTCGCGTTTTGCGTTCTGCTTGCGCCACTGGCTCAGGCCACGCCGCTGCCAGACCAGGCGGCCATCGCCAGCCCTCACGCCCAGGCGACCGAGGCCGGCGAGCGCATTCTGGCCGCAGGCGGCAATGCCTTCGATGCCGCCGTGGCAGTCAGTGCCGCCCTGGCGGTCGTCGAGCCGTATGGCTCCGGTCTTGGCGGCGGCGGCTTCTTCCTGCTGCGCGAGGGCGGTGATCAGCCGCAGTATCGGTTTATCGATGCACGGGAAAAAGCGCCACTCAAAGCCACTTACGATCTGTATCAGCGCGACGGCAAGGTGCAGGCCCAGCTGTCGCTCAACGGTGCACTGGCCGCTGCGATTCCGGGGTTGCCCGCTGCACTGGTGGAACTGGCCGAGCACTATGGCCAGTTGCCGCTCAAGACCTCATTGGCACCGGCCATCGCCTTGGCCAACAGCGGTTTTGCAGTAGACCCCATCTATCAGAAGCGCGCCCGCATACGCCTGTCAGCCTTGCGCGACGACCCGGAAAGCGCACGGCTGTTTCTCGACAACGGTGATATCCCCAGTATCGGCACCCTGATCCGCCAACCGGAACTGGCCGTGACCCTGGAGCGCCTGGGTCGCGATGGCCGCGAAGGTTTTTATGGCGGTGAGACCGCGCACCAGTTGATCGCCGGTGTCCAGGCTGCAGGCGGTATCTGGACCCATCAGGACTTGCAGCAATACCAGGTCGCCACTCGCCAGCCGCTGCGCTGGCCACTGGCACAACAACGCGAGTTGATCAGCGCCCCGCCACCCTCCGCCGGCGGCGTGGCGCTGGCCCAGAGCCTGACCATGCTTGAACACCTGCCGTGGCGTGAAGCCCAGGGCAGCCAGCGCATCCATTACGTGCTGGAGGTGCTGCGCCGCGCCTACCGTGACCGCGGCCAGTTGGGCGACCCGGATTTCGTCAGCAATCCGATCCCGCAGTTGCTGGACCGTCAGTACCTGAAAACCCTGGCCGCCAGCATCGATCCTCAGCGTGCGACCCCAAGTGCCGACTTGCCGCCCTCGCCCGCCTGGCGCGAAGGCGATCACACCACCCATTTCGCCGTGCTCGACCGCGCCGGTAATGCGGTGTCGGCGACCCTGTCGATCAATCTGCCGTTCGGCGCAGCCTTTAGCGTGCCCGGCACCGGTGTGGTGCTCAACGACGAGATGGATGACTTTGCCGCCGACCCGCAAGGCAGCAATGCTTACGGGCTGGCGGGCAGCCAGGCCAATTCGATTGCGGCGGGCAAGCGACCATTGTCGAGCATGAGCCCCAGCTTCATCGAAAGCCCCCAGGCCTTCACTGCGTTCGGCACACCGGGTGGCAGCCGTATTCCGAGCATGGTGCTGCTGGCCATGCTGCAGTACCTGGACGGCCAGCCAGTGCCGGCCTGGCCAGCACTGCCCCGCTATCACCACCAATATCTGCCGGACGTGGTGGAGTTCGAACCGGGAGCGCTGAGCGCGCAGATCCAGGCACAGTTAAAGAGCCGCGGCTACAGCCTCAAGCAGACCGCCGACACCTTCGGCAATCAGCAGGTGCTGTTGTGGGACAAGCAAAAACGCAGCGTTGAGGCGGCCAGTGACCCACGTGGCGTCGGGGCTGCGAGGGTCTTTGATTGATCTTCACGCTGTCTTGCAGCAAAGACGGGCCTTGTGGAGCAGCCGGGACGCCTTCGCGGCTGAAGCCGCTCCTACCGGTTTCGACAGGCGTCATTCCTGCCTGTTGTAACCATCTCCGGTGCAGCCCAGGCAGCGCACGAAGGCCGCCTTGCCCGGATCGACCACCAACGCCTTGCCTGCACGACCGATGCCGCCACCGGTGGCGGTGAATGGCAGCGAGATGACAAACAGACCGGCACCGGCCACGGTGGCGGCAATCAGTAGCGGCCGAGCGATCAGCAGGTCACCGATCATGGCAAAAGCCGGCGGGTTCTGGATTTCATAGACCGGATCGCCACTGGCATCCGGGCGATCAAACGCGGCCATGGCCGGCATGGCCTGCAGGCCGATGGACAAGGCCAGAGTGGCAGCGAGAATGCGAAACGGGCTCATGCTGGATCCTTGGGCTGGGTAAGTGCAATGCGCCTAACTATAAACAGCGACTGCGGTTACGCAAGGCCCAAGGTCATGCAACAAATCTCCGGCCGGTAACAGATCAGGCTCAGCGCTGACACTTCGGACAAAAGACCGTGGCGCGCTGACCCAGTTTGATTTCCCGCAACAGGCTGCCGCACACCTTGCACGGTAGCCCGCCCCGGCCATAGGCGAACAGCTCCTGCTGGAAATAGCCGGGCTTGCCGTCACCACCGATGAAATCACGCAAGGTGGTGCCGCCACGCTCGATGGCATAGGCCAGGATGCGCTTGATTTCGACGGCCAGCTTTACATAACGCGCTCTGGAAATGCTGCCCGCCTCACGGCGCGGGTCGATACCGGCAGCGAACAAAGCCTCGGTGGCGTAGATATTGCCGACCCCGACCACCACCGCGTTGTCCATGATGAACGGCTTGACCGCGATGGACTTGCCCCGCGACTTCTCGTACAGGCGCAGGCCATCGAACAGATCGGTCAGCGGCTCCGGCCCCAGGCGCACCAGCAACTCGTGATTGTGCGGGTCCTGGCTCCAGAGCATGGCGCCAAAGCGCCTTGGGTCGGTATAGCGCAGCGCCAGCCCCGACTCCAGCTCGATATCCACATGTTCGTGCTTGAGCGCCGGCAGACCCGCCTCGACCAGGCGCAGGTTACCGGACATGCCCAGATGGCTGATCAGCGTACCGACCTCGGCCTGGATCAACAGGTATTTGGCGCGTCGCCCAACCTCGACAATGCGTTGCCCCGAGAGCCGCACATCCAGGTCTTCCGGCACCGGCCAGCGCAGGCGGTGATCGCGCACGATCACCCGGCTGACACGTTGACCTTGCAGATGTGGCGCGATACCGCGGCGGGTGGTTTCGACCTCTGGCAATTCAGGCATCAGTGGCCGCTCAGTTCGCGGATGCTTTCTTTGAGGTACTCGAAATCGTATTCGGACAAGCCGACATAATCGAGGACCAGCGGGCCGACCACTTCCCACTCATGGTCGGCCTCCTGATTGCCCAGCACCTGGAAGGACTGGCAGATGTGCTCGGCCATCTTCAGCGGCCCCAGCAGGTTTTTCAGCGGGGCATTGCGGCTCGATTCGTCCTGGAAGATCGCCAGGGCATTGTGGTGGTTGGCGATGGCCGCACACAGGTGTTCGGGCAACCGCCATGATCGGGCCGTGTAATAACCGACCACCGCATGGTTGGTATCGAACGCGGCGTTTTCGGTGTCCACCACCCGGTGGCTCTCGTTGGCGTTGGCGTAGGCGTTTTCCAGCACTTGCATGTAGTCGGGGAAACGCTTGAGCATCAGCGGCACGCCGCAATCGTGAAACAGCCCCAGGGCATAGGACTCGTCGACCGTCTGCGAACCGATGCGCTTGGACAGGGTCAGGCTGGTCATCGCCACGTCCTGGGCTGTGTCCCAGAAGCGGTTGAGGGTCACGATGGTCTCGTCGCTCATCTCGCCCTTGATCGACTGGGCGTTGATGAGGTTGATCACCGTACGACTGCCGAGCAGGTTGACCGCACGGTCGATGGACGCAATTTTGTTGGTCAGCCCGAAATGCGCCGAATTGACGATTTTGAGCAAAGCCCCGGAAAGCCCCGGGTCATGGGAAATCAGTTTGGCGATGGTGCCCAGATCAGGGTCGGGCATGTACTGCTCCATCTGCAAATCGACAAGGATCTGCGGCTGCGCAGGCACGCTGATACCTTGCAGGGCTTGCTGAATCTGCTCGGGGGTCAGTTCGGGGGTCAGCTCTTGGGGCATAGGTACTTACTCGGGGCCATGACCGGATTTTGCCCCCTTAATCAATAACGGTCCATCACCAAAACGGGTGATTTATTCTGAACTTTGCCGCCAGCCATGCTTCGGAACTAAAGACACCGGCAGCCAGCGAGCGGCCTCGACCGCCCGTCTGACAAGGCCTGACCCAAGTCTGCACACCGATTCAGGAGAGCCTTATGTCCACATCCTTGCAGGGTAAACGCGTCGCATTTTTGGTAACCGATGGTTTCGAACAGGTCGAGCTGACCGGCCCGCAACAGGCTCTCGAAGCCGCTGGCGCGGCCACCGAGATCCTGTCCAGCCAGTCAGGCCAGGTCAAAGGCTGGAACCATGACCAGCCAGCCGATGATTTCAAGGTCGACCGCACCTTCCAACAGGCCGCCGAACAAAGCTACGACGCCGTCGTGTTGCCGGGCGGGGTGCAGAACTCCGATACCATCCGCATTGACCCCGACGCTCAGCACATCGTACGCCTGATCAACGGCCAGAACAGACCACTGGCCGTGATCTGCCACGGCAGCTGGCTGCTGATCAGCGCTGACCTGGTGCGCGGCAAGAAACTGACCAGCTACAAGACACTCAAGGATGATCTGGACAATGCCGGTGCCGACTGGGTCGATGAAGCGGTGGTCATCGATGGCAACCTGATCAGCAGCCGCGCCCCCAATGACATCCCGGCCTTCAACGAAGCGTTGCTCAAAGCATTGTCCTGATCGTCGATTAATTCACGTCATCCCGGCCGGTAACCGGGGTGACGCGCTATAATCCCGCTCTTTTTTCCGGAGCGACGTGATGTCTCTGCCCAGCCTGCGCCTCAAAGCCAACGCCGACCGCCGCCTGCGGGCCGGTCACCTGTGGGTCTACAGCAACGAGATCGACGTTGCCGCCACGCCCCTGAACAGGTTTTCGGCAGGTGACCAGGCCGTCCTGGAAGCCGCCAGCGGCAAGCCGCTGGGCATCGTGGCCATGAGCCCGAACAACCTGATCTGCGCCCGCCTGCTGTCGCGCGACACCAAGCTGCCGCTGGACAAGTCGCTGCTGGTGCACCGCCTCAACGTTGCCCTGTCGCTGCGTGAACGGCTGTTCGACAAACCCTTCTACCGTCTGGTCTATGGCGACTCGGACTTGCTGCCAGGCCTGGTGGTAGACCGCTTCGATCACATTCTGGTCGTGCAACTGGCCTCCGCCACCATGGAACAGCACAAGGACGATGTGATCGCCGCGCTGGTCCAGGTGCTCAAACCCAGCGGCATTCTGTTCAAGAACGATTCCAGCGCCCGCGACGCCGAAGGCCTGAACCGCTACGTCGAAACCGTCTACGGCGCCGTACCTGAATGGGTCGCGCTGGAAGAAAACGGCGTGAAGTTCGAAGCACCGGTGCTTGACGGCCAGAAGACCGGCTGGTTCTACGACCACCGCATGAACCGCGCACGCCTGGCACCCTACGTCAAAGGCAAGCGGGTACTGGACCTGTACAGCTACATCGGTGGCTGGGGCATCCAGGCCGGTGCGTTCGGCGCCAGCGAAGTATTCTGCGTCGACGCCTCGGCCTTTGCCCTGGACGGCGTAGAGCGTAATGCGGCGCTGAACGGCTTCGCGGAAAAGGTCACCTGCATCGAAGGTGACGTGTTCGAAGCCTTGAAAGAACTCAAGGCCGCCGAAGAGCGTTTCGACGTGATCGTCGCCGACCCGCCAGCCTTCATCAAGCGCAAGAAAGACCTGAAGAACGGCGAAGGCGCCTACCGTCGCCTGAATGAACAGGCCATGCGCCTGCTCAGCAAGGACGGCATCCTGGTCAGCGCCTCGTGCTCGATGCACCTGCCTGAAGATGACCTGCACAACATCCTGCTGACCAGCGCCCGCCATCTGGACCGCAACATGCAAATCCTTGAGCGCGGCGGCCAGGGCCCGGACCACCCGGTGCACCCGGCGATTCACGAAACGCGCTACATCAAGAGCATCACCTGCCGGTTGCTGCCTAACAGCTGATACACAAAGCAGCTTCAGTTACCCGGGTCTTTTTCAGGATCCGGGGCATGCTCCCCGCTTGACTCCATAGCCGCTACGCCCTGCAGGTCCATGCTCAAACCCTCCGTAGCTTTCCTGAAGGACGCACCGACAGCCAGCTGAACACCCAACGCAATGACAAACCCTAGCATCACCACGCCATCCGGTATGGGATCGTCCGTAGAAAGGCGATAAAGCACCATGGCGAAGAAGCCCCCACCAAGAATGCCCATAATGGCCAAGACAGGCCTGAAAGAACTTATCGGATTTCCCAGTGCACGAATCGCATCGCACTGCGCTTCAGTGGCAACCTGCTCAGCACAGCAGGAAGGACACGCAATAGGCTCCAGAGCAAAAATCCTGATTTGCTGTTTATAGCCAGGTACAAATTGCTTCTGACATTCGCCACACGTCACCTTGAGCCCCACCACAGCGACAAACTTGCTGCCCACCTCTTCACCTCATCACTTGAGCCGACCGACGCCAGCGAGATCCATTCAGTGCGGGCATCCTATCGGGACGATAAACGAGGGAAAAACCCTCGACAGCAACTTCAGAAAATCCCTACAAACAAAACTGCTTTGTCGCAGGATGATTTACCGCACGACGATCAGACGCCATGCCAAGCACGCCCGAGCGGTGTAGAATCGGCGCTATTCATCGCCAGTCATCCCCCGGCGGGTTTATGAGCTCAGGCCGAGTGCACGGTGATCCCGTAGCTTTCGGTTATTTCCCTGCATGCGATCAATGCCGTCTTGCATGTGGATCACTAGAAGCTCACTCCCCTTGATGGGCACCTCTGAAAACGTAGGCGAGGCAGTCAGCGCAAGGCGAAACAGGCAAGGAAGCGCAGTGTGCTGAAGCACATGAGCATTCCGAGTCCGGTTTCAACGCAGCAATGACAACGCAGGCCGTTTTTAGAGGTGTCCGACTGATTAGCCTGATTTGCCGGAGTCCCCCAATGCCTGATTATCGTTCCAAGACTTCCACCCATGGCCGTAACATGGCCGGTGCCCGTGCCCTGTGGCGTGCCACCGGCATGAAAGATGACGACTTCAAAAAGCCGATCATCGCCATCGCCAACTCCTTCACCCAGTTCGTACCGGGCCATGTGCACCTCAAGGACCTGGGCCAACTGGTCGCCCGTGAAATCGAACGCGCCGGTGGCGTGGCCAAAGAGTTCAACACCATCGCCGTGGACGACGGGATCGCCATGGGCCACGACGGCATGCTGTACTCGCTGCCGAGCCGCGAGATCATCGCCGACGCCGTCGAGTACATGGTCAACGCGCACTGCGCCGACGCCATCGTGTGCATTTCCAACTGCGACAAGATCACCCCCGGCATGCTGATGGCCGCCCTGCGCCTGAACATCCCGGTGATCTTCGTTTCCGGCGGCCCGATGGAAGCCGGCAAGACCAAACTGGCCAGCCACGGTCTGGACCTGGTCGATGCCATGGTCATCGCCGCCGACTCGACCGCCAGTGACGAAAAAGTCGCCGAGTACGAGCGCAGCGCCTGTCCGACCTGCGGTTCGTGCTCCGGCATGTTCACCGCCAACTCGATGAACTGCCTGACCGAAGCCCTGGGCCTGGCCCTGCCGGGCAACGGTTCGACCCTGGCGACCCACAGCGACCGCGAGCAGCTGTTCCTGCAGGCCGGGCGCACCATCGTCGAGCTGTGCAAGCGCTACTACGGCGAGAACGACGAGTCGGTGTTGCCGCGCAACATCGCCAACTTCAAGGCGTTCGAGAACGCGATGATGCTCGACATCGCCATGGGCGGTTCGACCAACACCATCCTGCACCTGCTGGCAGCGGCTCAGGAAGCCGAGATCGCCTTCGACCTGCGCGACATTGATCGCCTGTCGCGCGTGGTGCCGCAGCTGTGCAAGGTGGCACCGAACATCCAGAAGTACCACATGGAAGACGTGCACCGCGCCGGCGGCATCTTCAGCATCCTCGGTTCGCTGGCCCGTGGTGGCTTGCTGCACACCGACCTGCCGACGGTGCACAGCCGCTCCATGGAAGAAGCCATCGCCAAATGGGACATCACCCAGACTGACGATGAAGCCGTGCACACCTTCTTCAAGGCAGGCCCGGCCGGCATCCCGACCCAGACCGCGTTCAGCCAGTCGACCCGCTGGGAAAGCCTGGACGACGACCGTGAGAACGGCTGCATCCGCAGCTTCGAGCACGCCTACTCCAAAGAAGGCGGCCTGGCCGTGCTGTACGGCAACATCGCCCTGGACGGCTGCGTGGTGAAAACCGCCGGCGTGGACGAGTCGATCCATGTCTTCGAAGGCAACGCCAAGATCTTCGAAAGCCAGGACAGCGCGGTGCGCGGCATCCTCGCTGACGAAGTGAAAGCCGGCGATATCGTGATCATTCGCTACGAAGGTCCGAAAGGCGGCCCGGGCATGCAAGAAATGCTCTACCCGACCTCCTACCTGAAATCCAAAGGCCTGGGCAAAGCCTGCGCCCTGCTCACCGACGGCCGCTTCTCGGGCGGTACTTCGGGCCTGTCGATCGGCCACGCTTCGCCTGAAGCAGCATCCGGCGGTGCCATCGGCCTGGTGCGTGACGGCGACAAGGTCCTGATCGACATCCCGAACCGTTCGATCAACCTGCTGGTCAGCGACGAAGAACTGGCCGCCCGCCGCGTCGAGCAAGACAAGAAAGGCTGGAAGCCGGTCGAAGTCCGCCCACGCAAGGTGACCACCGCCCTGAAAGCCTACGCCCTGCTGGCCACCAGCGCCGACAAGGGTGCGGTGCGTAACAAGGCGCTGCTCGACGGTCTCTGAGTTGGTGCGGTAAATAAAAAACCGGCGCATTGCGCCGGTTTTTTTATGCTGCCGAGGGTAGGAGCGGCTTCAGCCGCGAAATCTTCGCCGCTAAAGCGGCTCCTACGAGGCTCCGTGTTTGCTGTGCGGCAGCGCGGCGCCGAGGCAGCGGGTAATCTTTTACTGAATCTCCTCCGGCTTGACGATCACCCAGTTCTTGTCCGCCGTTACCGGCAGCCCTTCTTTGGCCTGAGCTTCGGCATTGGCCTTGATCATGCCGTTAAGCTGGGTCATGTACTTGTCTTTGCGGTTGATCCACAGGTGTACGCCGCCCTTGTTGACGTCTACCCCGTGAAACAGCATGTAGCCGTCGCTGGTCGGTGTATCGCCAGCCACCAGTACCGGTTTTTTCCACTGGTCGATATAGGTCAGGATCGCCGCCTGTTTGCCCGCCATCCAGGTGGCCGGGGTCCACAGGTAGGGGGTCAGTTCCAGATCCAGGTTGGCTTTGGGGTCATATTGCTTGTCGGTGATCTGTTTGCGCGCGGTGGTCAGTTGCTGGGTTTTGCGATCCTTGAGCATCATGGTCACGCCGATGACGTTTTCCGGTTTGACGTTGTAGCCGTACTTCGGATCGGAGGCGACCATGCGCACCAGTTCTTCGGAAGCGGCGGTCATCACATAGACCTCGATGCCGTTCTCCATCAGCTTGTTGTACAGCTCGGTCTGCCCGGTAAAGATTTTCGGCCGCTGGACTTCGAGGGTCTTGACCGTGTCGCCATCGTAGTAAGTGGCCGGGATCGGCTTGTCGAGGGCCATCAGCTCATCGACATAGCCTTTGAGTTCCTTGAGGGTAAAGCCTGAGAACACCTGGGCCACCCACGGGTAGCAGACCATATCGTCCAGTTCGCACAGGCGGTAGTAGTAACTGAACAGGCTTTCTTTATGTTCGGCGGTGTCTTTGAAGGGGATGAGTTTCAGCGAGGGGTCGAGCTTGTCACGGGTGATCAGGCCTTTGCTTTCCATGTACGGCAGCAGTGACTCTTCGAGGTCGAAGCGATAGCTGGTGTTGTCCATGTCGAACACCGCGTAATTGCCTTTGTTGGCGTTGGCCGCAATCATCGCGTCCAGCGCCTTGGCGGCGGGTTCTGGCCAGTGCTTGAGTTCCGTGGCCGATGCCTGCAGGCTCAGCCCCAGGCCCAACCCCATGCAAAGTGCGGCCGCTAACAGTCGTGGTGCAAAGTTCATCGTGGTGCCCCTTCGTGGTAGATGAGGCCGACCGTAACAAAATTGCATTGCAGCTAGCGCATCGCTGCGACCGCTTCGATTCCGATCACGCCAGACTCTTTGCCATGCGCGACAACCGACCACGAAAGCGACACTTTTATGACATAAAGATGACTTAGGCGCCCTGGCGTTCCCAGACATCGAAGTGGTAAGCCGGCTTGTCACCCTCGGCTGCGTTGGGCTGGGTCGATACCACCTGCCATTGTGCGGTGTCGAACTCCGGGAACCAGGCATCGCCCTCAATGCTGAGTTCAATGCGGGTCAGATACAGACGGTCTGCGTGGGGCAAGCCCTGCGCATATAACTGCTGGCCGCCGATGAGCATCACCTCGGTCACGCCCTGCTCTTGCGCCCATTGCTCGGCACGCTCCACTGCGGCCTCCAGCGAGCTGAACACCTCGGCACCATCGAGGTGCAGGTCGCGCTGGCGGCTGACCACCAGGTTTAACCGGCCAGGCAAGGGTCGCCCCAGCGAATCCCAGGTCTTGCGCCCCATGATGACTGGCTTGCCCAGGGTCGTGGCCTTGAAGTATTTGAAGTCCCCCGGCAGATGCCAGGGCATGGAGTTGTCGATGCCGATCACCCGGTTTTCGGCCATGGCGGCGATCAGGCTGAGAGGAAGATGCTTTTTCATACGCCCAAGAATACAGGGAACTGTTAGCCCTCAATAGCTCTCCCAGCGGTTATGCTCGCTATCTGTAATCTTTCAAGAGATGTTGTGTGACTGCCCCGACTCCTCTAGACACCCTCTGGCTGACTGAAGCCGTACGCCTGCGCGAAGCCCAGGCCGGCCTGCTTGATGACCAGCAGGCCAACCGCCAGGCGCGCAGCGCCGGTGGCGACCTGCAGGCCCGTATTCAACAGCGCGCCCTGTGGCTGGCTGAACGCGACGGCATGACGGCTGCATTGCGGCGCTGGAAGCAGGGCGCCCGCCTGGCATTACTGGCGTTGCTGCTGGTCGCGGTCATCAGCGGCGCCGGGCTGGCGTTCGCCGCGCTCGGGGATACACCCGGCTCGATCAACGTATTCCGGGCACTGGGCAGCTTGCTGGGGCTCAACCTGCTGCTGTTGCTGGGCTGGGCGCTGGGCATGCTACTGAGCCGGCATACCGGCGCCGGCCTGGGCCAATTGTGGCTGTGGCTGAGCAACCGGCTGGCCCGCGATGCGCAAGCCGTGCAACTGGCGCCCGCCTTGCTGGTGATGCTGCAACGCCAGCGCCTGGAGCGCTGGGTGCTGGGTTTGTTAAGCAATGCGCTGTGGCTGGTGGCGCTGTTGAGTGCGTTGATCACTCTGCTGGCAATGCTCGCCACCCGGCGTTACGGGTTTGTCTGGGAAACCACCATTCTGGGCAGCGACACCTTCGTCAGCCTCACCCAGGCGCTGGGCCGCCTGCCAGCCCTGCTCGGCTTCAGCGTACCGGATGCCGAGACCATCCGCGCCAGTGGCAACAGCATCAACGGGCTGGAACAGGCCCGGCAAACCTGGGCGGCCTGGCTGATCGGGGTGTTGCTGATCTACGGCATCCTGCCACGTCTGCTGTTGACCCTGCTGTGCCTGTGGCGCTGGCGGCGCGGTCGTGACGCACTGGCCCTGAACCTCGACGATCCGGCCTGGCAACCGCTGCGCGAGCGACTGATGCCGAGCAGCGAGCGGCTCGGCATCAACGATGCGGCCCCCGAGCGGCTGCATGAGGTGGGCACACCTGGTGCTGCACTCAGTAGCGACGGCGCGGTGCTGGTCGCCCTCGAACTGGACAACCAGCACGACTGGCCGCCCCGGCACGCACCGCACGTACTCGACGCAGGCATTCTCGACAGCCGCGAATCCCGCCATCGCCTGCTGGAGCAACTGACCGGTACGCCACCGGCACGCTTGCTGATTGCCTGTGATCCACGCCGCTCACCGGATCGCGGCAGCCTGGCGCTGCTCGCCGAGCTGGCGCGCAATGCCGGCCAAACCCGCCTGTGGCTGCTGCCGGCACCCGCAGGGCAAAGCCTTGATCCCGAGCGGCTTGGCGACTGGCACGAGGCGCTGAATGCGCTGCAACTGCCTTACACTGAGCAACCCGCCATGACCTGGCTGGAGTCCGGCCATGACTGAAACCACTCATGTATTGAAACTGGCTGTGGTCGGCCACACCAATGTTGGCAAGACCTCGCTGTTACGCACCCTGACCCGCGATGTCAGCTTCGGTGAAGTCTCGCATCGGCCCAGCAGCACCCGGCACGTGGAAGGTGCCCGGCTTTCGGTAGACGGCAAGCCGCTGCTGGAGCTGTACGACACGCCCGGCCTGGAAGATGCCATCGACCTGCTCGACTATCTGGAGCGACTGGCCAGCGGCGAACGTCTCGATGGCCCGGCACGTCTGGCGCGTTTTCTCGATGGTAGCGAAGCCCGCCAGCGCTTCGAGCAGGAAGCCAAGGTGTTGCGCCAGTTATTGAGCTGCGATGCCGGCTTGTACGTGATTGATGCCCGCGAACCAGTACTGGCCAAGTACCGTGACGAGTTGGCGGTACTGGCCAGTTGCGGCAAACCCTTGTTGCCGGTGCTCAATTTCGTCAGCAGCGCGCAAGCCCGTGAAGGCGACTGGCGCGAAGCGTTATCGCGATTGGGCCTGCATGCGCTGGTACGCTTCGACAGCGTTGCGCCACCAGAAGACGGTGAGCGGCGCCTGTACGAGAGCCTCGCGTTATTGCTGGAAACCGCGCGACCGCGCCTTGAGCGGCTGATTGACGATATCGAGACGCAGCGCGTTGCCCGCCGTCACAGTGCCGCATTACTGATTGCCGAGTTGTTGATTGACTGCGCTGCCTGCCGACGCAGTGTCCAGGCCAGTGCCGATCCGGAACGTGAGGCCATCGAAGCCTTGCACCAGGCCATCCGGCAACGCGAACAGCAATGCGTCGAAGCCTTGCTCAAGCTCTATGCGTTTCGTCCGCAGGATGCTTCAGCCGCCGATCTGCCGTTGCTCGACGGCCGCTGGGGGGATGACCTGTTCAACCCGGAAACCCTGCGCCTGCTGGGCGTGCGAGTCGGTGGCGGCGTCGCGGCCGGAGCCGCCGCCGGGGCCGGTGTGGATTTGCTGGTGGGCGGCATCACCCTGGGCGCTGCCGCACTGGCAGGTGCCATTGCCGGGGGCGCGCTGCTGACGGCTCGCAGTTACGGCAATCGCCTGTTCGGCAAACTCAAGGGCCAACGCGAGCTGACCGTGGACGATGCCGTGCTGCGCCTGCTGGCCTTGCGACAACGGCAACTGCTGCAAGCACTCGGCAGCCGGGGCCACGCAGCGATGCAAAGCATCGAACTCAGCGCCCCGCAAGACACGCAGTGGCGCGAAGGCAAACTGCCCGCCCCGCTGCGCAAGGCCAGGGCACATCCGCAGTGGTCAACGCTGAATCCACAGGCAAAGCCAAACCAGGCAGAACGCCTGGAAATCAGGGAAGAATTGGCGCAACGGCTGCTGGCGGTGTAGGAGCGGCCGGGCGGCGATCCGCGTCAGCCGCGAACGCTTGCCGGCGCAAAGGATTGCCACCTCTTGTCGCCTTGCAGCTCGCGAACAAACACGCTCCTACCGCAAAGTCTGGCAGACCGGTATCATCGCGCGCCCGTGATGACCACCACCCAGAAAATATAATGAAACCCACCCTGATTGCCGCCGCTGAAATCGACCGCCTGGAAACCTGGGCCAAATATTCCAGCCACATGTGCGGAGGCTGTATGTCCAGCTGCTGCACACTCCCTGTGGAAGTAAAGATCAAGGACCTGATCCGCATCGGTGTGGTGGATGCCTTCGAACAGGGCGAGCCGCCGAAGAACATTGCCAAGCGCTTGCTCAAGGAAGGCATCATCGAGCGCTTCAACCAGAAATCGGGGATTTTCACGATACAGCGCATGAGCAATAACGATTGCCTGTATCTGGATCGCAAGAGCCGGTTGTGCACGATCTACGACAAGCGTCCGGACACCTGCCGCAACCACCCGAAAGTCGGCCCGCGCCCCGGTTATTGCGCCTACAAGCCCAAGCCTGCCGAGAAACAGCCACGCAGCACGGCGCCTCAGCCGCCAACACGGTTTTCGCTGGACTTCTAAGCAAACCGACCCAGCAATCCGCGTCAGCCGCAATCCCGTTCACTCAAGCGCCGCCAGCTACTGTAGGAGCGACCCTGGTCGCGAAGACGGCGGCACGTCCACAGCAGATGTAGTGTTTTTACTGGCCTCTTCGCGACCAAGGTCGCTCCCACCGGGGCATAAAGAACTTGAGTGAACAATATTGGCTTTAGCCGCAATACTTCGCAGCTAAAGCAGCTCCAGAGTTCAGGGTTTGCCGGGCAAACTTTCACAAAGCAAACAAAAAGCCCCCGGTCTTGCGACCGGGGGCTTTTTGTTTTCAGCCGGTTAACCGATTACTCAGTTCTTGGCTTTCTTGGCAGCGCGGGTACGCTCGCCTTCGTCGAGGATCTTCTTGCGCAGACGGATCGACTTCGGAGTCACTTCGCACAGCTCGTCGTCCTGGATGAATTCCAGAGCCTGTTCCAGCGTGTGGCGAACCGGCGGAACCAGGGCGATGACTTCGTCCTTGCCCGAAGCACGCATGTTGTCGAGCTTCTTGCCTTTGGTCGGGTTCACGCCCAGGTCGTTGTCACGGCTGTTCAGACCGATGATCTGACCGTTGTAGATGTCCTGGCCGTGCTCGATGAACAGCTTGCCGCGAGCCTGCAGGGTTTCCAGCGAGTAGGTCAGTGCCTTGCCGGTTTCGACCGAAACCAGTACGCCGTTCAGGCGGCCGGACATCTGACCTGGCTTCATGGTGTCGTAACGATCGAAGATCGAGGTCAGGATGCCTGCACCGTTGGTCAGGGTCAGGAACTGGTTACGGAAACCGATCAGACCACGCGCCGGGACGTTGTATTCCAGACGCACACGGCCTTTGCCATCCGGCACCATGTTGGTCAGGTCGCCCTTACGCAGACCCATCTCTTCCATCACCTTGCCCTGGGATTCTTCAGGGATGTCGATGGTGACGTTTTCGAACGGTTCCTGCTTCACGCCGTCGACTTCACGGATGATGACTTCCGGACGGCCTACGGCCATTTCGAAGCCTTCGCGACGCATGGTTTCGATCAGTACCGACAGGTGCAGCTCACCACGGCCGGAAACCTTGAACTTGTCAGCCGAGTCGCCTTCTTCAACGCGCAGGGCAACGTTGTACAGCAGCTCTTTGTCCAGACGCTCTTTGATGTTACGGCTGGTGACGAACTTGCCTTCTTTACCGCAGAACGGCGAGTCGTTGACCTGGAAGGTCATCGAAACGGTTGGCTCGTCAACGGTCAGCGGCTTCATGGCCTCGACGTTGTTCATGTCGCACAGGGTGTCGGAGATGAACAGCTCTTCGAAGCCGCTGATGCAGACGATGTCGCCCGCGGTGGCTTCTTCGACGTCTACACGGTGCAGACCGTGGTGACCCATCAGCTTGAGGATACGACCGTTACGCTTCTTGCCTTCGGTGTCGATAGCGACAACCGGGGTGTTTGGCTTGACGCGGCCACGGGCGATACGGCCCACACCGATGATGCCCAGGAAGCTGTTGTAGTCCAGCGCCGAGATTTGCATCTGGAACGGACCGTCAACGTCAACGCTTGGCGCCGGGACGTGGTCGACGATGGCCTGGTACAGCGCGGTCATGTCTTCGCCCATGGCAGTGTGGTCCAGACCGGCGATGCCGTTCAGGGCCGAGGCGTAGACGACCTGGAAGTCCAGCTGGTCTTCGGTGGCGCCGAGGTTGTCGAACAGGTCGAAGATCTGGTCCAGAACCCAGTCAGGACGCGCGCCCGGACGGTCAACCTTGTTGATCACCACGATTGGCTTCAGACCGGCTTCGAACGCCTTCTTGGTCACGAAGCGGGTTTGCGGCATAGGGCCGTCCTGGGCGTCGACCAGCAGCAGTACCGAGTCAACCATCGACATCACACGCTCTACTTCGCCACCGAAGTCGGCGTGGCCCGGGGTGTCGACGATGTTGATGCGGTAGTCGTTCCAGCGAATGGCGGTGTTCTTCGCCAGGATGGTAATGCCGCGCTCTTTTTCCTGGTCGTTGGAGTCCATCACGCGCTCGTCGTTGAGCTCATTGCGCTCCAGAGTGCCGGACTGACGCAGCAGTTTGTCTACCAGGGTGGTTTTACCGTGGTCAACGTGCGCGATGATGGCGATGTTACGTAGATTTTCGATCACTTGTGTATCTCGATCAGAGGATTCGGTTTGCTGCCACTGGAGCAGCGATTAGCGTTTGAAGCGTTAGACGTCGGCCGAGGCCATAAAGGCGTCGGGGGGCCGGTGACGCAAGCCACAGGCAAACAGCCCCGGGCGTTTAGCTCGGTCGATATACGCGCACATTGGCATGCCCCTCACTGAGCAGGTGATGAGCATGCAGGCGGCTCATGACGCCTTTGTCGCAATACAGCAGGTACTGGCGGGTGTAATCCAGTTCCTTGAAGCGGCTGTTCAATGCATAGAACGGCACGGCTTGTACTTCCACGCCAGGCACTTCCAGCGGCTGGTCTTCCTGGGCATCCGGATGACGGATGTCGATGATGACCTGGCCGGCCAGGGCCTGGCTGACTTCTTCTACCTCGACATCCTGGCCCAGGTCATCGATCACCTGATCGATGGTCACCAGCCGGGCGCGCTCAAGCGCGCGATCGAGAGCTGCCATGTCGAAACGGGTTTCTTCGTGTTCGACGCGATAACGCTTGGCATTGGTTTTCGGGTTGACCGAAATCACCCCGCAATATTCAGGCATGTGCCGGGCGAACTCGGCGGTGCCGATTTTGGTCGCCAGGTTGACGATGTCCTGTTTGTCGGTCGCCACCAGCGGGCGCAACACCAGCTTGTCGGTGGCCGAGTCGATGATCGACAGGTTCGGCAAGGTCTGGCTCGACACCTGGGAAATCGCCTCGCCGGTCACCAGCACGTCGATGTCCAGGCGGTCAGCCATGGCCGATGCTGCGCGTAACATCATACGCTTCAACACTACACCCATATGACCGTCGTCGACTTTCTGCAGGATTTCGCCCAGCACTTCCTCGAACGGTACGCTGATGAACAGTACGCGTTGCGAGCTGCCGAATTTCTTCCAGATGTAGTGCGCAACTTCCATCACGCCCAGTTCGTGGGCACGCCCGCCCAGGTTGAAGAAGCAGAAATGGGTGACCAGGCCGCGGCGCATCATCTGGTAGGCGGCCACGGTAGAGTCGAAACCACCGGACATCAACACCAGGGTCTGCTCCAGTGCGCCCAGCGGATAACCGCCAAGGCCCTGGTGCTGGCTGTGGATGACGAACAACCGTTCGTCGCGAATCTCCATGCGCACCAGCAGTTCGGGGTTTTTCAGGTCGATGCCGGCGGCGCCACATTGCTGGCGCAACTGGCTGCCGACATAACGTTCGACGTCCATCGAGCTGAATGCATGCTTGCCGGCGCGCTTGCAACGCACCGCAAAGACCTTGCCCGGCAACAGATCGGCGTAGTGCTCTCTGCACTTGGCGACGATGTCGTCCATATCGCCCAGCGGGTATTCAGCCACCTGCAGGAAATTGGCGATACCTGGCATGCAGCACAGCCGCTCAGTGATGCCCTGAAGGATCTTCGGATCGGTCAGCCGGGTCTCGACCTCAAGGTTGTCCCATACACCACCCACGACGATATTTTCGTCCAGCTCGCGCAGCACGGTACGGATGTTCTTGCCCAGCTGGCGAATGAACTTCTTGCGCACCGGTGGGCTTTTGATGGTGATTTCTGGGAAAACTTTGACGATGAGCTTCATGAAAACGCTACGTAAGGATCCGGCTGAAAAAAGAGGGGCGCGGATTATAGCGGAAATTGCTCAAGGTTTAACCAACTATCGTACACCCGAATGTCGACGCACCAAAAAGGATCACAATCGATCAGTTCGGCAACATAACAGTGCATGAAATGTACAAAAAAACGACATTGACCTCAGCAACATGCGCAGAATCGGGCATCGCGCCCAACTCGGGGCACTGGCATGCAATTTGCTCCCTTGTGAGGCAGGTTGCCTTGGCAGAGTATTCTGCGCCGGCACTACCCAAATTCAGGGGCCAAACAATAGCAACGGTCCCAACCCACCCGGAGGACACCATGTCGAAGTCGGTTCAACTCATCAAAGATCATGACGTTAAATGGATTGATCTGCGCTTCACTGACACCAAAGGCAAGCAGCAACACGTCACCATGCCGGCACGCGACGCGCTGGACGAAGAGTTCTTCGAAGTCGGCAAGATGTTCGACGGTTCCTCCATCGAAGGCTGGAAAGGTATCGAAGCCTCCGACATGATCCTGCTGCCGGACGACGACTCCGCCGTGCTGGACCCGTTCACCGAAGAGCCTACCCTGATCCTGGTCTGCGACATCATCGAGCCGTCGACCATGCAAGGCTACGACCGCGACCCGCGCGCCATCGCGCACCGCGCCGAGGAATACCTGAAATCCACCGGTATCGGTGACACCGTGTTCGTCGGTCCAGAGCCTGAGTTCTTCATCTTTGACTCGGTCAAATACAAGTCCGACATCTCCGGCTCGATGTTCAAAATCTTCTCCGAGCAAGGCTCGTGGATGACTGACCAGGACGTCGAAGGCGGCAACAAAGGCCACCGTCCAGGCATCAAAGGCGGCTACTTCCCGGTTCCACCGGTCGACCACGACCACGAAATCCGTACTGCCATGTGCAACGCACTGGAAGAAATGGGTCAGGTCGTCGAAGTTCACCACCACGAAGTGGCAACTGCCGGCCAGAACGAAATCGGCGTGCAGTTCAACACCCTGGTGAAGAAGGCTGACGAAGTTCAGACCCTGAAGTACGTTGTCCACAACGTTGCCGACGCCTACGGCCGCACCGCGACCTTCATGCCGAAGCCGCTGTACGGCGACAACGGCTCGGGCATGCACGTCCACATGTCCATCGCCAAAGACGGCAAGAACACCTTCGCCGGCGAAGGCTATGCCGGTCTGTCCGACACCGCTCTGTACTTCATCGGCGGTATCATCAAGCACGGTAAGGCCCTGAACGGCTTCACCAACCCGTCGACCAACTCCTACAAGCGTCTGGTCCCAGGCTTTGAAGCGCCGGTAATGCTGGCCTACTCGGCGCGTAACCGTTCGGCTTCGATCCGTATTCCTTACGTTTCCAGCCCACGCGCACGTCGTATCGAAGCCCGCTTCCCGGATCCGGCTGCCAACCCGTACCTGGCCTTCGCTGCCCTGCTGATGGCCGGTCTGGACGGTATCCAGAACAAGATCCACCCAGGCGATGCAGCCGACAAGAACCTGTACGACCTGCCACCAGAAGAAGCCAAGGAAATCCCGCAAGTGTGCGGCAGCCTGAAAGAGGCCCTGGAAGAACTGGACAAAGGCCGTGCGTTCCTGACCAAAGGCGGCGTGTTCTCCGACGACTTCATCGATGCCTACATCGAGCTGAAATCGGCTGAAGAAGTCAAAGTCCGTACCTTCGTACACCCTCTGGAATACGAGCTGTACTACAGCTGCTGATTCCTTGTACGCCGGCCTCGCCGGCGTATCGAGAGGCCACCTTCGGGTGGCCTTTTTTGTTTATGCAGGCCTCGGCCATGCTTGCAGGACTAATGCTGGCCAGCCACGCACATCACACGAATCTGCATTATGCTGAGCCCTCATCGCTCCCGTTGCTGTCGAGAATGCCATGCGTCACAGTCTTGTCTGCCTGCTGTTGTTGGTCTGCCTGCCCGCCATGGCACAGATCTACAAGTACACCGACGCCAATGGCAATACGGCCTACAGCAATCAGCCGCCTGACGGTGCACGCGCCGAGCCGGTCGAGCTCAAGCCGCTCAACAGCATCGAGCCGCGTCCTGCGGCAGCGCCCGCCAGCCCCGCCGCCAGCACTCAGGCCACACCAGCCCCCTTTGCCTACGAGCAACTGGAACTGAGCGACCTGCCCGACGACGCGGCGCTGCGTGCCAACGACGGCACCTTTTACATTGGCGTACGGATCAAGCCCAGGCTGCAGCCGGACCATCGCTTGCAACTGCTGGTCGATGGCAAACCGTACGGTCAACCCACCAACGTACCGCGCCTGCAGGTCGTCAATATTGATCGCGGCGAGCACAGCTTCGCCGTGCTGGTGCACGACGCCAGGCGCATCATCCAGCAGAGCCCGACAGTGACCCTCACCGTATTGCGCGCTGCTGCGGGCAGGCCTTGAGATGACCTCGTTGCGCACCCTGCTGTGCGGCATTGTGTTTGGCATGGCAACGCTTGCCCAGGCGCAGATCTATACCTATGTCGATGCCGAAGGCAATCGGGTGTTCACCGATCAGCCGCACAAGAACGCCAAGCGGGTCGATATCACCCCCACCAACAACATGAACAGCACACCCCGCACCCGCGACATCAAAGCCAGCCCTGTCCAGCCCAAGCCCAAGGCGATGTTCCGCTACCAGTTGCTGCGCATCCTCGCCCCAGAACCCGACGCAGCGCTGCGCAGCATGGAAGGCAATCTGATCGTTACGGTGACCAACGAGCCGGCGCTGCAAGAGGGGCATCGCTACGTGCTGCTGCTCGACAACCAGCCCGTCGCAGCGCCAGGGCGCAGCCCGGTGTTTGCCTTGAGCAATATCGATCGCGGCACTCATCAGCTGTCCGTGGAAATCTATGACGAATTGGGCCGGCTCGTGGAAAAGACCGCCAACCAGCCCTTTCATGTACAGCGCATTTCCCTGAACCAGAAACGCCTGGCCAAGCCCTGCCAGAGTGCCGATTACGGTGTACGCCCGGAGTGCCCCCTCAAAGACAAGCCTCAGCAAAAATCCAGTTGGATTCCTTTCCTTTAAAACCTCCCGCCATGCACTAAACTGGTGCAGTAAAGACTTGCATCAGCGCCCTAAAGCCCCGATTCGGGTCAACTTTGCGTCTGACATGTCGCTGCCCGACAACCAAAGCACAATAAATGCCCGGTTTTAAGGGGGCTGACGCTTCTTTTCGGAGCCTTGGTTTGGTTCTTGCAACCTTAGCCGGCATAGCACACGGTCAGCCGTGTCCCATCGTCGGGCACGCACTGGCCAATTATCCCGGCGCCATGGCCCGCGAATGCAAAGTGGCAAAAGAGGTCATCAGGATTCATGACTATCAGCGACGCGCTGCACCGATTGTTACTGGACAATCTGACCACTGCGACCATCCTGCTCAACGCCGAACTGCGCCTTGAGTACATGAACCCCGCCGCAGAAATGCTGTTGGCGATCAGCGGCCAGCGCAACCATGGGCAGTTCATCAGCGAGCTGTTCACCGAATCGGCCGAGGCCCTGAGCTCGCTGCGCCAGGCGGTGGAACAGGCGCACCCGTTCACCAAACGCGAAGCCATGCTCACCGCACTGACCGGCCAGACCCTGACCGTCGACTATGCCGTGACGCCGATCCTCAACAACGGCCAGACCCTGCTGTTGCTGGAGGTTCACCCTCGCGACCGGCTACTGCGCATCACCAAGGAAGAAGCCCAGTTGTCCAAGCAGGAAACCACCAAAATGCTGGTGCGCGGCCTGGCTCACGAGATCAAGAATCCGTTGGGCGGCATACGCGGTGCGGCGCAGTTGCTGGCCCGCGAACTGCCTGAAGAAAGCCTCAAGGACTACACCAACGTCATCATCGAAGAGGCCGACCGGCTGCGTAATCTGGTCGACCGCATGCTCGGTTCCAACAAGTTGCCGGCGCTGGCCTCGACCAATATCCATGAAGTGCTGGAGCGTGTCTGCAGCCTGGTCGAAGCCGAAAGTCAGGGGCGCATCACTTTGGTGCGTGACTATGACCCGAGCATTCCCGATGTATTGATCGATCGCGAGCAGATGATCCAGGCAGTGCTCAATATCGTGCGTAACGCCATGCAGGCAATTGGCAGCCAGAACGAGCTGCGCCTTGGGCGTATCACCTTGCGCAGCCGGACCATCCGCCAGTTCACCATCGGCCATGTGCGTCACCGCCTGGTGAGCAAGGTCGAGATCACCGACAACGGTCCGGGCATTCCGGCCGAACTCCAGGAAACCATTTTCTATCCAATGGTCAGTGGCCGCCCCGACGGTACCGGGCTGGGCCTGGCCATTACCCAGACCATCATTAGCCAGCACCAGGGCCTGATCGAGTGTGAAAGCCATCCCGGCCATACCACCTTCTCGATCTTTCTGCCGCTGGAACAAGGAGCCGCCTCGTGAGCCGTAGCGAAACTGTCTGGATCGTAGATGACGATCGTTCCATCCGCTGGGTACTGGAAAAGGCCCTGCAACAGGAAGGCATGACCACGCAGAGCTTCGACAGCGCCGATGGCGTGATCAGCCGCCTGGCCCGCCAGCAGCCGGATGTGATCATTTCCGATATCCGCATGCCCGGTACCAGTGGCCTGGACCTGCTGGCGCGGATTCGCGAGCAGAATCCACGCCTGCCAGTGATCATCATGACCGCGCATTCGGACCTCGACAGCGCCGTGGCGTCCTATCAGGGCGGCGCCTTCGAATACTTGCCCAAGCCGTTCGATGTCGATGAAGCCGTATCACTGGTCAAGCGTGCCAACCAGCACGCCCAGGAACAGCAAGGCCTGGAAGCTCCGCCGGTCATGGCCCGCACCCCGGAAATCATCGGCGAAGCGCCGGCGATGCAAGAGGTGTTTCGCGCCATCGGTCGTCTGAGCCACTCCAATATCACCGTGTTGATCAACGGTGAGTCCGGTACCGGTAAAGAGCTGGTCGCGCATGCCCTGCATCGTCACAGCCCACGTGCCGTCGCGCCGTTCATTGCGCTGAACATGGCGGCGATCCCCAAGGACTTGATGGAATCGGAGCTGTTCGGCCATGAAAAAGGCGCGTTTACCGGCGCCGCCAACCTGCGCCGCGGACGCTTCGAACAAGCCGATGGCGGTACCTTGTTTCTCGACGAGATCGGCGACATGCCGGCCGACACCCAGACACGCCTGTTGCGCGTACTGGCCGACGGCGAGTTCTACCGGGTCGGTGGCCACACCCCGGTCAAGGTCGATGTACGGATCATCGCCGCGACCCACCAGAACCTTGAAGGTCTGGTGCATGCCGGCAAGTTCCGCGAAGACTTGTTCCACCGCCTGAACGTGATCCGCATTCACATCCCACGGCTGTCGGACCGTCGCGAAGACATCCCGACCCTGGCCCGCCATTTCCTCAGCCGCGCCGCCCAGGAGCTGGCGGTAGAGCCCAAGCTGCTCAAGGCCGAGACCGAGGAATACCTCAAGCATCTGCCGTGGCAGGGTAACGTGCGGCAACTGGAGAATACCTGCCGCTGGATCACCGTCATGGCGTCTGGCCGTGAGGTGCACATCAGCGACCTGCCGCCTGAACTGCTTAGCGTGCCGCAGGATGCAGGCCCGATCACCAACTGGGAACAGGCGCTGCGCCAGTGGGCCGATCAGGCGTTGTCACGTGGCCAGTCGAGCCTGCTCGACAGCGCGGTGCCATCCTTTGAACGGATCATGATCGAAACCGCCCTCAAGCACACCGCCGGTCGTCGTCGTGATGCCGCCGTGCTGCTCGGTTGGGGTCGCAATACCCTGACGCGCAAGATCAAGGAACTGGGCATGAAGGTCGATGGCGGCGACGAAGACGAGGCCGAAGACAACTGACGAAAGGGCAGGCCCGCCCGCCAAGGGCTGCACGGCCTGCTGTCATTTCTATCAGTTTACGCCCCTGCCGTTCGCTGATTAGCTCCGGAAAACGGCCTTGCATGGCAAGGCCAGAAGGAGCTTATCGCGATGGACCCACGCCCTCTTACTGGCAACCGCCCGCCGCTGTGCGGCCTGCCGTCACGGTCATCCATTGGCTGCCCTAACCGCATCGTCGACTATCAGCTCGCTGAAATGGCGGTGCTGCTGCGCAGCGGCGAACTGACTGCCGAACAGTTGACCATTGCCAGCCTGGCACGCCTTTACCGGTTCGAAGAATCGCTCAAAGGCTATGGCGACAACAGCCTTTCGGTGCATATCGATGCGCAGCAGGCGCTGACCCGCGCGCGCCTGGCCGATCAATGGCTGAGCAACGCCGATGACCCTCGCGGCCCTGCGCCACTGCTGTGCGGCATCGTGCTGGGCATCAGCGAGTCACTGGTGGCCGTGGCGCGTAATGGCCGGCCCTGGAAACTTGAAGACTCGCCGCTGGTTGCCCGGCTGTATGACCAGGGCGCGATTTTACTCGGCCCGCTGCGCGGCTCGATATGCCCAGGTGGCACGCAGAGCGGGTTGAGCGCCATCGCCCCGGTCGCCAGGCTGTGCGCTGCGGCGCTGGCGCAAACCGCCGATGACGCCTTCATGATGCCCAGTGCCGCTCATGCGGCCAGCGGCATCAAACCGTCGCTGGGTCTGGCCATGGGCTGGGACGTGCCCGGCACTGTCGCACGCAGCGTGCGCGATGCAGCGCTGGTGCTGGCAGCGCTCAGCGAAACCGGTGCAGCGCAAACCGCGCCCGTGCGATGGCCGGTGACAGCCCGGTCAGGCTACAGACCGCTGCTCAGTACCCGCATTGGCGTAACGCCGCCGAGGGCAGCGGACGCGCCGCAAAGCTGGCAGGTTCTGGAGCGGTTTCGCGAGCAACTGGCGCGCCTGGGAGCGCGATTGATCGAACTTCCCGATGCACCGCCATGCCCGCCGCAAGGCTGGGAAAGCAACCTGCGCGATCAACGCCTGGACTTCATGCTGGTGATGTCCTCAGCATCGTCCGGGCCTGACAGGCTACCCCATGTGCCGGGCTGGCCGATGGTCACGTTCCCCATCGGCCAGAGCAGCAGCGGTGCCAGCATCAATGCAGCGTTCTGCGGCCCGCACCTGTCGGACGCCAGGCTTATCCAGACGGCCCTGGACTTTCAGGCGTGCTATCCGCACTACCATGACAGCGCCCCGCCGCTGCGGATCGGCTCACTGAGGCTCGCCAACGTTACTGCGCCAAAGAAGGCCTGGCCCACAAATTGATACCGCCCTCCACGGCAAAGCGATCAATCTCGGCCAGTTCCTCGGCACTGAACGCCAGGTTGTTCAAGGCGGCAACGTTTTCGACGATCTGCTCGGGCCGGCTGGCGCCGATCAACGCCGAGGTCACCCGTGGGTCACGCAGGGTCCAGGCCAGCGCCATCTGTGCCAGGCTCTGACCACGCTGCCGGGCGATCGCGTTGAGTTTGCGTACATGCTCAAGGTTCTGCTCCGACAGATGCTCGGCCTTCAATGAACCACCGCCGGGACGATTGACCCGGGCATCTTGCGGCACGCCATTGAGGTACTTGTCCGACAGCAGGCCCTGGGCCAGCGCAGTAAAGACAATCACGCCCGCGCCCAGCTCATCGGTGGCATCAAGCAGGTCTTTCTCCACCCAGCGATTGAGCAGGTTATAAGCCGGCTGATGAATCAGCAGCGGCACATTCCACTGTTTGAGCAGCGCGGCGATTTCCCGGGTTTTACTGCCCGAGTAAGACGAGATGCCGATGTACAGCGCCTTGCCTTGCTGCACGGCGGTGGCCAGTGCGCCAGCGGTTTCTTCCAGCGGCGTGTCGGGGTCGAAGCGGTGCGAATAGAAGATGTCGACATAATCGACACCCAGCCGTTGCAGGCTTTGATCGAGGCTGGCCAGCACGTACTTGCGCGACCCGCCGCCCTGACCATAAGGACCTGGCCACATGTCCCAACCGGCCTTGGTGGAGATGATCAGCTCGTCGCGATAAGCCTTGAAGTCTTCACGCAGCAAACGGCCGAAATTGACCTCGGCGCTGCCATAGGGCGGGCCGTAATTATTGGCCAGGTCGAAGTGGGTAATGCCCAGGTCGAAGGCAGTGCGTAGCATGGCGCGCTGGGTATCGATCGGCGTGGCGTCACCGAAGTTGTGCCACAGCCCCAGCGACAGCGCCGGCAGCAACAAGCCACTGCGCCCGGTGCGACGATAGAGCATGTCGTTGTAGCGGTTTTCGGCAGCGATATAGGTCATGCGGATTTCCTTGAATAATTCGGTGTTTTCGTCGCCGTAAGCCCGGCCGGGCGGTGGCCCGCTTTAGCCGGGAAGCCTTCGCTGCTAAAGCAGCTCCTACGGGATCAATGGCTGTGCCAGACCGCCTTGCTGACATCGATTTTCCTGGGCAGCAGACGGTTATCGTAGAACAGGTCCGCAGTCACCTGCTGCGCCTTGATGATCTCAGGGGTAATCGGCAGGCTCGGCGAGACCGGACGGTGGTCGATGTACAGAGCGATCACCTCGGCCGGCAGGCCCATGCTGCGGGTCAGGATCTCGATGCTCTGCTCGCGCTGGCTGCGGGTCAGGTCATCGGCAGCCGTCAGCTCATCCAGCACCTGCTGGACAAACGCCGGATGCTGCTGAGCAAACCCGCGTCGGGCAGTGTAGACCGGACCGGACAAGCCCAGCCCCGTACCGTCGGCCAATAGCCGGCTATGCCCTTCAACCAGCGCGATGGAGTAGTACGGGTCCCAGATCGCCCAGGCATCGACGCTGCCATTTTCAAAGGCCGCCCGGGCATCGGCCGGGCTCAGATAGATCGGCTGGATATCCTTGAACGTCAATCCGGCCTTGAGCAAGGCGCGCAGCACCAGATTGTTGGCGCTGGAGCCTTTCTGCAAGGCGACCTTGCGGCCCTTGAGGTCCTCGATTTTCTGCAAGGCGCTGTCCTTGCGCACCAGAATCACCTCGGCTTGTGGCTTGGCCGGCTCGGCGCCGACATACACCAGATCCGCCCCGGCGACCTGGGCGAAGATCGGCGGAATATCACCCGTGGAGGCGATGTCCAGGCTGCCGACATTCAACGCTTCAAGCATCTGCGGCCCGGCCGGAAACTCGACCCACTTGATCTGCGTCTTGGCAAAGCGCTTCTCCAGCAATTGATGCTCTTTGGCCAGGACCAGCGGAATCGAGCCTTTCTGAAAGCCGATCCGCAACGTCTCCGGGTCAGCGGCAACGGCCATATTGATCAAGCCGCAAAAGGCCAGAGCGGCGCTGAGCAATGCCAGTGGTTTCATCGGTAATAGACCTCATTCAAATCGGTTGGCGGGCCGTTGCAGCCCCAGATTTTCGCGCAGGGTGGTGCCTTCATATTCGGTGCGGAACAGGCCACGGCGTTGCAGCTCCGGCACCAGCAGCCGGGCAACATCTTCCAGCCCGCCGGGCAGATGCGGCACCAGCACGTTGAAGCCATCGGCCGCACCGTTTTCAAACCAGTTCTGCAGCTCATCGGCAATCTGTTCAGGTGTGCCGATCAGGCTGTAATGCCCACGACCACCGGCAATCCGTCGCCCCAGTTGCGCCAGGTTCAGGTTTTCCCGGGCAGCCAGCTCAGTCAGCAATTGCTGGCGGCTGCGCTGACCGCTGTCGGTCAGCGGCAGTTCCGGCAGTGGCCCGTCCAGTGGATAACCGGACAGATCGAAATTACCCAGCATGCGGCCCAATAACGCCACGCCCACCTGCGGCTCGACCAGTTCCTGAAACGACTCGAACTTTGCCTTGGCGGCTTGCTCAGTCTCGGCCACTACAATCAGCACACCGGGCATGATCTTCAGCGAATCCTGACTGCGCCCATACGCTGCCAGCCGCCCCTTGAGGTCGGCATAGAAGGCTTGAGCACTGGCCAGCGAAGTTTGCGCGGTGAACACCACTTCAGCGGTGCGCGCCGCCAGGTCACGGCCCACTTCCGAAGAGCCGGCCTGTACCACCACCGGCTGCCCCTGTGGTGAACGCGCCACGTTCAGCGGCCCCTTGACCCGAAAGTGCTCGCCCTGGTGATCCAGCACATGCAGCCTGGCCGGGTCGTAGTACTCACCGCTGGCCTTGTCACGAGTAAAAGCATCATCGCCCCAACTGTCCCACAAGCCGGTCACCACCTGGTGAAACTCCTGTGCCCGGCTGTAGCGGTCGGCGTGACCGACATGCTCATCCAGACCGAAGTTCTGCGCTTCGGCCGCCGCGTCGGAGGTCACCAGATTCCAGCCGGCACGCCCGCCGGACAGGTGATCGAGCGAGGCAAACTTGCGCGCCACGTGGTACGGCTCGTTATAGGTGGTGGTCGCCGTGGCGATCAGGCCGATATGCTCGGTCACCGCGCTGAGCGCCGACAGCAGGGTCAGCGGCTCGAAGTGATCCGAGCGTGCCATGCGGCTGGCGATATCGCCGGTCGCTGCTGCCACGCTGTCGGCCACGAACAGCGCATCGAAACGTGCCGCCTCGGCCACCTGGGCCAGATGCCGGTAGTGCTTGATATCCAGCCCCGCGTTGGCGGGGACATCCGGGTGACGCCAGGCCGCAACGTGGTGCCCGGTGGCCATCAGGAAAGCGCCCAGTTTCAGTTGGCGGGCAGGCTTGTTCATCTATACGACTCCTTGGTGTTGAGGGTTGTCGCACGCAATAGGGTTGTAGAGGTAAACACAGGCTGCGAACACAAGGCCCGTAGGAGCGGCTTCAGCCGCGAAGCTTTAGCCTCGAGTCTTCGCCGCTAAAGCGGCTCCTACAGAAAACCGTGCAGCACTGTCAGAAGTCTTTACGCAGTTGCACGCCAAAGTAGCGCTCATCGTCACGCGGAACGGCGCGGTAGATGTAGTTGCCGCCGGTGGCCAGCATCGGCGAATACGACTTGTCGGCCAGGTTTTTGCCCAGCAGCGCTACGCGCCAGCCAGCGTTGTAGTCGGCCAGGGCCACGCTGGCGTTCCAGATGCCGTAGGCGCCCTGCTTGGTGTCGATGTTCTGGCTGATGTCGTACTGCACTTCGCTCTGCCAGGCGTAATCGGTGCTCAGCTCGATATCCAGACCGTTGTCCAGCGGGATGCTGTAGTCGGCACGGACATAGCTTTTCCAGTCCGGGCTGTACGGCAGGGTCTTGCCATCGACGTTGCACGAGGCGGCGGCGCCGGCCGGGCAGGCAAAGGTGTCGATGCGCGCCTTGGTGTAGGCCAGGGCACCGGAGAGTTTGAACTGCGAGGTCACCTGCAGCGCATAGTCGAGTTCGACGCCCTCAGTCTTCACGCTACCGGCGTTGATCAGCCGGGTCACCACCTGGCCGGCGACGCTGTCGAAGAAGTTCGCCTGATAGTTGTCGTAGTCGCTGTGGAACACCGCCAGGTTGGTGGTCAGGCGGTTATTCCAGGCGCTGGCCTTGATGCCCACTTCCCAGGTGTTGGAGGTCTCCGGCTTGAGCGCGTCAGTGTCACGTGGCTGCATGTTGAAGAACACGTTGTACGCCGGGCCTTTGTAGCCACGCGAGTAGGTCACGTAGCTGGTCACCGTATCGCTCAGGTCGTACTGCAGGCCCAGGCGGCCAGATTTGCCGTCTTCGTCCACGCTACCCGAACTGCTGGTGGCCGGCTGGATACCGCTGACCGTGACCGCCGAGGTCGAAACCCGCCGGTGATCGTATTCGAGCTTGTCGTGGGTCCAGCGCAGGCCGGCAATGGCGCGCAGATCCGGGGTCAGATTGAAGGTGCTTTCACCGAACACCGAATAACTCTGGTTGGTGGTGCTGTAGTCGGCGATACCACGGTCGCGGCTGGTCGGGGTGATCAGTGTGCGCTGGTAGGTTTCGTCACTCTTGCCGTACATGTAGAACAGACCGCCGACGTATTCGACGAACTCGCCTTTGGGCGAAGCAAGACGCAGCTCCTGAGAGTACTGGTTGTAGTCGAGCTGACCTTTGTCTTCAGTGCCGGCAAAGGCGCTGGTGATCGCCCCGAGGCGGTCGCCGTCCTGGTACTGGGTGTTATCCCAGCCGCGCCAGGCGGTGATCGATGTCAGGGTGAAGTCGCCCAGTTGCCAGTCCAGCTGGCCAGACAAACCCTTGTTCACATCATCGACATGGCTGCGGTAATCGCTGAGCACATCACGGTTGTCGCTGTCGGCACGTACCGGCGCCAGCGCCGCGCCAAACGCCGGGGTCAGCGCTTTGCTGACCACCCCGTTGGGCGCGTCGTCATGGGCCTGCTGGTAATCACCGATCAGGGTGAACGTGATGTCGTCGTTAGGGGTGAACTCCAGCTTGCCGCGAATGCCTTTACGGTTGTAGCCGTTGACTTCCTGGCCGTTGAGTTTGTTATCCACATTGCCGTCATAGCTGCCGAACAGGGTGGTCAGCGAGCCTTTGAGGGTGTCGGGAATCAGGCTGCCGCCAATCCCGAAGCGGGTCCGGCTTTCATTGCCGGTGTACCACGACTGGTCGATGTAGCCATGGGTCTCGGCGCTCGGCGCCTTGCTCACCACGTTCAGTACACCGGCCGAAGCGTTCTTGCCAAACAGCGTACCCTGCGGGCCGCGCAGCACTTCGATGCGCTCCAGGTCGAGCAGGTCCAGGGTCGCCTGGCCCGGACGCCCAAGCACCACACCGTCGATCACCGTGGCCACGGTCGGCTCGACACCCGGCGAGGTGGAGATGGTGCCCACGCCACGAATGAACAACGAGGTGTCCTTGTTCGAAGCACCGGTGCGGAAATTCAGGGTCGGCACCTGTTGCACCAGGCTGGCCACACCATTGCGGTTGTCGCGCTCCAGTTGCTCGCCCTCGACCACCGAGACCGCCACCGGGACTTTCTGTAGCGACTCTTCACGGCGCGTGGCGGTGACCGTCACGGCGTTGAGCACCGGTGCATCGCTGGCATTCTGGCCAGTCTCGGCCAGGGCCGCACCGGGCGCCAGTGGCAGGCTCGCCAGGCCCAGCAGCAACCAGGCGCAACGGCCTGCACGTCGGCTATTCGGCTGAGCGCCAGCATGATGAATGGCCTGCGCCAGAAGAGTGTGTTGCGTACCGCCCCCAAGTGTTGTCTGCATCTGTGTGCCTGCTTTAAATGTGCCGAACCTCGCCAATGCCCCACGCATCGACCGCTGATTGTCTGCTAACTTGATTCGGCATTCGCGGCAGCGAGTAGCAGACAAACCATGACGTTAGCGCTAACATCACAAGTATCAGAAATTGGCACATAGAGCGTCCAATACTGAAAAATTACTTTTATATATCGTTAAGTTTTATAAGCCTTCGAGCATGACGGAAAAATCCAGCGCAACACGCAAGCGCCGTAACGCCGGCCGGGTGACCCTGAGTACGGTGGCCAAACAGGTCGGGGTTTCAGCGATCACCATCTCGCGCTACTTCAACCAGCCCGAGCAAGTCTCGCCAGACCTGCGCGAGCGCATCGCCGCCGTGGTCAACGAACTGGGCTATGTACCCAATCTGGTCGCCGGCGGCCTGGCCTCGGCGCGCAGTAAAGTGGTCGCGATGGTTATCCCCAATATCTCCGGGCCGATCTTTGCCAATACCATTCAGGGCTTCAGCGACACCCTGAGCCAGCACGGTTTTCAACTGCTGTTGGCGTCCAGTTACTTCTCTGCCGAGCAGGAAGAAAGCGCCGTGCGCGCGTTTCTCGGCTGGTCACCGGCAGCATTGGTATTGACCAGTCATTTCCATACCCCGACCACCGAGAAGATGATCGAGCAGGCCGACATGCCGGTGATCGAGACCTGGGACTACCGCCCGGAGCGCGGCCCGATCCAGATCGGATTTTCCCATTACCAAGTGGGCGTCAGCGCTACCCGCCATCTGCACGCCAAGGGCTACCGGCGCATCGCCTTCGTGCTCAACAGCATGGCCGGCGACTTCAGCGCACTGGAGCGCCGCGACGGTTACGCCGCAACGTTACAGGCCCTGGGCCTGGAGCCCTGGGTGTTCACCCCGCAAGCGGGGCTGACCCCGTTCGAAGCCGGCAAACAGGCCATGCACGCACTGATGAACAGCCCCACCCGCCCTGATGCGATCGTGTTTGCCAACGACAACCTGGCCGCCGGCGGGCTGCTGGCCGGGCAACGGGCCGGCCTGAGAATTCCACAAGACTGCGCGGTGATGGGCTTTGGCGACTATGCGTTCGCCGAGATGCTGCTGCCCAGCCTGAGCACCATCAAGCCCCCGGCGCTGGAGATCGGCGTACTGGCCGCGCAACGGGTTTTACAAAGCCTGGGGGTGTTGCCGGTGAGCGGGGATATCCAGCGGTTGAACCTGCTCGATTGCCAACTGATAGAACGAGAGAGCACTTAAACCGCCTAAGATGGGTTGATGTTTCTTAGTTTGCCAAAGGAGACCTGCCCCATGACCCGCTCTCGAAAAGTCGCGATCATCACCGGTGCATCACGCGGCATCGGCGCCGAAATCGCCCGGCGCCTGGCGGCCGATGGCTTTGCCGTGGTGATCAACTACGCCAGCAGCGCCGATGAAGCCGATACCCTGGTGGAACAACTGATCGGCGAAGGCCGTGACGCCATCGCGATCAAGGCCGATGTGTCCAGCGTCAGCGATGTGCGGCGGTTGTTCGACGCCACTGAACACCATTTGGGCAAGGTCGATGTGCTGATCAACAATGCCGGTATCCTCAAGACGATGGCCTTGGCCGAAACCAGTGACGAACTGTTTGAACAGACCTTCGCCATCAATACCCGTGGCGTGTTCAACACCCTGCGTGAAGCCAGCAAGCGCCTGAACGACGGTGGACGGATCATCAATTTCTCGACCACCGCTCTGGCCCTGAACCTGCCGGGTTACGCCATCTACAACGCCAGCAAGGCTGCCGTGGAAGCCATGACGCCAGTGTTTGCCAAGGAGCTGCGCGGACGCAACATTACGGTCAACAGCGTCGCTCCCGGCCCGGTGGCTACCGAGCTGTTTCTGGCCGGCAAGACAGAGGAACAGATTCAGCATTTCGCCAGCCTGCCGCCGCTGCAACGGCTCGGCCAGCCAGAGGATATCGCCAGTGTGGTGGCCTTTCTGGCCGGGCCGGACTCGGGATGGGTCAATGGGCAGGTATTGCGCGCCAATGGTGGCTTGGCCTGAGCCGTGCTGCCGGGTGGCGAACACGCAACCCCGTAGGAGCAGCTTTAGCTGCGAAAGGCTTCGCAGCTAAAGCTGCTCCTACGGGAGGGCCTTGTAAATCAGCGATTTGTAATTTGTTTGATGAGAGCGGCTTTAGCCGCAGTGCTGTTCAATTAGGCGCTGCATACCTTTGTGGGAGCTAGCTTGCTAGCGAAGACGGCAGCACATTCACAGCAGATGTAGTGTGTTTACTGGCCTCTTCGTCGGAGTGCCGCCCAGACCAAGGTCGCTCCCACTGGGGCATCAAGCACTTAAGTGAATGTATGGTCAGCCCATCTCCTGCAACCACAATCGATTAACGGTAAAACATGCTTGCGCCAATGTATCCGGGCTCATTCTGGACAGTCAGACTGTCCGGCCCTTGATGAGTAGTCGCCACCCAACCGTCCTTAAAACAGTATCAGTCTTGATGACTTGTTCACTTACCAGGTTCTCGGTCAGGCCATGAGCTGTTTATCGTCATCATCGATAGCGTCGCAAAAGCCGGTCTATTTCAGTTAATTCAGTACAGCGTTGTAGCTTGCGCCTCGTGCAAGCACGGCCCATACGATGCGTGCCAGCTTATTCGCCAGCGCGCACACCACCTTGTTGGGGTGTTTTCGCGTAAGCAGCTCTCTTGCCCAGCTCCCCAACTCATCATCTCGCTGGTTGATCCTCATGAGTACCGATCGCGAGCCTTGTACCAGCAGCGTGCGTAGATACTTGTTGCCGCGCTTGCTGATATTCAACAGTACGGTTTTCCCACCAGTGGAAAACTGTCTCGGAACCAGGCCCAGCGACGCTGCAAAGTCCCGAGAACTCTTGAAACCAGAGGCGTCGCCGACCTCGGCCAGTACCGCGCTGGCGATAACAGGGCCAATACCCGGAATGGTTTGCAGTCGAGTGCCAGCGTCATCTCGCGCCAGCTCTTGCTTGATCTCCAGATCAATCGCCTTGATCTCGGTGTTCAGCCGACGGATTTCTGCCAGCAACTGCTCCATCATGCGTCGGAACTGTAGAGGCAAATCATGGCTGGAGTCGTCAAGCAGCTCAGGCAGAGTGGTGAGTGCCGCCTTGGTGGCCGGTAGAGCGATCCCGAACTCCAACAGAAAGGCGTGAATCCGGTTGGTAGTCTCGGTGCGCTGGCCTACCAGCGCCTCCCGTAGACGATGACGCACTGAAAGAATCTGCTGTTCGACTGTCTTGACTGAAACGTAGTGCGTCCGGGGCCTTGAAGCGGACTCACAAATTGCCTCGGCATCAATAAAGTCATTCTTGTTGCCAGTGACGTAGGGCTTCACATGTTGTGGCGCGATCAACTTCACCTGATGCCCCAACAAAGCGATCTTCCGAGCTAGCCAATGTGAGCCGCCGCAGGACTCCATCGCCACTGTGCAAGGGGCGAGCTTGGCCACAAACTGCAGCAATCTGGTGCGATTGAACTGCTTGCGTAGCACTTGGTGCCCAGACGCATTTTGGCCCACAAGATGGAAATTTCGCTTACCAATATCGATGCCTAGCAAGGCCACAACGGTATCCATGATCAATCTCCACAATTAAAGTGAGCCCCCCCGAGAGTGTAGATTTCGGGGGGCTCAGAATTGGGCTGACCATCTCATTACAGTATTGGCTTTAGCCGCGAAGAGCATCGCGGCTTTCGCGGCTGAAGCCGCTCCTACGTCGGCCTGCGCGCAAGGCGCAATCAGTATTCGATGCGCACGTCGGTTTTCGGAATGCTGCAGCACGACAGGATGTAACCTTCGGCTTCGTCATCTTCGGTGATGCCGCCGTTGTGCTCCATCTCCACTTCGCCGCTAAGCTTCATGACCTTGCAGGTTCCGCAGATGCCCATGCCGCAGGCTTTGGGGATCATCAGGCCCAGCTTGGAAGCCGCCGCGTGCACGGTTTCGCCCGGTGCAATACGAATGCTCTTGCCGGTGTCGGTGAACTCCACCTGATGCAGGTCAGCGGTGTCCACATCAGCCGCTTCAGCCGCGTGCTCGGCGTTTTCGACCGCGTCGGCCTTGGCTTCGGGCGGCGTCGCACCAAACGACTCCTCATGGTACTGGGCCATGTTGAAGCCATTGTCCTGCAGCATGCGCTTGACCGCACTCATGTACGGCGTCGGGCCGCAGCAGAACACCTCGCGGTCGCGGAAGTCCGGCGCCATCATTTCCAGCATTTTGATGTTCAGGTAGCCGCGATAGCCGGCCCATGGCTCGCCCAGGCCATATTTTTCACAGATCAGGTGCAGGTCGAAGTTCTCGATCCGCGCCGCCATGTGTTCCAGCTCACGGTGATAGATAATGTCTTTCGGCGAGCGGGCGCTGTGCACGAACACCATGTCGACGTTGGCGTTGGTGTCGTAGTACCAGCGCGCCATGGACATGACCGGGGTGATCCCTACACCGCCGCTGAGGTAAAGAATCTTGGGGTTCGGGAAATCGATGGCGTTGAACAGCCCGACCGGGCCATGCACCGCCAATTCCTGGCCTTCATGCAGTGTGTCATGCAGGAAGTTGGAGACCTTGCCGCCAGGCACGCGCTTGACGGTAATCGAGAAGCTGTAAGGCACTGAGGGGGCACTGGAGATGGTGTACGAGCGCATCACCGGCTGGCCTTCGATCTCCAGCTCAAGCGTGACGAACTGCCCCGGCTTGAAAAAGAACATGATCGGCTGGTCGGCCATGAAGCAGAACGTACGGACATCCCAGGTTTCCTGAATGACCTTGACGACGCGCACAAGGTGACGACCGTTGGCCCATGTCTGGGTGTTGACCGGGTTAAGGAAGTTTTGGGACATGCTCGATCTCCACGGCCGACTGTCGGCCTTCTTATGGAACGGATTCTGCTCAAGCCCCCGTCCGGCCATTTACCTATCAGCGACATTGACGTACTTACCGCGACCAGCCCCATAGGGCATGGAGTTGCCAGTCGGGAACGGATTCGGCCATGTCGTGCATGGATAAGGATCAAGCCTCGTGTATCTCCACACTCGCCGCTAAATCGTTACGCGATGCTCGTAAGCCAAAACGAACCAAAACGGGCGCCTGAAAAACCCGCCCTGCGTGCCAACAAGAACCGTATTAGCCACATTATTTTCGCGGCCGCCCGAGGCGGTCATGAGGAACCACACGATGGACGTCACTGCAAACCTGAGCCTGGGCGACCCGCTTGAAGCCGCACGCAAGGCAACTGCCGAGATGCTGCAGACCCGCGAACGCACCTATTCTCTGCCGCAACCGTTCTACAACGATGAGCGCCTGTTCGAAATCGACATGCAGGAGATCTTCCAGAAGGAATGGCTGATCGCCGGCATGACCTGCGAGATTCCGAAAAAGGGCAACTACCTGACCCTGCAGGTCGGTAAAAACCCGGTGCTGGTCGTGCGCGGTCCTGACGACACCATCAATGCGTTCTTCAACGTCTGCCGTCACCGTGGCTCGCGCCTGTGCACCGGTGAAAAAGGCAAGGTCGCCAAGCTGGTCTGCCCTTACCACCAGTGGACCTACGAGCTGGACGGTCGCCTGCTGTACGCTGGCAGCGAGATGGGCGATGACTTCGACATGAAGAAATTCAGCCTCAAGCCGATCAAGGTCAAAACCGCCGGCGGCTACATCTTCATCAGCCTGGCAGAAAACCCGCCAGCCATCGACGAGTTCCTGGCCACACTGCACCACTACATGGAACCGTACGACATGGAAAACACCAAGGTGGCGGTGCAGACCACCTTGATGGAAAAAGCCAACTGGAAGCTGGTTCTGGAAAATAACCGCGAGTGCTACCACTGCAGCGGCTCGCACCCTGAACTGCTCAACACCCTGCTGGAATGGGATGACACCAACGACCCGCGCGCCAGCCAGGAATTCAAGGACCACGTGGCAGAGTCCGCTGCCAAGTGGGAAGCCGAGAAGATCCCTTACCTGCACGCCGGTTTCGGCCTGCGTAACCGTATCGTGCGCATGCCGCTGCTCAAGGGCACCGTGTCCATGACCATGGACGGCAAGCAAGGCAGCAAGAAGCTGATGGGCCGCATCCAGAACCCTGACCTGGGCTCGATGCGCATCCTGCACCTGCCGCACTCCTGGAACCACTGCATGGGCGATCACATCATCGTCTTCACCGTGTGGCCGATCAGCGCTCAGGAAACCATGGTCACCACCAAGTGGCTGGTGCACAAGGACGCTGTGGAAGGTGTCGACTACGACGTGGCACGCCTGCGCGAAGTCTGGGACGCCACCAACGACCAGGACCGTCGCCTGGCCGAAGAGAACCAGCGCGGCATCAACTCTATCGCCTACCAGCCAGGCCCGTACTCCAAAACCTACGAGTTCGGCGTGGTCAACTTCATCGACTGGTACAGCGCCCGCATGCTGGCCAACCTGGGTGCCGAGCCTGCGCCTTACCTGAAAGAAGTGAAGATCCAGAGCAACTGACCAGCGCCTGGCCTGACAAGCCCGCCTCTGTAACCGGAGGCGGGCTTTTTTGTGGGTTGTGGATAGAACGCCCCCCCATTGCAAGCGTGGCACGCATGCTCAAAAAATGACCAACCTCTACTGCAGCCCGTAGCTACGGCAGCCCTGACTATCCACAAACAACTTATCCACCGCACAACCCACAGTAAAAGTGGACAAGCCTGAGATCGAGCGGCAAAACCAGACAGAAATCCGTAGCTTAGCCATTGGGCAGGCTCCCGAAACGAAGTGATCATTTTTTGATCTACTTGCCACAAGGCCCGCCACATAAGGCACCTGAAGGTTCTCGAACATCTTATCCACAGAGAGACCAACAGACTTTGGGGGCAACTATCGGTTTTGATATGCCTCAGCTGTGGAAAACCCACCGGCACCCGCTATCCATGGGGTGGCAGTATTTCGCAAGCCTGCCCCAAAGCACCTGATCATTTACTGAACAACTGCCCGCAACCCTTTATTTACATGGCCTTCAAGGTTGAGCAAACAACTTGTCCACAGAGGCGCTAACAGAGATTGTGGGCAACTGTAGGCAAGCTGGCCTCTCCTTGGGTTTTATCCACACTGGGACATCTGAAGAATCAAAGCCTCCACTGTTCAAAAATCGAACAAAACTCTACACACCTTTAAAACCGGGCATCTCAGGCAGTAGCGAACAACTTATTCACAGGCCCGCGCACAGAGATTGTGCGTAAGCGGGGGGGCAGCGCCCGGAATGCGGTCTTCGCAGCTGGAGTGTGGTCTTCGCAGCTAAAGCTGCTCCTACAGGGCCGCTCAGGTCAGGATATTTATACTGCCTGGGGATAAAAAGATTCGCGGCTAAAGCCCTCCTTGCACCTGGATCTCCGGTCCTGTGCAAGAACAGCTTTAGCCGCGAAAGAGGACAACCTGTGCGGTGGATAAAACGGGGCTTAACGCAGCACCCCCTCCTCCACCAGAAGCTTGAGAATCGCCTCGGCGCCTTCCTGGGCGCTGACGCCTTTGAGTACTTTACCGCCGCCACCGCTGGCCTTGGCGGTCGCCGCCTTCATGCGGTCGGCGCCGCTCTTGGCCTTGATCACTTTCAAGCGCTTGGGCCGTGGTTTGGCCGGTTGCAGGCTGTCGCTGCCGAGTACCTCATCGCTGACCACCTCAACCTGCTCCACACCCAGTACACCGCGACGCGCCGGCCCGAAGGCCGTCTGGCGTGGCGTGGGGCCGGCGTTATCCACAGTGGCGAGAAACGGCAGGCGCACTTTCAGGCGCCGCCGCTGACCACGTGGCAGGGCTTGCAGGACGATGGCCACGCCGTTGTCCAGTGACTCGACCTCAGCCAGGCCCACCACCAGCGGCCAGCCCAGCCGTTCGGCCAACAGGAACGGCAGCATGCCCGACCCTTCGCCGGTTTCAGCCTGCGTGCCGGTCAGCACGATCTGTACATTGCAGTCGCGGATATATTCCGTCAGGGCCGGCAGCGCATCGGCGCCGGCCGGTTGTTCAAGAATCTGTATTTCATCCAGGCCCATGCCCAGATAGGCACGCAGCGCAGGTTCTTCGGGGTTACCGGCGTGCAGCAACTGCAAGTTATCCCCAACCAGCTTGAGGCCCAGCTCGACTGCCCGGGCGTCTTGCTCGGCACGTCGGGCGCGCCCGGAAGTCGGGTGCGAACCCACCGAGACCAGGCTCAGCACCTGCAGCACCGGGTTATTCACAGGCTTAGGCTGCATCGCGTTTACCTCCGTTGCGCCAGGCTTCGACGGCCTCGATGAGGGCTTTGAACACTTCGGTGCTGTCGCCAATTACCGACAGGTCGGCACGCTTGATCATGTCGCAGCCAGGGTCCATGTTGATCGCCACGACCTTGTCGCAAGCGCCAATACCCTGCAAATGCTGGATCGCTCCGGAGATACCCACCGCCACGTAGACCCGTGCAGTGACCCAGGTACCGGTTGCACCGACCTGACGGTCGCGGGCCATGAAGCCGTTATCCACAGCCACCCGCGACGCGCCTTCGGTGGCGCCCAGCACAGCGGCAGTTTTGTGGAACAGCTCCCAGTCCTGTACCCCGTTGCCGCCGGAGAAGATGAACTCCGACTCGGCCATCGGAATGGCGCCGGGGTCGACCGCCACCGAACCCAGGTCTTCGATACGTGCCAGGCTGCGTACCACCTCTGTGGACAACTGCACCGGGGTCGCTTCGTGACGGGTTTCGCTGACCGGGTCGGCACATTCGGCGGCAGCCAGAATCAGCCGCGCCAGTGGCCGCACCAGATCTTCGCGGCCAGCACCGGCGCGCCCGCTGCACTGCCCGTCCTTGATCTGCCAGACCCGCGTGGCCGGGCGCTCGCCCAGGCTTGCAGCAAAGCGCCGGCCCAGTTCACCACCACCGGTGCGGCTGTCAGGCAGCAGCCAGTGACGTGGGTCGAACTGGTTATCCACAGCCCGCAGGCCCTGGACCCGTTGCTCTGGCGAGTACCCTGCAAAAGCGTCGCCTTCGATGACCAGCAGGCGGTCCACGCCAGCGGTGTCGAATGCGCTTTCCTTGTGCTCACCAAACACCACGGCCAGTACCGCACCGTCCTGACCGGCCAACTGGCGAGCCAGCCCCAGCAGGTCACGGTCGTGGCTGCTCAGGCGGCCACCGACCATGTCCGGCACCACGGTGATGTAGAACGCTGGCGCGGCAACGACATGCAACGGCAGTTGGACTTCCACGGCAGCGCTGCGCTTGGCCGAACCGCCCTGCTGGGCACCGGTGCGGTCAATCCGTTTGATGCCGTTGGGGCCGATGAAGCCGATGCCGTGCACGTTCTTGCGGATCAGCCCGTGGGGGCCCATCCAGCGATCCTGGACCGGCTGCATGGCCGCGTGCAGCGGGTGCAGGCGGTTACGGGCGATCCACTCGGCGCGCGGGTCGCGGCGGATAATGTCGCTCATCAGTGCACCTCCGCAGGTTCACGTTTGGCCGGGGCTGCCTGACGGGCCGGGGCAGCAGCGTCGTTTTCGAGCAGCGCGTCAGCCACCAGCTCGGCAATGTCCTTGATCAACGGCCGTGGCTCGACCACGCCTTCGAGCATCGCGGTACATTGTGGGCAGCCCACCGCCACCACTTCAGCGCCCGTCTCGCGGATGTCTTGCATGCGCATGTCAGGAATCCGCTGCTTGCCCGGGATGTCAGTGATCGGCGCACCGCCGCCACCGCCGCAGCAACGTGAACGGAAGCCCGAGCGTTCCATTTCCTTGACCTCGATGCCCAGCGCCCGCAGTACATCACGCGGTGCCTGGTACTCGCCGTTGTAGCGGCCCAGGTAGCAAGGGTCGTGATACGTCACGCTGCCACCTTTGTGCTGGTCGAGGTTCAGCGCGCCGGCCTGGACCAGTTCGGCAATGAAGGTGCTGTGATGCTGGACCTGATACTCGCCACCAAAGGCGCCGTATTCGTTTTTCAACACATGGAAGCTGTGCGGGTCGCAGGTCACGATACGGGCAAACTTGTAGCGCGACAGGGTCTGGATATTGCGTTTGGCCAGGCTCTGGAACGTTGCTTCATCCCCCAGACGACGGGCCACGTCACCGCTGTCACGCTCTTCCAGCCCCAGCACCGCGAAGTCCACGCCAGCAGCCTTGAGGACCTTGACGAAGGCCCGCAGGGTGCGCTGGTTACGCATGTCGAAGGCACCGTCACCGACCCAGAACAGCACATCGGCCGACTTCTTGTCGCTGAGCAGGTTGAGGTTGAGGTCCGCCGCCCAGTTCAGACGACCACCAGGGTTGAAACCACCCGGGTTATCGGTCGCGATCAGGTTGTCGAGTACCTCGGCGCCCTTGTTCGGGGTCGCGCCCTTTTCCAGCGTCAGGTGACGACGCATGTCGACGATGGCGTCGACGTGCTCGATCATCATCGGGCATTCTTCGACGCACGCACGGCAGGTGGTGCACGACCACAGCGTTTCGGCGTCCACCAGACCATTGACGATCGGCTGGTGCGGATTACCGCTGTGCTCACCGACCGGTTTGCCAGGGTAAGGGCTACCGGCAAATTTGGCATCGCTGCCGCCGGCCAGGCCGACGACCATGTCCTGGATCAGTTTCTTGGGGTTCAGTGGCTGGCCGGCAGCAAATGCAGGGCACATCGCCTCGCACTTGCCGCACTGCACGCAGGCATCGAAACCCAGCAGTTGGTTCCAGGTGAAGTCTTTGGGCTTTTCGACGCCCAGTGGCGCTTGCGGGTCTTCCAGATCCAGCGGTTTCAAACCTGTGGAGCGACCGCCACCGAAACGCTCGGCGCGGCGGTGCCAAGCCAAGTGCAGAGCACCGGCGAAGGCGTGCTTCATCGGCCCGCCCCAGGTCATGCCGAAGAACAGCTCACTCACACCCCACAGCACGCCCAGGGCCAGAACCCCGGCCAGCAGCCAGCCACCAAAGTCGGCCGGCAGGATGCCTGCCACCGGCAGGGTGAGCAGGAAGAAGCTCGCCGAGAACGCCAGCAGGCTCTTGGGCAGGCGCATCCACGGGCCTTTGGAGAGGCGTGAAGGCGGGTTCAGGCGACGACGGAAGACGAAGATTGCGCCGACGAACATCACCGCCGTCATCAGTAGCAGCGCGTAACCGAGAATCTTGTTATGCAGGCCAAAACCATGCACCAGAATCGCCAGCACGATCGAAGCCACTGCACCACCGGCAGTGGCAACGTGAGTGTTGGCGATGTATTTGTCGCGGGCGACCACATGGTGCAAGTCGACCATGTAGCGTTTGGGCATGGCGAACAGGCCGCCGACCAGATCGACTTTCGAGGCCCGGCCGTTACGCCACATTTTGACCCGCCGCAAGGCGCCCAGGACCGCAAGGCCCAGGGCGGCAAACAGCAGGATGGGGAGAATAGTATTCAGCATGATGGCTCCTGGCGAACTCATCGAAACGCAGCGAAGTGCGTAGGAGCGGCTTGAGCCGCGAAAATTTGCCAGGCGTCACCAATGCAGCGCCCGCATTCGCGGCTGAAGCCGCTCCTACACCATGGCTGTCAGAAGTCTTTGCAGAGTCGAAGACCGTCGTAGATCGCCGCATGGGTGTTACGCTGCGCCACGCAGTCGCCGATCCGGTACAGCAGGTAACCGTCGCCCGGCTGGCTCAACTCTGGCTGGGGAGCGATGGCGAACAGGGCTTCGATGTCGATCTGGCCCTTGTTGCGCGATCCTTCCTTCAGCGCGTAGTAGATCTCTTCGTCAGGACGCACGCCGTTTTCCACCACCACCTGGTCGACGACCCGCTCTTCCTTGGCACCGGTGTACTCGTTCTCCAGCACGGCAATCAGCTTGTCGCCTTCGCGGTAGACTTTCTCCAGCATCATGTCGCCAGTCATGATGACTTCTTTCGGATACATGCTGCGGTAGTAGGTCGGGAAGGTCGTACCGCCCATCGCGACGCCCGGCTTGATATCGTCGGTGACAATCTCGACCTGCGAGCCCTTGTCGGCCAGGAAGTCGGCCACCGACATACCGGTGAATTCACAGATGGTGTCGTAGACCAGCACGTTCTTGCCCGGTGCAACCTTGCCGTCCAGCACATCCCAGCTGCTGACCACCAGGCCCTCAGCCGCGCCCCAGTGTTCGTTCTGCTCCATGAATGGATGGCCGCCGACGGCCAGCACCACGATGTCCGGGCGCAGGTCCATGATGGTCGCGGCATCGGCCGCAGTGCCCAGCCGCAGGTCAACTTTCAGACGCGCCAGCTCCAGCTGATACCAACGGGTGATACCGGCGATCTGGTCACGTTGCGGCGCCTTGGAGGCCGTGGTGATCTGGCCGCCAATCGCGTCTTTTTTCTCGAACAGGGTCACGTCGTGGCCGCGCTCGGCAGACACCCGCGCCGCTTCCATACCGGCCGGGCCGGCGCCGACGATGACCACCTTGCGTTTCGGCCCGGCGGACTTCTCGATGATGTGCGGCACGCCCATGTACTCACGGGACGTCGCGGCGTTCTGGATGCACAGTACATCCAGGCCCTGATACTGACGGTCGATGCAGTAGTTGGCACCAACGCACTGCTTGATCTGGTCGACCTGGCCCATCTTGATCTTGGCGATCAGGTGCGGGTCGGCGATGTGTGCACGGGTCATGCCGACCATGTCGACGTAACCGCCTTCCAGAATGCGCGTGGCCTGGTTCGGGTCCTTGATGTTTTGCGCGTGCAGCACCGGCGCCTTGACCACTTCCTTGATGCCGGCGGCCAGGTGCAGGAACGGCTCCGGTGGATAACTCATGTTCGGAATGACGTTGGCCAGGGTGTTGTGAGTGTCACAACCCGAGCCGATCACGCCGAAGAAGTCCAGCAGGCCGGTATCGTCGTAATACTTGGCGATCTGCTTCATGTCGTCATGCGACAGGCCATCGGGGTGGAATTCATCACCACAGATACGCATGCCCACGCAGAAGTCACGGCCGACTTCGGCACGTACGGCTTTAAGCACTTCCATGCCGAAGCGCATGCGGTTTTCGAAGCTGCCGCCCCACTCGTCAGTACGCTTGTTGACCCGCGGGCTCCAGAACTGGTCGATCATGTGCTGGTGCACCGCCGACAGTTCGACGCCATCGAGGCCGCCTTCTTTGGCCCGGCGCGCAGCCTGGGCGTAGTTACCGATGATCCGCCAGATTTCTTCCGGCTCGATGGTCTTGCAGGTCGCACGGTGCACCGGCTCGCGGATACCCGACGGCGACATCAGGGTCGGCCAGTGATCACCGTCCCAACGGGAACGACGACCCATGTGGGTAATCTGGATCATGATCTTGGCGCCATGCTTGTGCATGGCGTCAGCGAGGTTCTGGAAATGCGGAATGATCCGGTCAGTCGCCAGGTTGACCGACTTCCACCAGCTCTGCGGGCTATCAATAGCCACCACAGACGAACCGCCACAGATCGCCAGGCCGATACCGCCCTTGGCTTTCTCTTCGTAATACTTCACGTAACGCTCAGTGGTCATACCGCCGTCGGTGGCATACACCTCTGCGTGTGCAGTACTCAGAACACGGTTACGGATGGTCAGTTTGCCGATCTGAATCGGCTGGAACATCGCTTCAAAAGCCATTTCCAAAACTCCTCAAGGCGAAAACAGGCTGCTGCGCTCGGTCGCTTGTTGCGTAGCCAGACTTGCCGGCCACGCCTTGCCAGAGCTTCACTCGCGCTGTTTTCTGACGGCGCTATTTAAAGTGGTTTGACGACAAACAGACCGTCATCGTGGCCCTCTTCGGAGCCTCCGTAGACCTGCTCGGCCACGGTGCGGATCGAGCTGCCACGGGCAGCCAGGATCTGATCCATGGCGCCAGCGAACCAGCCGGTGAACATGTAGTCGACCTTGCGACCGACCTTGCCGTACACGTACACGAACGCCGAGTGCTCAAGCGTGATACTGGCGGTGCCTTTGTCCAGGTCGATGTCCTGAATCTTGAACAGGCCCCAGCCACGCTGCGACAGACGCTTCATGTAGTGCTCGTAGACCGCAACGCCTTCCAGACCATGGCACTCGGCTTCTTTCTCGCACCAGTGCCAGGCAGACTTGTAGCCGGCCTTGTAGAGCACTTCGGCATAAGCTTCGGCGCCCAGCACTTCTTCGATGCCGATGTGGTTGTTGACGAAGAAATGACGAGGTACGTACAGCATCGGCAGGGCGTCGGACGTCCAGACGCCGGTTTCGCTGTCGACTTCGATTGGCAATTGCGGGGCGATTTTGGCCATGGAAACTTAACTCCAGAAAAATTCTTGTGATTGGGCAAGCCTTCAGGCTTGCCGGAATTGAGCGGGGTGTGGCTAGCGGCGTTACTCGCCCCAGACATCCTTGAGGACGCGCACCCAGTTCTCGCCCATGATCTTGCGTACCACCTGCTCGGAATGGCCGCGCTTGAGCAGCGTCTCGGTCAGGTTCGGGAACTCGCCCACGGTGCGGATGCCCAGCGGGTTGATGATCTTGCCGAAGTTGGTCAAGCGACGGGCGTAGCCCTTGTCATGGGTCAGGTATTCGAAGAATTCCTTGCCATGGCCCTGGGTGAAGTCGGTGCCGATGCCGATGGCGTCTTCGCCAACGATGTTCATGGTGTATTCGATGGCTTCGGCGTAATCGTCGATGGTCGAGTCGATGCCTTTGGCCAGGAACGGCGCAAACATGGTGACGCCCACGAAACCGCCGTGATCGGCGATGAATTTGAGTTCTTCATCGGACTTGTTGCGCGGGTGCTCTTTCAGGCCTGAAGGCAGGCAGTGGGAATAGCAGACCGGCTTCTTGGATTCGAGGATGACTTCCTCGCTGGTCTTGGAGCCCACGTGGGACAGGTCGCACATGACGCCGACACGGTTCATCTCGGCAACGATCTCGCGACCGAAGCCCGACAGGCCGCCGTCGCGCTCATAACAACCGGTGCCCACCAGGTTCTGGGTGTTGTAGCACATCTGCACGATGCCAACCCCGAGCTTTTTGAAGATCTCGACATAGCCGATCTGGTCTTCATAGGCATGGGCGTTCTGAAAGCCGAACAGGATGCCGGTTTTGCCCAGCTCCTTGGCCTTGTAGATGTCGGCGGTGGTGTTGACCGGCATGACCAGATCGCTGTTTTCGCGCATCAGTTTCATGCTGGAGGTGATGCTGTTGACAGTCGCCTGAAAGCCTTCCCACACCGACACGGTACAGTTGGCCATGGTCAGACCGCCTTTGCGCATGTCTTCAAACAGCTCGCGATTCCACTTGGCGATGATCAGACCGTCAATAACGATGCTGTCGGCGTGAAGTTCTGCTGGGCTCATCAGGCGGTCCCCTTTATAAGACTCTTGCGCACCGAATCGGTTGTCGGCGCGTTATGGGGCCAGCATATGCCTGAGGCTCAGGGGAGCCGGATGTAAAAACGACAGGGGAATTGCCGAAAGCGTCAAGCTGCGACAAAGCGTCCCTCATCTGCGCAGAGGCGCCAGCCAAACCTGTTCTTTGTCATGCGCTTGAGCCAGAATCCTGAGCATTAATGGCTCGGAGTGAATCGATGAAAACCTTTTTCCTGGGGCTGGCCCTGACAGCCGCCATAGCCGGTAATGCCTATGCTGCACAAGATTCCGATTCGACCCCGTGCGACGGGGTCGACAGCGACAACCAGACCCTGGAATGCTCCATCTACAGCCGCACCACTGCCGAGGAGCTGCTCAAGGAAAACTTCCAGAACCTGCTCAACCGGGTGCAGTCGCAATTTGTCGCCAACAAAACCCAGTACAACGACTTCACCAACAAGCTCAAAAGCGCCCAGCAGGCCTGGGAAAAACTGCGTGATGCCGATTGCGCCGTGGAAGTGTTCCCGTCGGCGGCGGGCAGCAAGGCGTACAAAATCAGCGAAAACGACTGTATTGCGCGGATGAGCGACGAACGTTCGGAATACATCGAGTCACTGGTGCAGGAATAAGCCGGCCAGTGGCTGCGTCTGAAAACGTGAGTGCTGGCAACCCGGGTGGTGGTTAGAGGTGACCAATGCGCTACCCTGTGTATTTGTCATGCAGGGCACAGGGAATTTCATGATCATTTGCGGTGTAGAAATCAAGGGCAGCGAAGCCATCTTCGCCCTGGCCACCGGTCAGAACGCGACCCTCAGCCACCTGCCATTGGCGACACGCAAGCTGGCGCTGGAAGATGACGACGAGTCGCTCAACGTCAAAGACTTCGCTACCCGGATTGCCGCTTTCGTACGGGAAAACGGCATCAGCCATATTGCCATCAAGAAACGCAGCAAAAAGGGCGAATTCGCCGGTGGCCCGACCACCTTCAAGATCGAGACGGTATTGCAGTTGCTGGCCGACTGCGAGGTGACCCTGCTGTCACCGCAGACCATCACCGCCCAACACAAGAAACACGCCATTGAACTGCCGGGCAGCCTCAACAAATACCAGCACGAGGCTTACAAAACAGCCTGTGCGGCGCTGTTGAAGAAGGCCTGACGGATCACCCACCACCTGTAGGGGTAATGCTGATCAGTCAAGCGATTATCCGGCTCAACTCGGTCCCGGTGGGAGGGGGCTAGCCGGGGTGCCGGACCACCCCGAAAGGGCCAGTAAAACCGGCACATCTGTTGTAGATGTACCTCTGTATTCGCCAGCAGAGCTGCCTCCCACAGGACTAAGCCGGTCTTGAGTGATAGGTATTATTCCTACTGACCGACCACAAAAAAACCCGCATCGCTGCGGGTTTTCTGTTCAGCGAATCAACACTCAGTTGATCCGGGCGTCCAGCTCGCCTTTGGCGTAGCGCTCGAACATGCGGTCCAGGGAGACCGGCTTGATCTTCGAGGCGTTGCCGGCAGTGCCGAACGCTTCGTAACGGGCGATACAGACATCACGCATGGCCACAACGGTCTTGGCCAGGTATTTGCGTGGGTCGAACTCGGCCGGGTTCTTGGCCATGAATTCGCGGATGGCACCGGTGGAGGCCAGACGCAGGTCGGTGTCGATGTTGACCTTGCGTACGCCGTGCTTGATGCCTTCGACGATTTCTTCAACCGGTACGCCGTAGGTCTCTTTGATGTCGCCGCCGTACTCGTTGATGATTTTCAGCCATTCTTGCGGAACAGACGACGAACCGTGCATCACCAGGTGGGTGTTGGGGATGCGCTTGTGGATAGCCTTGATCTGCTCGATGGCCAGGATGTCGCCGGTAGGCGGCTTGGTAAACTTGTAGGCGCCGTGGCTGGTGCCGATGGCAATGGCCAGGGCGTCGACGTTGGTGCGCTTGACGAAGTCAGCCGCTTCTTCCGGGTCGGTCAGCATCTGGCTGTGGTCCAGCACGCCTTCAGCGCCAACGCCGTCTTCTTCGCCGGCCATGCCGGTTTCCAGCGAGCCCAGCACGCCCAGCTCACCCTCTACCGACACGCCGCAGGCGTGGGCGAAGGCGACGACGCGACGGGTCACTTCAACGTTGTAGTCATAGCTGGCCGGGGTCTTGCCGTCTTCCATCAGCGAGCCGTCCATCATCACCGAGCTGAAGCCCAGCTGGATCGAGCGCTGGCAGATGTCAGGGCTGGTGCCGTGGTCCTGGTGCATGACCACCGGGATGTGCGGGAATTCTTCGATCGCCGCGAGGATCAGGTGACGCAGGAACGGGGCACCGGCGTATTTGCGGGCACCGGCCGAGGCCTGAACGATCACTGGGGAGTCGGTCTTGTCGGCCGCTTCCATAATGGCGCGCATCTGTTCCAGGTTGTTTACGTTGAAAGCTGGGACGCCATAGCCGAATTCGGCGGCGTGGTCCAACATCTGGCGCATGCTGATAAGTGCCATTGTCTGTTTCTCTCCCGGTCGGGTCGTTAATCGTGCAAGCCTGCCCCAGTGGCGGCTGCTGTTCAAGTAATGCGCAATCTGGACAGCTCTAAAAACTACCTGCGTTGCCATCGCTGCGTTGAAAACCGGCTCAAAATGCTCATTTACAACTCGTAAACTGCGCTTTCTCGCCGGTTTTCGCCTTGCGCTGGCTGCCTCGCCTACGTTTTTAGAGGTGCCCAACTGCGCGTGGTACATCGGCTGCGGGCTATCTACCGCTCATCGGGCCTTGCAGCCGCGACCGATCAAATCGTTGGTGGCAGACCAGTACACCAGGCCTTCATCACCGTTTCTGGCAAACGACAGTACGCCGTTGCCAAACAGTTCACCGGCGGCACCGGGCTCGGCCTGCAGATGAAACACCTGCTCGCTCTGGTTCAGGCGCACATCCACCGCCTTGCGGGCAGCGTCAGCGTAGCGCCAGGTGACCTCGGCCTTGCTGTCACAGACCCAACGGGTCCAAGGGTCTGCCGGTGCGGCAGACTTGAAGCTGGAGCAACCGCTCAATACCGCCAGCGCCGCAAGGGCAATCAGGCCTTTCATCAATTCTCCTGGACTGCCCTGGCGCGTATAAGGTCAAGGGCAGTGTTGTTCGTGTTTACCATCGTCAGCCGGCTCACCGGTGACCCGTGCTTCGACCCGCTGGCTGTTTTCTGTGGTCGGAACCTCCACAGAAGCGGGGCTGAACACCTCGCAGGCCTTGGAGCGGCTACCGGAGCCGCTACAACCGGCAAGCATCATGCAACTGAGCAACATCACAGCAACGATCTTCATGGCGAAACTCCTTTCTGGAAAGATCCACCCTGTAAATGACCGCCATATCGCAGGGATGTTGCCAGAAAGCGCCTTGCTCAATCAGCGACAGGCGACGTTGCCGACCTGCGGCGTGGGGTCATACCGGTCCCACACCTCCTGGCCGCCACGTTTGTAGACGACCTGGATGGTCTCGGCCTGCCAGGCAGTCTGATAGCAGCTCAACTGCAACGCCGCTTGCTGCTCTTCCCTGGCATCCTCAGCCGCAGGGCTGCCGGCACACCCGGCCAGCACCCCCACGATCAGCAACACCGGCATCGCCCTGACCATTTGCCACATCCTCAAGCCGCTCGGCTTATTGCGCCTTGGCGCGCTGCTCCAGCACTTCGACCGCAGGCAAGACTTTGCCTTCGACGAACTCCAGGAACGCGCCACCGCCGGTGGAAATATAGGAAATCTGCTCGCCCACTGCGTATTTGTCGATCGCCGCCAGCGTGTCACCGCCGCCTGCGATGGAAAACGCCGGGCTCTCGGCAATCGCCTTGGCCAGCACTTTGGTGCCATTGCCGAACTGGTCGAACTCGAACACGCCCACCGGGCCGTTCCACAGGATAGTCCGGGAAGATTTCAACAATTGGGCGAACTGCTCGGCTGTTTGCGGGCCGATGTCCAGAATCATGTCGTCATCGGCAACGTCAGCGATCAGCTTGACAGTGGCTTCTGCGTCTTCGGCAAAGGCCTTGGCGACGACCACGTCGACCGGCAGCGGGACGCTGACCTTGGCGGCGATGGCACGGGCGGTGTCGAGCAGGTCCGGCTCGTACAGCGACTTGCCGACCTTATGACCGGCCGCCGCGAGGAAGGTGTTGGCGATGCCGCCACCGACGATCAACTGGTCGCAGATGCCGCTCAGGCTGTTGAGCACGTCGAGCTTGGTCGACACCTTGGAGCCAGCGACAATGGCTGCCATCGGCTTGGCCGGCGCACCCAGCGCCTTGCCCAGTGCTTCCAGCTCGGCCGCCAGCAACGGGCCCGCCGCCGCAACCTTGGCGAACTTGGCCACGCCGTGGGTCGAGCCCTCGGCGCGGTGCGCAGTACCGAACGCGTCCATTACGAACACATCGCACAGCGCGGCGTATTTCTGCGCCAGCTCGTCAGCGTTCTTTTTCTCGCCCTTGTTGAAGCGCACGTTTTCGAACAGCACCACGTCACCGGCTTTGACTTCAACACCGTCGAGGTAGTCGGCCACCAGCGCGACTTCGCGGCCCAGCGCCTTGCTCAGGTAGTCGGCCACCGGCTTGAGGCTGTTTTCAGCCGAGAACTCACCTTCGACCGGACGGCCCAGGTGCGAGCAAACCATGACCGCTGCGCCTTTTTCCAGCGCCAGACGAATGGTCGGCAGGGACGCCAGAATGCGTGCGTCGCTGCTGACGGCACCGTCCTTGATCGGCACGTTGAGGTCTTCGCGAATCAGTACACGCTTACCTTGCAGGTCAAGGTCGGTCATCTTCAGCACGGTCATGAGGCGTTCCTGTCTTTACTGTTGTGGGTCTGCAACGCGCAGCAAATGACCTGCGACGTCGAGCATACGGTTGGCAAAGCCCCATTCGTTATCGAACCAGGCCAGCAGGTTGACCAGCCGGGGGCCGGACACGCGGGTCTGACTCGCATCGACAATCGCCGAATGGGGGTCATGATTGAAATCGCAGCTGGCATGCGGCAATTCGGTATACGCCAGCAAGCCTTTGAGCGGGCCGCTGCTGGCAGCCTCGCGCAGGATGCGATTGATTTCGGCGGCATCGGTGTCGCGTGCCACCTGCAAGGTGATGTCCAGGCACGAGACATTGACCGTCGGTACGCGAACTGCTTTGGCCTGAATTCGGCCCGCAAGTTCCGGAAGCAGGCGTTCAATGCCTCGCGCAAGGCCCGTCGACACCGGAATGATCGACTGAAATGCCGAGCGCGTACGACGCAAATCCTCGTGGTGATAGGCGTCGATCACCGGCTGGTCGTTCATCGCCGAATGGATGGTGGTGATGGTGATGTATTCCAGCCCCAGCGCTTGATCGAGCAGGCGCAGCAAAGGCACGCTGCAGTTGGTGGTACACGATGCCGCCGAGACCAGCAACTCGCGGCCCGTCAGCGTCTGCTGATTGATGCCATAGACAATCGTGGCATCGACGTCGGCCTCACTGGCCATCGGCTGCGAGAACAGCACCGACGGCGCACCGGCCGCCAGAAAGCGCTGGCCATCTTCGCGAGTGTTGTAGACACCCGAGCATTCGAGCACCAGGTCCGCGCCCAGGCTGGCCCAGTCGATGCCTTCGGGCGTCGGGCTGCGCAGCACGCGGATGCGGTGATCATCGATATGCAGATAGTCCCCCTCGACCCGCACATGGCCGGGGAAGCGGCCATGGGTAGAGTCGAAGCGGGTCAGGTATTCGAGACTGGCCATGTCGGCCAGATCGTTGATCGCCACCACCTCGAACCCGGCGCTGGCGCCACGCTCGCAGAGCGCACGCAAAACGCAGCGACCGATACGGCCATAGCCGTTCAGGGCAACCTTGTACACACGGGGTTGAGGCATGGTGGCTCACATTTCGGTAGGAGCGACCCTGGTCGCGAAAGGGCCGGGCCAGGCGATACATGTTTATCGCCTGGCAAGCCGGATTCGTGAGCAAGACGGATCGCCGCCCGCTCGCTCCCACATTGCAGGGCTATCAGTCTTCGAGCAGTTCTTCGGCGGTGCCCAGGATGTTCTCCAAGGTGAAGCCGAACTCTTCGAACAACGCTGCGGCCGGGGCCGACTCACCGAAGGTGGTCATACCGATCACACGGCCTTCCAGGCCGACGTACTTGTACCAGAAGTCTGCATGGGCAGCTTCGATAGCGATTCGCGCGCCGACCTGAACCGGCAGTACCGACTGCTTGTAAGCCGCGTCCTGGGCATCGAACACGTTGGTGCTTGGCAGCGAGACCACACGCACCTTGCGACCTTTGGCGCTCAGCGCATCAAACGCCTGCACGGCCAGACCGACTTCGGAACCGGTGGCGATCAGGATCAGCTCGGGTTCGCCAACGCTGTCGCGCAGCACGTAACCGCCACGGGCGATATTGGCCAGTTGCTCGGCATCACGGCTCTGGTGTGGCAGGTTCTGGCGCGAGAACACCAGCGCCGATGGGCCGTCGTTGCGCTCGATGGCGTACTTCCAGGCCACTGCCGATTCCACGGCATCGGCCGGGCGCCAGGTGTCGAGGTTTGGCGTGGTACGCAGGCTGGTCAGTTGCTCGACCGGCTGGTGAGTCGGGCCGTCTTCGCCCAGGCCGATGGAGTCGTGGGTGAAGACATGAATGACCCGCTTCTTCATCAGCGCCGCCATGCGCACGGCGTTACGAGCGTATTCCATGAAGATCAGGAAGGTCGCACCGTAAGGCACGAAGCCGCCATGCAGGGCGATACCGTTCATGATGGCCGCCTGGCCGAACTCACGCACACCGTAGTGCAGGTAGTTGCCGTTGGCGTCTTCACCGCTGATGCTCTTGCAGCCTTTCCAGATGGTCAGGTTGGAACCGGCCAGGTCAGCCGAACCGCCAAGGAACTCAGGCAGCAGCGGACCGAAAGCGCCCAGCGCGTTCTGGCTGGCTTTACGGCTGGCGATGGTTTCGCCCTTGGCGTTGACTTCAGCCACGTACGCTGCGGATTTTTCGGCGAAGTCGGCTGGCAGTTGACCGCTGACCCGGCGTACGAACTCGTTGGCCAGCTCAGGGAAGGCAGCGGAGTAAGCAGCAAAGCGCTGGTCCCACTCGGCCTCGGCGGCCAGGCCTTTTTCCTTGGCGTTCCACTCGCTGTAGATGTCGGCCGGCACTTCGAACGGACCGTGGTTCCACTTCAGCGCAGCGCGGGTCAGGGCGATCTCGTCGGCGCCCAGTGGCGCGCCGTGGGATTCTTCCTTGCCGGCCTTGTTCGGCGAACCGAAGCCGATAGTGGTCTTGCAGCAGATCAGGGTCGGCAGCGGGCTCTTGCGCGCGGTGTCGATGGCGGTTTTGATCTCGTCGGCGTCATGCCCGTCGACATTGCGGATCACCTGCCAGTTGTAGGACTCGAAGCGCTTTGGCGTGTCATCGGTGAACCAGCCTTCGACTTCACCGTCGATGGAGATGCCGTTGTCGTCATAGAAGGCGATCAGCTTGCCCAGGCCCAGGGTGCCGGCCAGGGAAGCGACTTCGTGGGAAATGCCTTCCATCATGCAGCCATCGCCCATGAACACATAGGTGTTGTGGTTGACGATTTCATGACCTGGGCGGTTGAACTGCGCCGCCAGGGTTTTTTCCGCGATTGCGAAGCCCACTGCGTTGGCGAAACCCTGACCCAGCGGGCCAGTGGTGGTCTCGACGCCAGGGGTGTAGCCATACTCGGGGTGACCCGGGGTGCGGCTGTGCAGTTGGCGGAAGTTCTTCAGGTCGTCGATGGACAGGTCGTAGCCGGTCAGGTGCAGCAGCGAGTAGATCAGCATCGAACCATGGCCGTTGGACAGCACGAAGCGGTCGCGGTCGGCGAACGACGGGTTGGCCGGGTTGTGCTTCAGATAATCGCGCCAAAGGACTTCGGCGATATCCGCCATACCCATGGGGGCACCTGGGTGGCCGCTGTTGGCTTTTTGCACGGCATCCATGCTCAGGGCACGAATGGCATTGGCACGCTCACGACGGCTAGGCATCGCTGATCTCCTGGGAAGTAAAGAATTGGGAGCAGAAAAAGGCGTCCATTTTCCCTCAGCCTCTGGCTGGGGGCAATGAAAGATAGTCACCTGAGCGCTTTTTTCCTGCCATGCAGGCTTTGTTGGCCTTTAACCGGCTCAAGGATAGACCGCAGCGGCGGGTTGGCGACGCCGGTTTACTGACATCGCGGGCAATATCAAAACTTTTTGATATTGATCTTGCAGCTTATTCAGAGCGTGACTAGACTGCGAACCTATGAATCTACCCGCGCCAGCAGTACGCCATGATGATTGCGACGAACTGTCTGCCTTGTGCAAGGCTGGCGGCGACCCGTTGCGGCTTAATGTGCTGCGTGCCCTGGCCAACGACTCGTTCGGGGTGCTGGAACTGGCGCAGATCTTCGCCACCGGTCAGTCCGGCATGAGCCACCACCTCAAGGTGCTGGCCCAGGCCGGTCTGGTTGCCACGCGCCGCGAAGGCAACGCCATTTTCTACCGCCGCGCCCTGCCCCATAGCGGGCTGACCGGCGGACGCCTGCATGCGGCGCTGCTCGATGAAGTCGATGCCCTGGCGTTGCCGGTCGAGGTCAAGGCGCGAATCGACGCGGTGCACCAGCAACGCGCCGCAGCCAGCCAGGACTTTTTTGCCCGGGTTGCCGACAAGTTCAATGCCCAGCAAGACCTGATCGCAGGTCTTGCGCAGTACCGCGACAGCCTGCTGGCGTTGCTCGACAAACTGGTGTTCGCGCCGCAGGCCAAGGTGCTTGAGGTCGGCCCCGGTGATGGCAGTTTTCTGCCCGACCTGGCCCAGCGTTTTGCCCATGTCACGGCCATGGACAACAGCCCGGCCATGCTCGAACTGGCCCGCAAACTGTGTGAGCGCCAGGGCCTGGACAACGTGGAATTGCGCCTGGCCGATGCACTGAACGACGCTAAAGTACAGGTCGATTGCGTCGTTCTGAACATGGTGCTTCATCATTTCGCAGCGCCTGCCGATGCTCTTGGGCAACTGGCAGAGCACTTGCAACCCGGCGGTAGCCTGCTGGTGACGGATTTATGCAGCCACGACCAGAGCTGGGCCAGGGAGGCCTGTGGCGATCTCTGGCTGGGCTTTGAACAGGATGACCTGGCCCGCTGGGCCGTCGCTGCCGGGCTAGTCCCCGAACAGAGCCTCTACGTGGGCTTACGCAATGGTTTCCAGATCCAGGTACGCCAATTTCAGCGGCCGGCTGGTGACACTTACCCTCGATTTACTTCAGGAAACCCGTAGACATGAGCGAATACTCAATTTTCACCTCCGAGTCCGTCTCCGAAGGACATCCGGACAAGATCGCCGACCAGATTTCCGATGCGGTTCTGGATGCCATCATCGCGGAAGACAAATTCGCCCGTGTCGCGGTCGAAACCCTGGTCAAGACCGGCGTGGCAATCATCGCCGGCGAAGTCACCACCTCGGCCTGGGTCGACCTGGAAGACATCGTCCGTAACGTGATTCTCGACATCGGCTACAACAGCTCCGACGTCGGCTTCGACGGCGCTACCTGCGGCGTGATGAACATCATCGGCAAGCAGTCGGTAGACATCGCCCAGGGCGTTGACCGCAGCAAGCCTGAAGACCAGGGTGCGGGCGATCAGGGCCTGATGTTCGGCTACGCCAGCAACGAAACCGACGTGCTGATGCCAGCACCGATCACCTTCTCCCACCAACTGGTCCAGCGCCAGGCCGAAGCGCGTAAATCCGGCCTGCTGCCATGGCTGCGTCCGGACGCCAAGTCGCAGGTCACCTGCCGCTACGAAGACGGCAAAGTGGTCGGCGTCGACGCTATCGTGCTGTCGACCCAGCACAACCCGGAAGTGTCGTACAAAGACCTGCGTGAAGGCGTGATGGAGCTGATCGTCAAGCACGCCATCCCGGCGCACCTGCTGCACAAAGACACCCAGTTCCATATCAACCCGACCGGCAACTTCATCATCGGTGGCCCGGTGGGCGACTGCGGCCTGACCGGCCGCAAGATCATCGTCGACAGCTATGGCGGCATGGCCCGTCACGGCGGTGGCGCATTCTCCGGCAAGGACCCATCGAAGGTTGACCGCTCGGCGGCCTACGCCGGTCGTTACGTGGCCAAGAACATCGTGGCTGCGGGCCTTGCCGACCGCTGCGAAATCCAGGTTTCCTACGCCATCGGCGTGGCCCAGCCAACCTCGATCTCGCTGAACACCTTCGGCACCGGCAAGCTGTCGGACGACAAGATCATCCAGCTGGTGCGCGAGCACTTCGACCTGCGTCCATACGCGATCACTACCATGCTCGACCTGCTGCACCCGATGTACAAGCAGACCGCAGCCTACGGCCACTTCGGTCGCAACCCGTTCGAAATGACGGTCGGCGAAGACACCTTCACCGCCTTCACCTGGGAAAAAACCGACCGCGCCGCCGCCCTGCGCGCCGCTGCCGGCCTGTAATACCGACCGGTATTAGCCAAAGCCCCGGCACCCTCGGTGTCCGGGGCTTTTTTGCGCCCGTCATAAAACCGGCGCCTGAAAAAAATCGAGTGACCTGCGTCACAAAATCGGCGCACCTGTGGGAATTTTCTGAGTTGTAGCCTGTCTGTATGGGCGTCGATACACACCATGAAACATTCGTAACACTGATCGACATCCTCAGGGCGTACCGCCCTTCCCTCGGGGTCGCCCAGACCAGACCCCGGCATCAACGATGGAACGCTTATGCCAGTCTTCTCCCGGACATGGATGGCCTCGTGCACCCTGGTGTTTGGCCTCGCCTCCCAATTACCCGCCCACGCTGCGGGCCTGCCGACACCCGGTGAGCAGGACCTGATTCGCGACCGCCAGGACCGCCTGCTGGAAGAACAGCGCCGTCGCCTCGAAGAACTCAAGACCCTGCCCGGCCAACAGGCCGAGCCGAGCGCGCCATCGGCCGCGACCGAACAACGTTGCTTCGATATCCAGCGCATCGAGCTAAAGGGCGCAGAGTCACTGTCCGAAGCCGAGCGCAAAAAACTGGTCAGCCCCTGGGTCGGCAAATGCCTGGGCGTGCCGCAGCTCAACGAAGTGCTCAAGGCCATCACCGACCACTACCTGAACAAGGGCATGGTCACCACCCGCGCCTACCTGCCGCAACAGGACCTATCTCAGGGCGTACTGCACGTGCTGGTGGTCGAGGGCAAGCTGGAGAGCCTTGGCAGCGAGGGGCCGGGCAAAGTCTCCGAACGTGAACTGGCCATGACTTTCCCCGGCAAGCCCGGCGAGGTGCTTAACCTGCGCGACATCGAGCAGATGGTCGACCAGTTCAACCGCCTGCCGTCGCGGCGGGTGCAAACCCGCCTGACACCCGGCCAGGCCATTGGCGGCAGTAACGTGCTGGTCGACAACACGCCAGACAAACCCTGGCGCGCCAGCCTGTCGCGGCATAACGACGGCCAGCGCAGCACCGGCGAACAGCAATGGAGCACCGGTCTTGAGTGGGACAGCCCGCTGGGGCTGGCCGACCAGTTGCGCCTGCGCGGCGGCCATGACGCGCTGAGCGACCATCGCAAAACCTCGAAGAACTTCCTGCTGGGCTACGAGGTGCCGTGGGGCTGGTGGAACTTCAGTTACTACTACAGCGAAAGCGACTACCGGGCGCTGGGGCAAGCCAGCACCTTTGACTTCAAGCAAAGCGGCGACAGCCAGAGCCACCAGTTGCGCGCCGAGCGGGTGATCCACCGCGATGCGCTGAGCAAGACCTCGATCAATACCGGCCTGTCGCACCTGCGCACCAACAACTACGTCAACGATGAAAAGCTCGGCACCAGCAGCAATCGCATCACCGAGGCCCAGTTCGGCATCACCCATGGCCGGCGGGTCGGCGGCTCGTTCGTCAACCTCGACCTGGGCATGCAACAGGGCATCGGCGCCCTGGATGCACAAGGTAACCATGACCCGAACGGCAATCGTCCAGGCCCCGGCATCCCCACCGCCCGCTACCGCAAGTACACCGGTACCGTCAGTTACCTGTACCCCTTCCAGCTATGGGGCGAGCGGCTGACCTTCAGCAGCCTGGCCACCGGCCAACACAGCGAGGATGCACTGTACAGCCCGCAGCGTTTGAGCCTGGGCGGGGTGTCTTCGGTGCGCGGTTTCAAGGACCAATACCTGTCAGGCGACAGCGGCGGCTACTGGCGCAACGAGCTGCGCCTGACCCGCCCGGTCGGCCTCGACTGGCTGCGCCCGGCGTTCAGTGAATATGGCGCGGCCATCGGCTACGACCAGGGCGTGATCAGCAATGACCGCTACAACGGCGCGCAGCACGGGCGGTTGTCCGGCCACTCGTTCGAGCTCTTTGCCCGCGGCCGCAACGTGGCGACCTCGGTGACTTTCGCCCACTCGCTGGAACGCCCCTCGGTGATTGAGCGCGAAAGCCCGGTGTATTTCCGGATCGATTTTTTCCTTTAAACGACGACGCTTCAACGAGGTATCCACATGGATGTCAATGCTCCGGCCCGCCTGGCGGACAAGCCTTCTATTGCCCAGCAAAACACCGAGCGTCGTCACAGCGCCCTGCAACGCGCCCTGGCGCTGGTGCTGGCCAATGCCCTGTTCTGGCAACCGATCCTGGTCCAGGCCCAAGGCGTGGTCGCCAGCAACCCCAACACCCAGGTCGGCCAGGCCGGCAACGGCGTGCCGGTGGTCAACATTGCCGCGCCCAACGCCAGCGGCCTGTCGCACAACCAGTACCAGCAGTACAACGTCGATGCTCAGGGGCTGATTCTCAACAACGCCACCGACACCGCCCAGGCCACCCAACTGGGCGGCATCATCCAGGGCAACCCGAACCTGCAGGGCCAGGCCGCCGGGGTCATTCTCAACGAAGTAACCGGCGCCAACCCCAGCCAGCTCAAGGGCTACACCGAAGTCGCCGGGCAGGCAGCCAAGGTCATCGTCGCCAACCCGCACGGCATCACCTGCAATGGCTGCGGCTTCATCAACACCCCGCAAGCCACGCTGAGCACCGGCAAACCCGTACTCGACGCCAACGGCCAGTTGCAGCGCTTCAATGTGCAGGGCGGCAGCGTGGCGATCGAAGGTGCGGGCCTGAATGCCAGCAATGTCGAGCAGTTCGACATCATCACCCGCAGCGCCAGAATCAACGCCCAGCTGCACGCCAACAAACTCAACGTGATCACCGGGCGCAACGACGTCGACGCACAAACGCTGGCGGCCACGCCGCTGGCCGATGACGGCAGCAGCAAACCGGAACTGGCCATCGACAGCTCGGCGCTGGGCGGCATGTATGCCGGTGCCGTAAAACTGGTCGGCACCGAAGCCGGGGTAGGCGTGAAGCTGGCCGGGGACCTGGCCGCCAGTGGTGGCGATATCCAGATCGACGCCAACGGCCAGTTGACCATGGCCCAGTCTGCCGCCAGCGGCAACATCGTCGCCAAGGCTCGCGACATCGACGTCAGCGCGCCGATGTATGCCGAGGGGCAAGTACAGCTCAATGCCGACAAGACCCTGACCAACCGCAAGAGCATCGCCGCCGGGCAGGTCGTGAGCCTGCAGGCTGACCAGTTGAACAACAGTGGCCGGGTAGAAGCCGGGGTCAACGCCGACAACAGCCGCAACAAGACCGGCGATGTGCGGGTGGCCGCACGCAACATGACCAACCAGGGCAGCGTCACCGCCAGCCGCGACCTGACCGCCAACGTCGATGCGCGCCTCGACAACCGCAAAGGTCAGCTGCTTAGCCAGGACAGCCTGAACGTCAGCGCCGGGCAACTGGACAACCAGGACGGCAAGCTGCTCAGCGACAACAGCCTGACCGTCAAGGGCGGCGCCCTGGACAACGGCAATGGCACCCTGAGCGCCATCAAGTCGGTGACGGTGCAGAACGACCGGCTGACCAACCGCAGCGACGGCCAGGTCACCAGCGGCGGCGCACTGAACCTGCACGTGCAGAACCTCGACAACCTCGGCGGCATGGTGTCTGCCCGCGAAACCGTGACCGTCAAGGCCGGCCGTTTCGACAACAGCAACGGCACCCTGGTCGGTAGCGGCGGTGTGAACCTGGAACTGCTCCAGCAACTGACCAACAGCAACGCCAAGGTGGTCAGCGGCGGCGACCTGCTGATCAGCGGCAACGCCCAGATCGACAACCGCAATGGCCGGCTCAGCAGCCAGGGCTTGCTGAGCCTGATGGCCGCCCAGGTGGATAACCGCAACAAGGGCGTGATCACCGCCAACAGCCTGTCGATCGACGCGAAAAACATCGATAACCAGAACGGCATCCTGTTCAGCAAAGGACGGCTGCAACTGCGCGGCAGCGGTCTGGACAACCGCAACGGCGAAATCGCTGGTAACCAGTTGGACTTCGGCCTGACCGGCGCCCTGCTCAACAGCTACGGCGTGATCGAAAGCAGCGCCAGCCTGACGCTGGGCGCCGCCCGCCTGGACAATAGCCAAGGCCAGATCGGCGCACTGGGCAGCACCGGCACCACCGAACTGAACATCAGCGGCACGCTGGACAACAGCCGCGGCCGCTTGCAAAGCGCCAATCAGCACATGGACTTCAGCCTCGGCCGGCTGACCAATAACGAGGGCGTCATCGCCCACGCCGGCAGCGGCCGCCTGGGCCTGGGGCTGCCTCTGTTGCAAGACGCCGGTGGTCGCGTGTCGAGCAACGGCACTCTGAGCCTGAGCGGCGAGCGCTGGACCAACAGCAGCAACGTGCAGGCCGCCAATCTGGACCTGGACATCGCCACCCTGACCCAGACTGAAGGCGGCCGGCTGATTGCTGCCAAGCGCTTTACCGGGCGGGGCCAGAACTGGACCAACAACGGCCTGATCGGTGCCGACGGCGACCTGACCCTCTCCCTGAGCGGCAGCTACACGGGGGCCGGCCGGCTGACCAGCCTCGGCACGCTGGAGCTCAGCGCGCCGAGCGTGCTCAACCGGGGCATCATCACCAGCGCTGGCGACATGCGCCTGCTGGTCAACGATTTCACCAACCAGCGCGGCCACCTCTACAGCCTGGGCGACCTGCAGATCAGCGCCGATGCCGCAGGCGCCAACGCCAACAGCATCATCAACCGCTCCGGCACCCTGACCAGCGACGGCGACATGCTGCTGGCCGCCCGCTCGATCCAGAACATCCGCGACCTACTGACCGTCAACGACGCCGGGATCTACAGCGCGCAAATCAACGAAATCGCCTGCACCACCGCCGGCACCGGCAACCTGGACTGCAGCGGCGGCAAGGAACACCACGTCTGGAATATCCAGCAACTGGAAAAGCTTGAAGTCACAGCCTTCAGCGAGGCCTCCAGCATCACTGCCGGCGGCGATATCACCCTGCGCGGTACGGATTTCCTCAACAGCAGCAGCACCCTGGCCAGCAGCGGTGCGCTGACCGCCAACTTCAGCAACAACTTCAGCAACATCGGCGTAGTGCCCAGCACCACCCACACCAGCCGTACCTTCATCTCCGAGCGCACCCGCAGCCCGGGCGGCTGGTATGCCTTGGCTGACGACTTTACCCAGCGCTATTCACAGGGCGGTGCGCGTTACAACGCCAACGATCTGGGCGGCCTTGAAGCGGCGATGAGCAACTTCATCGCCAGCACTGAACGGGAAGTCACCGAGCTGCGCACCATCAACCGCCAGACGCCTGACCAGCAGAGCTTTGCGGCGCTGATCCAGGCCGGCGGCAACGTCTCCATCGAGACTGGCAACAACTTCGACAACCGCGCCGTGCAGCGCGGCTTCACCTACGTCAGTGGCGGCGAGCGGACCAACATCGACGCGCCGGGCACCGCCCACGCCACCGCCATCCGCCTCGACAGCCAGCTGTCGCCGGACCTGGCCCAGCAGCAGATCAACCCCACCACCCTGCCCGGCTTCAGCCTGCCCAGCGGCCAGAACGGCCTGTTCCAGCTGGCTGACGAGGCCAGCGGCGGCGCCCTGCTCAACACCACCGGCGCCGGTAGCCACCCGTACCTGATCGAGACCAACCCGGCACTGACCGACATGCGTCAGTTCCTCAGCTCCAGCTACCTGCTCGACAACCTCGGCTACAACCCCGACACCCAATGGAAACGCCTTGGCGACGGCTACTACGAGCAGCGGCTGGTCCAGCAAGCCGTGGTCTCGCGCACCGGCCAGCGTTACCTGGCCGGCCTGACCAGCGACGAAGCCACCTTCAAATACCTGATGGACAACGCCCTGGCCAGCCGCGACGCGCTCAAGCTCAGCGTTGGCGTGTCGCTGACCGGCGAACAGGTCGCGGCCCTCACCCACGACATCGTCTGGATGGAAGAACAGCAGGTACAAGGCCAGCGCGTGCTGGTGCCCGTGCTGTACCTGGCCCAGGCCGACAACCGCCTGGCCGCCAACGGCGCGCTGATCCAGGGCAACGACCTGCAACTGATCGCCGGCAACAACCTCAACAACGTCGGCACCCTGCTCAGCCGCAACAACCTCAGCGCCAAGGCAGGCAACACCCTGCTCAACAGCGGCCTGATCCAGACCGAACAACGCCTGGCTCTGGAGGCCGATAACAACCTGATCAACCACGCCGGCGGCGTGATCAGCGGCCACGACGTCAGCCTGCTGGCCAAAGACGGCAGCGTCAGCAACGAACGCAGCGTCACCCGTCATCAGAGCGCCATGGGCGCCTCTGTATGGCGCGAAGACTTCGCCGACAACCCGGCCCGCATCGAATCGGCCGGCGACCTGCAGGCCAAGGCCGGCAAGAACATCAACAACATCGGCGGGGTGATGCAGGCACAGGGCGGCGTGCGCCTGGAGGCCGGGCAGGATGTGAACATCGCGGCGGTTGAAACACAAACTCGCCGTGCCAATGGACCCAATCAGGTCAACAGCACCATCACACAAAATGGCGCGCAGCTTAGCGCTACAAAAAACAGCTCGATAAATGCTGAGCGCAACCTGGATATCACCGCCAGCCAGGTGAACACCCAGGGCAACCTCGCACTGAGCGCCGGCCAGGACATCCGTGTTCAGGCGGCAGCCAATCAGAACGAATACATTTCACGCAGCAAGAAGGTCTCGGAAGAGAACCGCACGATCAAGCAACAAGCCAGCGATCTGCAAGCCGAGGGGAATCTGTCACTCGATGCAGGCAACAACCTTGAGGTGGTCGCCAGCAAGCTCAAAGCCCAAGGCAACGTCACCCTTGATGCCGCTCAGGATATTTCTTTGACCTCTGCTCTGGACGAAGAAGCCCGGTTTTTCTCCAAACGAAGCAAAGGCTCGTTCAGACGCAGCAGCAGCGAACAACGTGAAAGCTACGCCAGCACCAATGTTGCGACCCGCGTAGAGGCCGGTCAGGACATATTGGTCAACGTTACCAAGGGCGATGACGGCAGCATCGGTATCAACGGGGCAGAAAATGTCACAGTCATCGGCAGCCAGTTAAAGGCCGGTAACGATCTGATGATGGGCGCCAGCACTGATGTCGCGGTGTTGTCGGGCGTTGAAGAGCACGGCGCTTACAGCGAAAAGAGCAAGTCCGGGTTCATGGGACTGTCCAAAAGTGGCAAGAGCGAACTACAAACCAGCGCCACCCAGGTAGGCAGTGAGCTTCGGGCCGACGGTGACGTGGTCGTCGCCTCAGGCAAGGATATTCGTCTGCGTGCCAGCGCAATCAAAGCAGATAACGATGTAGAACTCAGATCTGGGTTAGTCGATAAAACTGGCGACATCAATCTGGTTGCGGCTAACGACGAAGCTTACAGCCGTAGCGAGGAATACCGGAAAAAGGCTGGCCTGTCAGTTTCGGGCGGTTTTCTGTCAATCAGCTCCGCCAAGCAGGCTGGGCGCGAGGCAAAAAGCAGCACGAGCGTTGGCAGTCAGGTAATTGCCGAACGTGATGCGTCTTTGCAGGCTGAACGTGACATCAACGTGGTCGGCAGCCGCATCCAGGCTGGCGGAAATGTGAACCTAGATGCCGGCCGGGATGTAAATATCCTGGCAGCACAGAACAGCCATGCCGAAAGCGACTGGGAGAAAAAACGCCAGAGTGGTATAGGCATTTCAGGTGATGACAACGGTGTCACGCTGTTCGCCGGTATCGAACGCAACGCCGAGAAAAATCGGGTCGAACAACAGACCGCCGCAGCCAGCCAGATCAGCGCTCGTCAGGATCTGGGCATTCGCGCCAAACAAGACATCAATCAGGTTGGTTCGGACCTGCTAGCCGTCAATGACATCGACCTGACGGCCGGGCGCAACATCCGTATCGATTCTGCCACCGAAACGCTGCTCACCGAGCAACAACGCGAGCAGCAACGCAATGGTCTGAGCGCCACGGCCAACCATAATTTCGGAAGCACCAAAGATGCCGTGAACAAAGCTGGTCAAGGCGAAGACAACGTCAGCAAGGCCTCCAGCACCCTGCGCGCCATCGACAGCGTCAGCCATTTCCTGTCCGGCCCGACCGGCGACGGCAAGTTCGGCAAAAGCACGCAGAGCACCATCGAGCAGAGCATCGAACAGACCAGCCGAGGTTCGACTCTGGACGCTGGCAACGACGTAACGCTGTCGGCCAATAACGATGTGCAGGTGTTCGGCGGCCAAATGCGCGCTGGTCGCGATATTAATGTCAGCGGTCGCGATGTCATGCTGGACGTGGCGAAAAACAGCTCCAGCCAGGAAACCCGCGAGCGCCAGAGCTGGAGTGGCGTACATGGCGGCACCAGCGGCGGGTTCAAACTCGGCGTTGGCGGCAGCAACGGCCAGGTCAGCAGCGACGCCAGCCAAAGTGGCTCAACCGCTACCGTCCTTGAAGTTGGCCGGGATATCAACCTGCTGGCCCGTAACGACTTGACTCTGGTTGGCACTCAAGCTACGGCCGATCGCAACATCAATTTGCACGCCGGGAATGACCTGAATGTTCGTGCAGCGCGTAATGATCTCGACAGCCAGAACACCCGCAAAAGTGGCGGTGGCGAAGTCGGCCTCAGCGTCGGCTCGAAAGGTGTAGGTGTCTACGCCAGCGTCAACCTTGGCCGCGGCAATCTGGAGCGAGACAACCAACTCCAGCAACCGGCCTATTTGTATGCAGGCAATCTTCTGTCATTCACTAGTGGCCAAGACACCAACATCAACGGTGCCATCCTGCGCGGTGATGAAGTGCTTGGCCGCGTGGGCCGCGATCTGAATGTTTCATCGGCCATCGACACCGGTAAGGCTGAAGGCAAGGAATACGATGTGAGCGTCACCGTCACCTTGGGTCCTGGTTCCGGAGTGAGTGGTTCTGCGGGGTACGGCAGAACCAACGGTTCGACCCGCTGGGTGCAAGACCAGACGCGGATTACTGGTAAAAACAGCGTCGATGTACGCACCGAAAAGCATACCCAGCTCGATGGCGCACTGATTGCCGCCGATAACGGCAACCTCAAGCTCGACACCGGCACTCTGGGCTTCAGCGACATTGCCGGCAAAGACAAAGAGCACGGCTTTTACCTGAACGCGGGTGGTTCCTATGGCACCGACACCCGGGATGCGTCCGTTGAAGGCAAGGGCTCCAAGGACTCCGACGGCTGGAACCTCGAAGGCTGGAACTACGAAAGAGACCGTGAACAAAGCGTCCGCGCTACCGTGGGTAGCGGCAAGATCGTGGTGCGCAATGATGCACAGACCGGTGCCGACTCCACAACCGGACTGAACCGGGATGTCGATAAGGCGTATGAGATCACCCGTGATGATGAAAAGCGCACGGATGTTTACGCTTCAAGCCGGTCCATCAACGCTGCAAGAACGCCTTTCACCACCGTCGAAAACTGGTCCGACCAGCTACTAACGTACGATGAAACCGCTCAGCAGAACTACGAGCAGGCGACTCGTGACGCAAACCTGGCGATCAACCGGATCGAGAAAGCCTTAGGCCGGAAGTTGGACTCAGGTGCAACCACCCTAGAGGGGGCAGACTTCGCCGAGCAGACTTTTGAGTCGCTGCTACGTGCGGGCTTGAGTCGCAGCCAGGCAACGAAGGTCATGGAAAGCCCAGACTTTCAGGAAAAGGTATTGAGCGAGCTCGCCTTCATCGCTGGCGTGGAGCTTCATGAGGTCAAAAAAGCCACCGAAGCCCTTCAGAAGGAAATCGAGAGCCTCAAAAACTCGGCCCCGATCGTGCTGGACAGCACCTATGTAGATGCATCTGAAGAGGAAGAACTCACCGCAGCTCAGAATGTCCTGCGCTCAATGGCGGCCATCAACAGCTATGCGGCGGAACACCCTACAGAGCTGGAAGCCGTCCAGATAGCCATCACCTTGGCCCAAGGCCCTAAAGGTATGATCCAGATGATCGCCTTTAAGGCAATCGAGGAGACGCCTGAAGGCAAAAAGATCTTGACCGAGATGGCTCAGGCCAGCGAATTACTGGGCAAGAAAATCGCAAATCTGATTGAAGATAAAGAACTCCACGACGACATCCCCGACGAGTTTTCTCTGATCGGCGGCGGCGTGTTGATGACGGGCATCGTGACTGGCGTGGTCGCTGGTCGTAATGGTAAGAAAACAGGCAAAGACGCTTCCTCAACTGCCGACTCCAGAACCTACACCGTTGCCAACAACGAAAAGCGCAGAGACCCCTGCTGCTTCGCCGCCGGGACCAAAGTTTCGACCCCCTACGGCGACCGCGCTATCGAGACACTCAGGATCGGCGATATCGTCTGGAGCAAACCGGAAAAAGGCGGCAAGCCCTTCGCCGCCGCCATCACTGCCACTCACGTTCGTAACGATCAGCCGATCTACCGCCTGACCCTGAAAGGCGCGGATGAACAAGGCAACGAGAAGCGCGAGCACCTGCTGGTCACCCCGAGCCATCCGTTCTATGTTCCGGCTCAGCGAGATTTCATCCCGGTCAGCGACCTCAAGACTGGCGACCGACTGCAGTCACTGGCCGATGGCGCGACCGAGAACACCTCGTCCGAGGTCGAGTCTCTGGAGCTTTACGCACCGGTAGGGAAGACGTATAACCTGACAGTCGATGTGGGGCATACGTTCTATGTCGGTGATCTGAAGACCTGGGTGCATAACACTGGGCCTTGTGATCCGGCTGGGCGGGGTGAGGCAGGGAGTGGTGGTGCAAGAGGATCCGAGACCTCAAGTGATACTCCCAAGGGAGTAACCAACCCAGAAATTTCTAAACTCGATCGGCCATCAATTCCTGAAGGTATGACACAAAGTCAATTTGGGAAGAACGTAATTGGGTGGGGAGCTAGACCAGAAGGAGCATTACAGCGCCTTGAGACCATCAACTCATCAGATGTAGCGTCAATGCAAAAGCAAGGATTGACGCGTGAGATGGCAACCCAATGGAAAGACTTTTATTCTAATGAGTTTGCGAGGAACGCTAATAATTTTACTGCAAGAAACCGCGTTAAACTAATGCAGAAAATTCTGGACAACTGGAACTAACGAACATCATGAGAATCAACTGCAAAAATGGGACATCTGAAGCCATGCTACTTATTGTTGAACCTTGGGCTGAAGAGTATTGGCTTGAGCCCGGAGTCTCGGTTGATGTCATAGGTAAAGGAGGGGCAATTGATGGGAGCTTCGAAGTGGAATACTTCGACAAAGGCATTATTTTTTATGGATGGGAAGGTAGTGTGGTTTCAGTATTTGTAAATGGCCAAGAACTAGCCCCAAGCCAACAATGTTGATTTTTGGCACAAAGGGTTCTTTGATCCCGCTCAGCACAGCGCCCACCCGCAGTGCTGAAGCAGACCGCCACTCCTGCCTCGAGCAACAGACAGCCCTATAAAAAGGTGAGGTTTATGGGGCGCATACAACGAACTGGTGCAGCAACGCGATAAACAGCGATATCGTCGTGGCATTATTGATCGCGACCAGCCTCTGATGCTCTACATCCGCCTCGACAGCCAACTGTCGCCGAACCTGCCCAAAAACTCCTAGCCACTGGGCAGAACGGCCTGTTCCAACCTACCTCACTGCCGGAGCGGCAAGTGCAGCCATTGGTATAAAACCGCGATTGGCGGCAGCATCCGCGTGCCATTGCTGGACGCTGCCAAAAATCTTCAACAAGCCGCTGAATCCAACACCACAACCAATGACCCTCGCATGCAGGGTCTGGCAGCGCTGAACACCGCCATGAGCGCCAAACGCGCTTACGACACCGTGCAGGATGTTGCGCAAAACGGCATCGGTTTCAAGGTCAGCCTCAGCCTGGGCAATACACAAAGTCATAGCGAAAGCAGCCAGTCTGGACAGAATGTCGTTTCCAGCGGTCTGGCCGCTGGGCGCGACGTAAATATTCGTGCCACAGGCGCAGGCCAGGACAGCAACATCAATGTCGTGGGCAGCTCCATTGAGGCCGGCAATAACGTCAACCTGAAGGCCGATGGCGATATCAATCTGCTCTCCGCGCAGAATACCGCCAGGCAGGATGGCTCCAACGGCAACAGCGGCTGGAGCGTAGGCATCGGCTTTACCGTTGGCGGCACACAGAACGGCTTCACACTGGATCTGGCCGCTAACAAAGGCCAGGGTAAATCCGAGGGCGACGACGTCACCCAGACCAACACCTCCATCAAGGCCGGCAACCAGGCGACGCTGATCAGTGGCCGCGACACCAACCTCAAAGGCGCGGTCGTAACGGCCAATCAGGTTCAGGCCAACGTAGGCCGTGACCTGAATATCGAGAGCCTGCAGGACACCAGTAAATACAAATCCAAACAGACCGATGCCAGCGTCGGGATCAGCATTTGTATTCCACCGTTTTGTTATGGCATCCCCGGCAGTGACGCCATTACCGCCAGCGGCAGTGCTGGTTTCAACCATCAGAAAATGCAGAGCGACTACGCCAGTGTTACCGAGCAATCAGGTATCAAAGCCGGCGATGGTGGCTTCCAGATCGAGGTCAAGGGCAATACCGGGCTTACTGGCGGCGTTATAGCAAGTAACGATAAAGCGGTGGAGCAAAACCTCAATAGTTTGAGCACCGGAACCCTTACATGGACCGATATCAAGAACAAGGCTGAATACGACGCGAACAGTATCGGTTTAAGCGGGGGCGCCGGCGCTGTCATTGCCCGCGGCTCAGATAACACCTTGCAAGCCGGTGCCCCCGGTCGAAAAGCGGCGGACATTGAGGGAGTCAGCGCCAACGCACCGATAGCGCTGGTTGCCAGCGGTGATGCCCGCAGCACCACCCGCAGTGGCATCAGCGGGGCCAACGTCACCATCACCAGTGAGGCGGGCCAACAAGCACTAACCGGGCAAACCGCCGCCGCAACCATCGCGGATATCAATACCGATGTGTCCAGCGAACGCGATGGCAGCAACAAGCTCAAGCCGATCTTCGATGCTGAAGAAATTCAGAACAACTTCGCGATCACCAGCACCTTCATACAAAACACCGGCATCTATCTGGAGGAGCGGGCCAGGGAAGTCGACGCCAAGAACAAGCAGGCCGACGAGGAACTGGAAGCACTGAAAAACCCAACCCTCTCCGACAAGGAGCGAGAGACCCACATCGCCAATTACAACAGCCTGAAAGAACAGGCTCGGCAAATCGACAATGACTGGGGCTCTGGCGGCACTTATCGGCAGATCACCGTTGCGCTCACTGCTGGGGCCTCCGCGAATGTAACGGGCGGCACCAGCCAGTTCGCGCAGAACATGCTGGTCAACTACGTGCAGCAGGAAGGCTCTTCTGCCATCGGCAAGATGGTCGAAAAGGGGTTGAAAGAAGGCAGTCCCGAACACGCCGCCTGGCACGCCATGCTGGGCTGTGCAGGCGCTGCCGCCAGCCGGCAAAGCTGCTCGGCAGGCGCGATGGGCGGTGCGGCTTCCAGCTTCCTGACGACCTTCTTCTCCGAAACCAGTGCCGATGAGTCCAACGCCTCACGCGAAGCCAAACGCAATGTGATCGCCAGTCTGGTCACCGGTATCGCGGCCATGACTGATCCGTCCGCAGCGGCTACCAGCACCAACGCTGCCATCGCCAACGTGGACAACAACTGGCTGGCGACCCAACAGGTCATCCAATACAAGAAGGAATACAACGAGGCTAAAACGCCCCAGGAGAAAGTAGCTGTATTCCTGAAATGGGAGAAAACCTCACTCGATCAGGATGTACTGACCGGGGTAGGAATTGCCAAGGGCTTCAAGGATGGCATGGCCGGTATAGGGGTCGACACCCTCAACAGTGCCGTGAGCATGCTGCGCGATCCGCAAGCGCATATCGACGCCGTGATCGCGTTTGTCGACTCCCCGGAAGTCAGGGATCGGCTGAAACAACACATCCACGCCCAACTTAGGGAGAAACTCGAAAAAATCGACCAGGCCCTTGAGCACGGTGGCGACGAAAATGCCGAGATGCTGGGCAAGATGATGGGCGAGGTCACTGCCGTCGTCATCAGTACCGTGTCCACCGGCGGTGGCGGCGCAGCCACCAAGTCCGCAACACTTTCGGAAATGGGAATTCTCATCTCTGGCAAAAAGCTTGAACAGCTTGCCACCACGGTGAAGCTGGAGAAGGTCACCGAGAACTTCGCTCAGGCCGGGAAGCCAGGCAGGGATCCGGACGTGCCGTTTATAGAGACGGTTACGACGGCAGGCAAGACAGTAGACCAGATAGAAATTCCGTCTTGGTACAAAGAGGACAGTTCAGCAGGCGCGATGCTTGCTCGTCCAGCAAATTTACCGGAGGGCTCCAGGGTTTTCGTAAATACCAAGACCGGAAACGTCGAGGTACTGATCCCTGAAAAAGGCCTCCATGTCGTAAGAGGCGAAGGTGGATTAGAGGTAAAGGATGGTGGTAGGTTAGCGAATCTGAAGGCGGCAGAGGCGAACATCGCCGAGGCGCAGAAGACCAATAGTTCAGTAGGGAGTGTTGGGGCAAAAGAAGCAGGTACATCCTTAGAGCGAGGTCTTGCCTATGACAATCCATCAAACCTCGTCCAAAATCGTGTAAGTGAAATTCAGTCACAAATACCTGCGAACTCTCAAGGCCGAATAACTATGGGTGTTGCGGTAGTAGAGGATGCGAATGGTGTTCGCTCTGTTCTAGTCAGTACAAGTGAACCTCGGGGCTATCTCCGTCCTGGAGTGAGTTTGCAAGAAGGCGAGAAGGTAGTTGTTGGAACTGGCCACGCAGAAGCGGATATTGTCAGCTATGCCAACGCTAACGGATTGAAAGTTGTTGATATCGGTGCGACACGCCCTGTCTGTGCATCATGTCAGAACGTAATTGAGCCGACAGGGGCCAATGTGTCAACGCCATTAAAACCACAGCCAAAGGCCAAACAATGATTATGCGTTTAGAAATGGTTGAGAAAGAACTTGTAGAAAAGCTCAAGTTAGTCAGTGAGGAGCGACGAAGAAGTGCTGTAAAAGTGGCTTGCGAACTTGCTTTTCAGGCCTGTCCAGTAGAGGTGCCTATTGTTGTCGAGTCTCTTAGGCAGCTACGATCAGGCAATAAACTCGCGACTGATCAGGTTTCTGGGCTAGATGCTTTAGCTGCACAGTTAGATGAGAAGTATTTTGACTTGCAAGACAATCTGGATGAAGGGCAAAACTTAAATGGAGAAGGCCTTCAGCTGTTTAGCCAAGCTCGTGCTGTATCGGCGCTGTCCTTAGCTGGTGGAGAGGATTCGCTTATGACAGCGACTGAAGCAATATATGAGGCATCATCAGCTGTCGATGATGGAACTCATATTTTTAAAGCAGTACTTTCGGTTTTGCTAGAGTCTTAATCAGCAGGTGTTTTTGCTTTGGCTGATATCCGGCGCACTCTTGCGCCGGTATTTTCAGTTGCTGTTGCACCCTGCATGTGTAACAGGCGAAGGTGGATTAGAGGTAAAGGATGGTGGTAGGTTAGCTAATCTGAAGGCGGCTGAGGCGAACATCGCCGAGGCGCAGAAGGCCGATAGTTCAGTAGGGGGTACTGGTGAAAAAGGAGTGTCAGGTTCGAATCTGACGAGAGACGAATTGATCTCGGGCTTGTCTGGAGGAACTAAGATCACGCCGGAAATGTGGTTGATATCCGTAGATTGCCAGATGGCCGAACAGTCTGGTTGGAAAAGGGTACTGATGCTGCTGGATTGCAACATATCTATAAACAACACAAAGTCGACCTTCTCAACAAGGGAATCTCGCGCAATGATATTCCAACGATAGTAATGAACGCTCTTGAGCGTGGTGACATTATCGGGACCAATGGTTCGGCTAATGTTTATCGTGTTACGCACAATGGTGTTGAGCAAAATATTGCAGTCGGTGTTGGCTCAAACGGTTTCGTAGTTCGAGCTAATCCGGTAAGTTTTTGGAAGCCATTGCTATGATTAGATTAAGACTAACAAGTGAATATTTGGCCGGGCCAATATTTTGCCCAGATCCGGATAGAGTGGGGCACGTTGACATCGAGGATTTACCCATCTCTCAAGAGTTGATGGCGAAAATCAGGAGTTGGGACGAAGAGTACCAAGCGACTTTCAACAGCGACTACCCTCCCGACTCTGTTTTTCCCACTCTTGAGGCAGAGCTTCGGCATAAAGCCGAAGGCATGCAACTGGCGAAGTCGTTACAACAAGAACTAAAGGGCGGCTATATGATTGAGTATTGGCCGTAGTCGATAGTCAGTTGATGCAGAAGGAACTGGGAGTGTTCCGAATCTTACTGAGCGGGGCACGTCAGTTAACCTACACCCTAATGACATTGCTATCGCACAGCGACCAGCAAGAACACTTGCACAGGATGATTTTTGGCGCTACTGGTTACAAACTCAAACCGAAAACAGAATAACTCCATCCGGCTCATATGATTTTGTAAAAACGCCAGACGGAAGTATTCGGGTTGTCAGGCTAAATGTGAGTCAAGACTTCTCAACCCATACGAACAGCCTAAAACCAGCTAATTACTATTCGAAGGTGTTTACCGATGCAGGCGTCACAAACTTTAAGTTCGTAATTACCCCGATAACAAAGTGAGGTGTGAAATGAGTAGTGATCGGGAGACGTTAGAAAAAATTCTGGGTGGGAAAATCGAGCAGTCGAACTCTCGAAATGTACCTGGTGTTACGGCTGTTGATGGGCAGCAAGTTGTTTATTTTTCGGACGATGGGAAAAACAAATTCCGAAAACAATTTAATAACATTACGTGCTTTTCTGAACCTCCGAATGCTGTTCGTGGAGGGGTAAATGATCGCGGGTGCAAAGTCACCCCGCCCGCGGGGCCTCTTTTTTACGCGATTTCCTATCATGGTGATCTTGACGGTTGGAGAAAAGATATTGAGGCAGGGGCAATTGGCCTTGGTCTGTTACTCGCCAAAATCAAAGGTAATCAATTGGTTATTTCCGATGGCCGCTCGATCCCTCTGTCAGATTGCAAAATAGAGTTCTCTTGAACACTGCTTACCCTCAACACCGGCCCTGCGCCGGTGTTGTTGTATCTGCTTACTGCAAAACCTCCCGTCTGTTGCCGCTGTCCGACGGCTTCGCCACCGAACCGCCAGGGGCTTTTGTCGTTGGTTGGTTTAGGTCGTCCAGGTCGTATTTTGACGGGCTGAAAACCCACGTCGGGGTGGTTTTATTCAGCGAGCGCGAATCAGCTGGGCCGACCGGCGCGCAGGCCGCGCCACGTCTGGCGTTGCGCGTGTAGACAACGAAATTTGCGTCGGGTGATACTGTTGGGTGCCTCTAAAAACGTAGGCGAGGCAGCCAGCGCAAGGCAAAAAACGGCGAGGAAGCGGAGTTTACGGGTTGTAAATGAGCATTCTGAGCCGTTTTTTAACGCTGCGATGGCAACGCAGGTAGTTTTTAGAGGTGCCCTATAAGGGTCCTTATGCCGCTCAGGAGTTCCCATCGACTCCGGTAGCACACGGTTTTCCGGACATTGTTGATAACTATGCAAACAGCGCGACTAAATTCCCTCTCAAAAACAACGCGTCGCTTTACCAAGCATCAGGAAGCTACAATGGTGTAGCGGGCAGATTTGAATGGATTGTAGACCCGAAGTTGGGCGGTGTAACGCACAGAATGTTTGTACCAAATGGAACTGTTAACGGCATACCGGTGAAACCATGATTCAAGAAGTCTTTGAACGAATTGCCAGACATGCCTTGACTGACTGGGGTGTTTTGCTTCAGGGCGTCGATAGTATTCCTGGCCTTTTAGGAAAACTGCCAACATCTTATGTAGAAAATTATGCGAACGCTGAACTTGAAAAGCTAGCTGGGGATAGCCCCTTGCTCGACGTGATTGTTAGCTTGGCTAACGTTAGTGATCTATCTTTATCTGAGCTGTGCCCGCAGTTGCAGAAAATATGTGATTTTCAAAATGTGGATATGCAGCGGGCCAGCAGAATATGGCGAGCGGCTGCATTGGAAAAACTGCTAGCAAACCTAGACACGGAACCGCTGTATGGATTAATAAACCTTTCTGAGTTTTGGTCAATCTGGGAGTGGCCTGCTGATGCTCCACTGTCGATGATTCCTGGTACGATGACTTTGCCACAGCATAAATACCATTCTGACTCGAACTATGAGCATGTTATTCATGAGCATGCGCAGTGGTTGAAAGAGGAGCTGGCAGCGTTGATCTGCAGCAAACCTTGAACTTAATTTGAAAATCTTAAGCGCGTCCCAAACCTCACCTTTTACAGGATGGGGGTTGGGGCGCGCTTACCCTAATCTTCGGCTGCGTACAGCCAAATATATAAGGCGGCAAACCGTTCACCGCCGCCATTACCATCACTCACGTTCGTAACGATCAGACGATCTATCGCCTGCCCCTCAAAGAGGCGGATGAACACAGCAACGAGAAGCGCGATACCCTGCTGGTTACCCCGAGCCATCCGATCGACTTACCAGCTCGGCGAGATTTCATCCCGGTCAGCGATCTCAAGACTGGCGACCGACTGCAGTCACTGGCCGATGGCGCGACCGAGAACACCTCGTCCGAGGTCGAGTCTCTGGAGCTTTACGCACCGGTAGGGAAGACGTATAACCTGACAGTCGATGTGGGGCATACGTTCTATGTCGGTGATCTGAAGACCTGGGTGCATAACACTGGGCCTTGTGATCCGGCTGGGCGGGGTGAGGCAGGGAGTGGTGGTGCAAGAGGATCCGAGACCTCAAGTGATACTCCCAAGGGAGTAACCAACCCAGAAATTTCTAAACTCGATCGGCCATCAATTCCTGAAGGTATGACACAAAGTCAATTTGGGAAGAACGTAATTGGGTGGGGAGCTAGACCAGAAGGAGCATTACAGCGCCTTGAGACCATCAACCTTTGGATCAGTTATTGCCTAACGGCAAGGTTCCGAGTGTTCGAGGGGGAGTTCAATCGCTGGTTTGATCAATTAACTTCTTCAGAGTTGGATGTTTTGTGGCAAAACAAGGCTGCTCGTAACACAATTGAAGCAAGGATACGGCAACCCGGTGGATTGCATGAGTGGTGCATGGTATGCAGGGCTCCTGACTTCAAAAAATGGGGAGTGCCTATGGACGAAATTCAGAGTTTTAGAACCAAGACGTCTGAACTGAAGTGAACCAGTCCTCTCGACGGTAAGCCTGGAGGCCATGGTAGCCATGCTTCCAGCACTTTCCACAACGAACTAAAATCAATTATTGACAAGAGCAAATCACTTAGCGACTTCAACACAAATATCATTTCACTTCGAGACAGATGGAAGATAGCCCCTAACCTATTACCGACTCTGCCAAAATCAAGAGGACTACAAGAGTGAAAAACTTATTATCGGATTGGAGTGCTTTCTGTGAAGGTGTCGCAATGTTTGATAAATCCCATTTTTTAGGACTATTAAAAGCGCACCACAGCAACGAAGAGCTTCGAAAAATATTTAGTTACTTCCCACATGCAGAGGAATTGGCCGACAGGGCTGCGAATGTTATTTCTTATGCTACAACAGAGGAATCTCTATATCTTCTACCCAAACGCACAACTACTAATGATGAGCTTATCAAGCTAGGTGACGACTGGCTCAAAGAACAAAAAAACATATGCAAAACTCTTGGCAACTCTGAAGTACTTGATATCTGCAACGAGGCTAAAGTCCTATTCGTTACCAAGCAAGATCTGGAGCATTCACTTCAACAAGACATCCCCCATTACTGGTTGTTTGACGAGGCCGGGGATGCAATCAGAACAAGTATGATTTCTGACTCAGACGAGATCTATGCATTGTTTGAAGCTCTGTATGGCTTAGCTGCCGACTATTATCTTGCATGGTATATTGGGCGCCCCTTATTTACATTTGAAGTTGATCTAGGACCATATTTTAGATTTTGGCGGACAGGGGGGAGGTGCGCTCTTACTGAGGAGGCTCTTTTAGTGTCCAACTAAAATCATATTAAAATAAAAAGTACAAAACCCAGCATTCTTCAGTCGAGTTCCCCCTCAAATTAAAGAGGCAAATTCAATTCCTAGAGGGTGCCTCGATAAACTTTCCGCATATCAGCGGCAAGTCGAAAACCAATCTGACAAACAGCGTTGAGGGCCGCACCCCATAGAGTATCACCAGTATGTATATGGGAGTTTGGAACAGGCCACTCAAGGCTTAGTACCGGGAACACCAGCCTATAAAATGGCTGTCACAAAAACACTTGATGGAATCAAGAAGGAAGCAGTGATCGTGGGCAGTGAAATTAACAAATGGCTTACTAGGAATTGATATGAAATATTATTTACTACGCCAGAATCTTTCCATTTCCGAAAAATGGGTTCTCGGCGATGTGAGGCATGTGGACAATTGGAATTTTAGTAATCCACCAATAAATTTCATGGAGCCTGGTAGATATACGCTTGATATCAGATTCGAAGGTATTGAAGTCGACTACTCTCTAGCAGGCTACGCGAGTGTTCCAGTCCTGAGCGAGAAAGCGAAAAACTCGCTCATAGGCTTACCTGAAGTTGATGAACCTTATCAAAACGTAGTCTTTGAGCCCGTTGAAATTGAAGGAAAACAGGTTTCCAACAATTATTTTTTAATGATCATAGAGACACAATTAGATTGTGTAGACGAAGAGCCCTCAACTTTCACAAAGTTTTCAGTTGACGATCCTGTTCGGCCGGATATGGCAGGTCAATACCGCGCGTTTTATAACTTGTCGATAGATGAGTCAAAAGTGGGGGCCTTCCATATTTTTAGAATTAAAAAATATTTGGGCGCAATTGTAGTGAGCGAAGACGTGAAAAGTAGATTTGAGGCAGCAGGAGTGATGGGGGCTGTATTTGAGTCCTTGAATGGCGATAGAATTACCGTTGCATGAAGGAAACAACTGGGAGACCACAATGATGCAGAAGCAATCAGTAAAATCTAGTGGACATCCAGTCGACTCTATCAATAACCTTATCCTACTTCGCAATGTTCATCGACAGCAGGGAGCTCCCTGCTGGAGCCAATTACAGAACGACTTAGGAAAATTTTGAAAAAGCCCTAATTTCGCGAATTTACTGCCCTGAAACCCTCGTATTCACTGGGGTTAGATTTCGGGGTGGTGGCTTTTTCAGAGAGCCCCTAAGGCTGAGCGCTGTATAGCGCCAAGAGCGTGATGGATCTGAATATGACCAGCTTAGCCGGGACAATCTTACAGGTGCGCTTGCCACTCTTAGGCCAGCAAGGGCCAAGGCGCTATTGGGTGAGATCCATGGTGGCCTTGCAGCGCTAGGGGATTAGGACTGCCCGCCAGAAGCCTGCACGCTCGGGCAGCTCAGGTAAAGCTCAGGTATTTACAGTTGAAGATCATCCGACAATTAAAGAGATTGAATATCATCCATGCGGAGGCGTTCATGGTGATGCTTCTTACCTACCACACACTTGTACGCAACGACGGCACAGAGGTTAGGGTGATTAGTCCTTCGCTTGACTTTAATCCTGGAACAATCACGCGCCACCAACAGTATTTCGACACTCAAGGAAATCGGCTAAGATACGAGAGCGGACAATGGAAAGTTTGGGAGCAAACCATGAAACAGCTAATTCCTAATCTGAACGCCGATCTGATTCCTGGTATATCTGCTGCAGGGTTTACTATTGGCGAGTCACTTGCCGATATCGAGGCCAAGATCGGCCCTGTAGAACGACATGGTCCAGACATGGCTATTCGAGATATTCTACTTAGTAATAACGAATGGATCTTAGTGGAACGAAGAATTGGCTTCGAGGAAGAATACGTACTCTCTTACCGCTACATGAATGAATTGGTTTCTCTATACTTTGAGACCAGAAAGACTCTTTATAGAGTAGCTGTAGGGAAAGGATATCGAGGGGGCTATTTTGGGCTTAAGCCAGGAGATAGCATTTTAAACCTATCCAAAGTATTTGAATTGGACTTTAACCCTGACGAAGATGAATTCCTCATCAAAAGAAACAATAACGATATTCTTGGGATTAGTTTTGTCACAGATTACAGAGCACCTCTAGAACATACCCCCGAACAAACCATTCAGTTTATATCCATACACGACTGGTCTCTTAGATAGCGTTCCAAACCTCACAAACCAACCCGGCGCTACCGGGTTATTCATCTCCTTCTCTGAGGTTCCCTACTTCCTGAGTCGTCTCAGCTCATGCTCTGTAAAACAACGTAAACTTCTCAGCAATTACACCTTCAAACCGTTGTACTGATCCCCGAGGCCGAGTTCTAGGGTCGCGGTAGGGATGGCAGTCACCTGCCATCCCCCGCACAGATCCGTACGTGCGGAACTACCGCATACATATCGTCGACCGCCCTCATAGCATCTGGGGAAAATCAGTAGATGATATTAAACAGTCGTTTATCATGGACGGTGCTACTGTTACACCTGTGGCCGCGAGATCGAAGTCATCAGGCAACGCTAAAACATTTGAAGATACAAATAGCGCAACGGGCATACGCACGATTCAACATAGTCCATCAACAATCGGCAAGAACGCTAAATCAGACCATCTTGGTGAATACTAAAAAATTACGTACACCGACGGAAGCAAGGTTAAAACTGTTGACCCTAGTGGGTACAGACCCTCATTTGAGGGCCCAAACCGGCCTATCCATGATAAGAATACAACCTACTTAAATCCCAAGGGGGGAAGTGGTAAAATTTAATCCCTACAATAACACCTGGATGCCGAAATGAATTTATCTGAAGATTTCTCTATATCATGGGTCGCTCCAATTGTGCCCTCCAAGTCACTCGCCGGAATAAAGCTAGATACCGATTACAAATCATTCAGCATCATTCTAGAAAAATATTCTATTGGTGACGGAGAATCCGCATACAGATTCGAAAAGTCGCCAATCCTTCGACTGGACTCTAACGATTTAGACAGAGAGGGAAATGGAGGTTACTCCTTTTCATTATTCCATGACGAAATGGTCAGCAAAAATAAAAAGGGAGTTCCCGCGCTATCTGTCATGTTCAAAAACTGGAAGATATATGCCATTAAAGCCTATGACTTCAGCTTTCCGGGCGAACCTGCACAGAAATTAATATACAAAGGTACTTTCCCCTCCGGCGCTGGATTAGGCAGTTTTGTTTCAGATCTTTTGCCTTTTTCTGATCTTGAGTTTGATGAAGGGGAAGAATGGTTCTATACCGATGAAAAATATGGCGCCGTTGAAATTACTGGATGGAGTGCCCCTCTGGAAGATCAACCCAACCAACTTATCACTGCGATATGTGTAATATAAATAGCGATTTCGGAATAGTTCTGCATGAAGAGCTCATATTTGTAAAATTGTTGCCTCGCCTGGCTGAAGTTCCGTTTAGTAGGCCAAAGTATCGGCAGCGGGGTATCAATGAGTGGATATTGGCTGGCTAAAAACAACCGAAGGATAGGTATCCACTATAACGGTCCTAGTAGGAATGGCACTCACCTGTCCAGCACAGATCCGTACGTGCAGAATGTCCTCATGCGGCTCCAGCCTTGGGTTTAGAGGCCGAAGTGGATTATGGGCCACGGTGGTATTGGTAGCTCTGTCGGATAGGATATGAACAACACAGTCATGCGTTCCCAATAGTAACGTGTCCACCGGCGGTGGCGGCGCAGCCACCAAGTCCGCAACACTTTCGGACATCGGAATTCCCATCTCTGGCAAAAAGCTTGAACAGCTTGCCACCACGGTGAAGCTGGAGAAGGTCACCGAGAACTTCGCTCAGGCCGGGAAGCCAGGCAGGGATCCGGATGTGCCGTTTGTGGAGACGGTTACGACGGCAGGCAAGACAGTAGACCAGATAGAAATTCCGTCCTGGTACAAAGAGGACAGTTCAGCAGGCGCGATGCTTGCTCGTCCAGCAAATTTACCGGAGGGTTCCAGGGTTTTCGTAAATACCAAGACCGGAAACGTCGAGGTGCTGATCCCTGAAAAAGGCCTCCATGTCGTAAGAGGCGAAGGTGGATTAGAGGTAAAGGATGGTGGTAGGTTAGCGAATCTGAAGGCGGTAGAGGCGAAGATCGCCGAGGCGCAGAAGACCAATAGTCCAGTAGGGAGTGTTGGGGCAAAAGGCGCAGGCGAAGTCGTGCCTGCCGCGCCTGTTGTGTCTTCTGGTACGACCCGGACGGGTGTTGTTCGTACAAATGCTGCTGACTGGAGAGCGTTACGCGATAACTGGGACGATCTTGGGCATGGCCAAATATTAAGCGCTGAGAATCGGGCTTCTATTGCTAAAGGGCGCACCCCGAAAGTTGACGATGCATGGATTAAGGTTTTCCCGGAAGATGCAGGACTAAAGGGTGAACGAATTCCTATGCATCATATCCAGGGTTCACCACTTACCGTGCCGCTGCCTGATACACGTCATTTAGACGCGCATATGCCAGGAGGGTTTAGATATAATCCAGGCGGCCCTAGATCAGCACTTCCAGCATACCCACCGAAAAAAGGAGCTGAGTGATGCATGTCATGCCGCTAGAACATGCGAAGCAGAAGTTAATCTTCTATGTGGCTCAGGATTTAGATCAATCAATTAGGTCGGATGTGCAGCAGCTTGTGAAAAAACTCGCCGCGTCAAGGGTATGGAGCATTGCACCGCCAAGCCTGATTGATGAGATAGACGATAATGGCTTGGAGGTGGTAGGTGGGATGCTGGAAATTTATTCAGCTTTACCGCCGAATATACTTCCTAGTGATGTGGACTCGAAGAATCTAGAGGAGGTAGAAGAGCTGATTGACGCTATTAGAGATTTATCTGAAAAAGCAAGTCTTTCCTTTGAGTTTCAATTGGATGCTACTTATGTTGGTAGCATTGAGGATGGCGTCATTGATCGAATTCTTCAGGAAGGCTTGCTTGCGCCGTGGAGAGATAATCTCAGCGGGAAAAATTGAATCAAGAGTACAGATACAGTATTCACCTGACACCGGCTCCGCGCCGGTGTCGTTCTATTCGCTGCCAGCGCCCGGCAATAGCCGCCCATTCACGATCTTGCCTCCGAACTCCCCCAGAATGGCCTCGATGCCGAGCGTGCCCTCGGCAAAGGACCCCAACTGGCGGATCACCCAGGCATCGGGCTCCAGCCCTTCCAGGCGCTGACTGGCGAGAGCCAGTAGGGCATCTCTAAAAACGTAGGCGAGGCAGCCAGCGCAAGGCAAAAACAGGCGAGCAAGCGGAGTTTACGAGTTGTAAATGAGCATTGTGAGCCTGTTTTTAACGCTGCGATGGCAACGCAGGTAGTTTTTAGAGGTGCCCCTCAGGCGTACCGACAGGGTTAAGCATTGTGTAGCGCCAAAAACGATGAACGGGATCTGGCCTGTTCTCCCCCAAGAAAACCTCACCCCCGCCGTGCCACCAGCAACGCAGTCGCCGCACTGGCCAACAACCCCGAACACACCCGATTGAACATCTGCTTGCTCGACGGCCTGGCAAACAGCCGACGCGCATGCACGCCCATCCAGGCGTACAGGGCAATCGCCACGCATTCGAGCAGCAGAAACAACGCGCCCAGCACGGCAAATTGCGCGGTCACGTCGCGGGACTGGTCGACGAACTGCGGCAGGAATGCGGTAAACAGCAAGATCGCTTTGGGGTTGCCGATGGCGACCAGAAACTCCTGACGCGCCAGCCGGGCGAGGCCCGGAGAGTCGGCGGCGGCCATGCCTTCGGCTTGCGGGGTGGCGCGCCAGAGCTGGAAGGCCAGCCAGAACAGGTAGCCTGCGCCGATGATTTTGATGGCGTGGAACAGCCATTCGGAGGTGTGCAGCACAGCGGCCAAGCCGACGGCCGCCAGGGCAATCATGATGGCGAAGGCCAGCAGGCGCCCTGCTCCGCCGCTGCAGGCGCGGGCGAAGCCGTAGCGGCTGGCGTTGCTGACCGACAACAGGTTGTTGGGGCCGGGCGCCATGTTCAGGGCGAAACAGGCCGGGATGAACAGGGCAAGGGTGGACAGCTCCATGGGATTCTCCGCAAGACAGGGCAGCGAGTTGCAATCTGGCATGCACACCCTGCCCGCTCAAGGCACAGCCAAGGGCTTTTATCCGGGTTGACTGTACCGCCGCGATACATCCGCTCAAGCCTGGCAAAACCCTGTGACCCTCTGCGCCACTGACTATGGCGATGTCTGGCTAGCCTGTCGGGCACCGTTATCAAGCAAGGAGGCTTCGATGTTGCCAACAATTCGTTTACTGGTTGCCGCTGTGCTGTTGTCTGGCAGTGCGACCTTGCAGGCCGCGCAATGCCCGGACTGGGAGCCGGCCAAGGCCCGTCAGCAAGTACATGCCTTGCAGGAGCAGATCTTGCAGTGGGACGACAGCTACCATCGCCAAGGCGTATCACTGATTGCCGATGAGCTGTACGACCAGGCCCGGCAACGTCTGTCCACACTGCGCAGTTGCTTCAACCTGCCTGCCGGTGCCGCCGACGACCCGTTACTCACCGCACGTGGCCGGGTGCTGCATCCGGTGCCGCATACCGGGCTGGGCAAGCTGGCTGATGACAAGGCTGTAGCCCGCTGGCTGGCCGGGCGCGAGGACGTGTGGATTCAACCCAAGGTCGATGGCGTGGCGGTCACGCTGGTTTATGAGCAAGGACGTCTGGTGCAGGCCATCAGTCGTGGCGACGGCCAGCAAGGCCAGGACTGGACCACCCAGGCGCGGCGTATCGCAGCCATTCCCGGTCAGTTGCCCGAACCACGCGACCTGCTGCTGCAAGGCGAGTTGTACTGGCGTCTGAACGGCCATGTGCAGGCCACCGACGGCAGCCTCAATGCCCGCAGCCAGGTGGCCGGTGCCTTGGCCCGGCATGATCTGAGTGACGAGCAGGCAGCGCAAATCGGCCTGTTCGTCTGGGACTGGCCCACCGGCCCGCAACAACTGCAGCCGCGCATGGATGAGCTGGCCGCCTTGGGCTTCAGCGACATGGCCCATTACAGCCAGCCGCTGGCAGGCATTGAACAAGCCCGCGCCTGGCGCGAATTCTGGTATCGCAACCCGCTGCCCTTCGCCACCGACGGCGTGGTCCTGCGCCAGGGCAGTCGCCCGCCGGCCGAGCGCTGGCAGGCCAAGGCGCCGTACTGGATAACAGCGTGGAAATACCCCTACGCGCAAGCGCTGGCCGAGGTGCGCAAGGTGACCTTCAACATCGGCCGCAGCGGGCGGATCACGCCGATGCTGGAGCTGGTGCCGATTCGCCTTGATGACCGCACCATAAGTTCGGTCAGTGTCGGTTCGCTGCAACGCTGGCAGAAGCTGGATATCCGCCCCGGTGATCAGGTGGCGTTAAGCCTGGCCGGGCTGACCATCCCGCGCTTCGACGGTGTACTGCTGCGCAACAGCGAACGCGTGCCGCTGCATGTACCAGACCCACAGGCTTATCACTCGCTCAGTTGCTGGCAACTCACGCCCGGCTGCGAAAGCCAGTTCAAGGCGCGGCTGGTGTGGCTGTCTGGCAAGCAGGGGCTGAACTTGCCGGGAGTCGGACCGGGTACCTGGGACAAACTGCTCAATGCCGGGCGGCTCGACGGTTTGCTCGACTGGATGACCCTTGACGCCGCCGAGCTTGTTAAGATGCCCGGCCTGGGTGAGCGTAGCGGCGCTACACTGTTTGCCAATCTGCAGAGCGCCCGGGACAAACCGTTCTGCCTCTGGCTCAAGGCACTGGGCCTGCCGCCCACCGGTAACGCCCGCCTGGCCGATGACTGGCAGACCCTGGCGGCGCGTAGCCTGGAGCAATGGCAGGCCGAAGCCGGGATCGGACCGGGACGTGCTGCACAGTTACAGGCATTTTTTCTCGACCCGCAGGTTCAGGCGCTGCGCAGTCAGTTGAGCGCCTTGGGTGTTGCGGGATTTTGATGCCGGGTTGTTATCTGCGCCCGGCTTGCACAAGGAGTTCACATGAAGCTGTTTTCCCCATTGATCCTGGCGCTGGCGTGCACCTTGGGGTCGCCAGCGGTACTGGCCGCGGAACAGGCACCACCGGCGTCGGGCTGCCTGCTCAAGAGCCAGGAAATCAACGGCAAGATTCAGCAAGCCAAGGCTGACGGCAACAAACGTGAGCAGGCCGGGCTGGAAAAGGCGCTGAGCGAAGTCAACGCCAACTGCAGCGAAACCGCTTTGCTCAAGCAGCATGAACAGAAGGTGCTGGATGCCAAGCGTGAAGTCAGCCGCCGCCAGACCGACCTGAACAAAGCCATGGCCAAGGGCGACCCGGAGCGCATCAACAAACGCAAAGACAAACTGGCCGAGTCACGCAAAGAACTGGTCGATGCCCAGGCTGAACTGGACAAGGTCCAGACTCAGAACTGAGAGACGGCGATATCAGTCCATTCGCGGCTGAAGCCGACACTGTTTACTTAATGAACCACCGCATTCGTCGGCTGAGCCGACTCCCACCGAGTCGGCGCCGTACCTGCTTCTTAGGCACGACACAAATTCGGTGGGAGATCGCCCGCCGCCTCGGCGCCGCGCTGTCGCGTAGCCAACACGCAACCCCGTAGGAGCAGCTTTAGCTGCGAAAGGCTTCGCAGCTAAAGCTGCTCCTACGGGAGGGCCTTGTAAATCAGCGATTTGTAATTTGTTTGATGAGAGTTGGCTTGCCGACGAAGACGGAGGCACAGTCGCAGCAGATGCTGTGAGCTTACTGGCCTCTTCGCGAGAGGGGCCAGATCACCGCCTCCGCCGGTCAGGCCGCTGGCACCGCCGAGGCGACGAACAGGCCGATGATCAGCCCCAGGCCAACCAGGAAAGAGATCGAGCGCAGCACCGCCAGGTCGGCCAGATAGAAAATGATGAACAGCAAGCGGCTGGTGATGAACAGCACCGCCAGCACATCGATGGTCACCAGCTGTGCATTGCCGGCGATGTGGGCAATGATCACTGCGGCGGCAAAGCCCGGCAGCACTTCGAAGCCGTTCAGTTGCGCGGCATGGGCACGCCGTGGCAAGCCTTCCAGCCGATCCAGAAAATCCCTGGGGTCACGGTTATGACCCGATCGAAACTTGCCGCTGCTGGCCTTGGCAATAACCGAGCAGATCAGCGGCAGGAGAATCGCGATCAACACACACCAAAAAGCGACTGTCATAAGTTGATTCCTTATTTGAACTTCATTACCAGCATGCCGAGCAACACCAGACCACATGCTAAGAGCCGGGGCCGGCCAAAAGGTTCTTTCAGGTAACGCATGCCCATCAACACCACCAGCAATACGCTGACCTCGCGCAAGGCCGCCGCCTCCGCCACCGACCCCAGTTGCATGGCCCACAACACCAGGGCGTAGCTCAGCAGCACGCAAAGCCCGACACTCAGCCCGAGTGTCCACTGTTCGCGCCAGAACGTCATTAGCCCCTGATATTTGTAACAGGCTGCCAGCACCGGAAACGGCCAGGCACTGACCAGCGTCAGCCACACCAGATAATCCAGCGCCGGCACGCCCAGCTTGAGGGCCTGGCCGTCGATCCAGGTGTAGCTGCCGATGCACAGGCCAATCAGCCCGACCACCGGCAGCAAGCTCCAGGGCAAGCGCTCCCCGCCGCCACCTTGCCAGAGCAGGCAGACCATCCCGCACGGAATCAGCAAAATGCCAATGATCTGCTGGACACTCAGTTGCTCACCACCAGAGATCAGCGTCAGGGCCAGCACCACCAGCGGTGAGAGTCCGCGCATCAGCGGATACACCAGTCCCAGGTCACCCACCCGGTAAGCCTTGATCAGCAACGCGCGATACAGCAGTTCGAACAGCGCCGAAGCCACCAGCCAGGGCCAGACCTGCACCGGCGGCGGGCTGACGAAGCTGACCGCCAGTAATGCACACAGCAGTGCCACGCCGTCCATGCTGGCGATCACCAGCAAGCGCTCGGCACTGAACTTGACGAGGGTGTTCCATACCGCGTGCAGCACGGCCGCCACCAGTACCAGAGCTGTCGCCAACACGCGCTTTACTCCTTGCTCAGAGAGCCCCCAGCATGACAGACAGGCCAACAGTCAAGGCAGCTAATGTGGCAAAAAATTTCTCAAACCGTGCACTATTACCCCTTCCCGGTGGTCAATCGCCTTCGCGCCGACACTTGCCGGGGCCGCTAGACCCTCGATACGAAATGAATATGGATCTGCCAATACGGAACTACGGATGCTTGAACTTGCTGCTGCGTTTATCTGCCTGACCACCCTGCTCACTTACGTGAATTACCGCTTCATCGGCCTGCCACCCACCATTGGTGTGATGGTCACGGCACTGATCTTTTCCCTGCTGCTACAAGGCCTGAGCCTGTTGGGCTTTCCCGGCCTTGAAGAGCGCGTGGAACAGTTGATCGGCCAGATCGACTTTGGCGATCTGCTGATGAACTGGATGCTGTCGTTTCTGCTGTTCGCCGGCGCCTTGCACGTCAACCTCGCAGACCTGAAGAGTTATCGCTGGCCCATCGGCCTGCTGGCGACCTTCGGCGTGCTGATCGCCACCTTTGTGATTGGCAGCCTGGCCTGGTGGATTTTCGCGATGTTCGGCTGGCACGTCAGTTTCCTGTATTGCCTGTTGTTCGGCGCGCTGATCTCGCCCACCGACCCGATCGCGGTGCTCGGCGTGCTACGGACCGCCAATGCCTCCAAACCCCTGAAAACCACCATCGTTGGTGAAAGCCTGTTCAACGACGGCACCGCTGTGGTGGTGTTCACCGTGCTGTTGGGCATCGCGCAACTGGGCGAGACCCCGAGCGTGACCGAGACCGCCATCCTGTTTGCCCACGAGGCCATCGGTGGGGTGCTGTACGGCGGCCTGATTGGCTACGCGGTGTACCTGATGATCAAGAGCATCGAGCAGTACCAGATCGAGGTAATGCTGACCCTGGCACTGGTCATCGGCGGTTCGGCGCTGGCTTCGGAACTGCACGTATCGGCGCCGATTGCCATGGTGGTGGCCGGCCTGATCATCGGCAATCTGGGCCGTAATCTGGCGATGAACGACATGACCCGCCGCTATATGGACGGTTTCTGGGAGTTGCTCGACGACATGCTCAATGCCCTGCTGTTCGCGCTGATCGGCATGGAGCTGTTGCTGTTACCGTTCTCCTGGCTGCACCTGGCGGCCGCCGGCCTGTTGGCCGTGGCTATTGTGCTGTCGCGCTTTATCACCGTGGCGCCGGCGATTTTGCTGCTGCGCCGCTGGCGCAAGGTGCCGCAAGGCACGATCCGCATCCTGACCTGGGGCGGGCTGCGTGGCGGTGTGTCGGTGGCCTTGGCACTGGCGCTGCCGCTCGGGCCGGAACGCGACATCGTGCTGAGCATCACCTACATCGTGGTGCTGCTGTCGATCCTGTTGCAGGGCCTGACCATTGGCAGGCTGGTGCGTTCGGTGACCGGTCAGCCGCAGGTAGCTGACTCAAACGCCGCAGCGCCGCACCCCAACCATTGATCGGGCGGCGTCCGGGATGAGCAGATTGTGTTAAAAAATTTTCTGCCCATCGCGGCGCTGCACGTAAACTTGACGGCATGTCTGGAAGTCGCCTTGCAGGAGCAGAGATGTCCACCCCAGAGAAACCCGCCATGACCGGCGGCGCACCGATGATTCCCGATCAACGCCGCGAGCAGATGCTGCGTCAGTTGCGCAAGCATCAGGTGCTGAGCGTGCACCAACTGATGGACATGTTCGACTGCTCGCACATGACCATCCGCCGTGACATCGCCCTGCTGGAGCAGGAAGGCCGCGCCTACTCGGTCACCGGTGGCGTGCGGATCGCCAGCCAGTTGCACAGCGAGCCCAGCCACCAGTCCAAGGCCGTGGTGGAACTGCCGAACAAGCAAGCGATGGCACGCCTGGCCGCCGCGCTGCTGCACCCGGACATGACGGTTTATCTGGATGCCGGCACCACGACGCTGGAAATCGTCCCGCACATTGCCGCGCTGTCGGGAATGACGGTGGTCACCAACGACTTTGGCATCGTCAATGCGCTGGCCGATGCCAACCATGTGGATGTGATTCACACCGGCGGCCTGCTCGACCACCCCAACCGCTCCAGCGTCGGCGGCCTGGCCGCCGCGACCCTGCGCCAGCTGGCGACCGACATCGCGTTCATGTCCACCAGTTCCTGGGATTTGCAGCGTGGCAGTACCACGCCTTCGGCGCTCAAGGTCGAGGTCAAACAGGCCGCCATGCAGTCGGCCTCGCGCAGTGTGCTGATCGCCAGCAGCTCCAAGTACGGCACCTTCGGCATGTACAAAGTCGCGGCGCTGGAACAGTTCGACAGCGTGATAACAGACGACGCCCTGACCCCGGCTGCCGCTGAAAGCATCCGCAACCAGCGCATCGAGCTGCTGCTGGCCTCTACCCCGGCGTAACCCTACCCGCCGCGTAGGAGCCGCTTTAGCGGCGAATCAGGTTTGGGTTTCGCTGCTAAAGCAGCTCCTACCATTCACATGCCAAAGCCCCTGCCCAGGGGCTTTTTGCTGTCTGTGTGACGCAGATCAACAATGTGAACATTTGTTAAATAGAAAAAATACTTCACATTATCAGCTCACTGATCCACTATCAGATTCACATTTCAGAACAATTAAGCCGTCTGTTGGCATGAGGGCATCTATAAAAACGTAGGCGAGGCAGCCAGCGCAAGGCGAAAACCGGCGAGAAAGCGCAGTTTACGGATTGTAAATGAGCATTTTGAGCCGGTTTTCAACGCAGCGATGGCAACGCAGGTCGTTTTTAGAGGCGCTCGTGATGTGCAGCGGCGACGACCGAGGATGACAGCAATGACTCAATCGAATGTCGGTGTGATCGGCCTGGGCGCCATGGGTCTGGGCATTGCCCGCTCGCTGCTGCGCAATGGCTTCAAGGTGCATGCCTGTGACGTGCGCAGTGAAGTGGTTCAGGCTTTTGCCAACGAAGGAGGTGTCGCTGCCGCCTCGCCTGCTGCACTGGCTGGCGCCTGCGACATCATCATCACCGTGGTGGTCAACGCCGAGCAGACCGAAACCGTGCTGTTCGGTGACAACGGTGCCGTTGCTGCTCTGCGCCCCGGCAGTCTGGTGATCGGTTGCGCCACTGTCGCCCCGACCTTCGCCGTCGAGCTGGGCCAGCGCCTGGCCGATCAGGGCCTGCTGTACCTCGACGCGCCCATCTCCGGTGGCGCCGCCAAGGCCGCTGCCGGGCAAATGACCATGATGACCTCCGCCCCGGCCTACGCCTACGCCAAGGCCGAAGCCGTGCTGGCCGGCATGGCTGGCAAGGTTTACCGCCTTGGTGACGTCCATGGTCTGGGCTCGAAGGTCAAGATCATCAACCAGTTGCTGGCCGGTGTGCATATCGCCGCCAGCGCCGAAGCCATGGCCCTGGGCCTGCGCGAAGGCGTGGATGCCGATGCCCTGTACGAAGTGATCACCAACAGCGCCGGCAACTCGTGGATGTTCGAAAACCGCGTGCCGCACATCCTCAACGCTGACTACACGCCGCTGTCGGCGGTGGACATTTTCGTCAAGGACCTGGGCCTGGTGCTGGATACCGCCCGCACCAGCAAATTCCCGCTGCCGCTGTCGGCCACCGCACACCAGATGTTCATGCAGGCCTCCAGTGCCGGCTTTGGCCGTGAAGACGACTCGGCAGTGATCAAAATTTTCCCGGGCATCGAACTGCCAAAAGCCAAAGGGGAGCAATGATCATGACGGTTACTTCCCGCCCGCTGCTCGGTTGCATCGCTGATGACTTCACCGGTGCCACGGACCTTGCCAACATGCTGGTACGCGGCGGCATGCGCACCGTACAGAGCATCGGCATCCCCAGCGCCGAAGTGGCTGCCGGCCTTGATGCCGACGCCATTGTCATCGCGCTGAAGTCGCGCACCACCCCGGCTGCCGAGGCGGTGGATGAATCCCTCGCCGCGCTGGAGTGGCTGCACGAGCGTGGCTGCGAGCAGATCTTCTTCAAATACTGCTCGACCTTCGACTCCACTGCCGCCGGTAACATCGGCCAGGTCAGCGAAGCACTGCTGGCCAGACTGGGCGGTGACTTCAGCATCGCCTGCCCGGCGTTTCCGGAAAACGGCCGGACCATTTTCCGTGGCCACCTGTTTGTCCAGGACCAGTTGCTCAGCGAGTCGGGGATGCAGAATCACCCGCTGACACCGATGGGCGACGCCAACCTGGTGCGCGTGCTGCAAGCACAAACCAAGGGCAAGGTCGGTCTGCTGCGCTATGACACCGTGGCCAAGGGCAGCGACGCGGTGCGTGCACGCATTGCCGAGCTGCGCGCCGAGGGCGTGAGCATGGCGATTGCCGATGCCGTGTCCGATGCCGACCTCTACACCCTGGGTGCAGCCTGCGCCGACCTGCCGCTGCTGACCGGCGGTTCCGGCCTGGCGCTGGGCCTGCCGGGCAACTTCCGCAAGGCCGGCAAGCTGCGCGACATCGACGCGGCCCAGAGCATCGCCATCGAAGGCGGTGAAGTGGTACTGGCCGGCAGCGCTTCGCTGGCCACCAATGGTCAGGTGCTGGCCTGGCTGGAAGCCGGTCGCCCGGCGCTGCGCATCGACCCGCTGGCGCTGGCCGCCGGTCAACCGGTGGTCGAGCAGGCGCTGGCCTTTGCCCGTGACGCCGGCCAGACCGTACTGATCTACGCCACCAGCACCCCGGACGAAGTCAAAGCGGTGCAGGAAAAACTCGGTGCCGAGCGTGCCGGTGCCATGGTCGAGGAGGCGCTGGGGCAGATCGCCAAGGGTCTGTTCGACGCGGGCGTGCGACGCTTTGTGGTCGCTGGCGGCGAGACCTCCGGCTCGGTGGTTCAGGCGCTGGGCGTGCAACTGCTGAAAATCGGCGCCCAGATCGACCCCGGTGTACCGGCGACAGTCAGCGACGGTGAACAGCCGCTGGCCCTGGCCCTCAAGTCGGGCAACTTCGGCGCCCGCGACTTCTTCGCCAAAGCCCTCAAGCAATTGGCAGGAGCGGTCTGATGAGCAATGAAAAAGCCCTGCGCGAAGAAATCTGCGACGTGGGCCGCCTGCTGTATGGCCGTGGCTACACCGTCGGCAGCGCCGGCAATATCAGCGCCCGGCTCGACGACGGCTGGCTGATCACCCCGACTGATGCCTGCCTGGGCCGCATGCAGCCGGACGACATCGCCAAGGTCAACCTGGCCGGTGAATGGGTCTCCGGCAGCAAGCCTTCCAAGACCCTGGCCCTGCACCGCCAGGTGTATGACCGCAATCCAGAGGTCGGCGGCGTGGTGCATACCCACTCCACCCATCTGGTGGCGTTGACCCTGGCCGGGGTGTGGCACGAAGACGACATTCTGCCGCCGCTGACGCCCTACCAGGTGATGAAGGTCGGCCATATTCCGCTGATCGGCTACCAGCGCCCCGGCTCGCCGATCGTCGCCGAGCGCGTCGCGCAACTGGCCAACAGCGTGCGAGGCGTGATGCTCGAACGGCTCGGCCCGGTGATCTGGGAAAGCTCGGTAGCCAAGGCCTGCTACGCCCTGGAAGAACTCGAAGAGACCGCCCGTTTGTGGCTGATGAGCAATCCCAAACCCGCTCCACTGCCGGAGCAGGCGCTCGAAGAGCTGCATCAGGTCTTCGGCGCCAAGTGGTAACCCCCGTTCCACATCCCGGCGCCGCCTTGCGGCGCCCTGCCAGCCCCGGCACTGCCGGACAACAATAAAAACAGGATGAAAGCATGACTCCATTAATGCTGATGCTAATCGCCGGTGCCGGTATCGCACTGCTGCTGTTTCTGGTCCTCAAGTACAAACTCCAGCCCTTCGTGGCCCTGATGCTGGTCAGCATCATCGTCGCGCTGGTAGCCGGGGTTAAGCCCGCCGATCTGGTTGCCACCATTGAGGGCGGCATGGGCAAGACCCTGGGGCATATCGCGATCATCATCGCCCTGGGCGCAATGATCGGGCGCATCATTGAGTTGTCAGGCGGTGCCGAGGCGCTGGCCAAAACGCTGATCGAACGCTTCGGCAACCGGCGCACACCGCTGGCCCTGACCGTCGCGGGCTTCATCGTTGGCATTCCGGTGTTCTTTGAGGTCGGGGTGATCATCCTCATGCCACTGGCCTATGGCGTGGCACGTACCGCACGCAAACCGCTGCTGATCTTCGCCCTGCCGATGTGCGCAGCATTGCTCGCGGTGCACGCCTTCCTGCCGCCGCATCCGGGTGCTGTTGCCGCTGCCAGCCAACTGGGCGCCGATCTGGGTCGGGTATTGCTGCTGGGTATTCCGCTGGTGGCGGTGGTTTGCGCGGTGGGTTACTTCATTGCCGGGCGCATGACCCGCAAGACCTACCCGATGACCGATGACATCCGGGCCGAGGTCTACGGCCCGCACGTGACCAACGCCGATCTGCAAGCCTGGGCGCGCAACGACTACTCCACTGTACGTGAAGTGGTGCAGGACAAAGAGTTCGGCGCCGAAGCCAGCGCCAGTAGCCTGGCCAAGAGCCTGCCAGCCGCACCGGCACCGGGTTTCGGGATGATCATCGCGCTGATCCTGCTGCCGATCGTGCTGATTCTGCTCGGCACCCTGGCCACCACCATGCTGCCGGTCGGTTCGACCCTGCGCGACATCCTGACCGTACTCGGCGCGCCGCTGGTGGCGCTGCTGATCGACACCCTGCTGTGTGCCTGGCTGCTCGGCTCGCGCCGTGGCTGGAGCCGCTCGCAGGTCTCTGATGTGATCGGCTCGGCGCTGCCGGGCGTGGCCATGGTGATCCTGATCGCCGGTGCTGGCGGCGTGTTCGGCAAGGTGCTGGTCGACACCGGTATCGGTGCGGTCGTTTCCGAAGCGCTGCGTCACACCGGCCTGCCGGTTCTGGCGCTGGGCTTTATCCTGACCATGCTGCTGCGTGCAGTACAGGGTTCGACCACCGTGGCGCTGGTCACCACCGCAGGCATTCTCAGCCCGCTGATTGCCACCCTGGACCTGTCGGCCAACCAGCTCGCGTTGCTGTGCCTGGCCATGGGCGGTGGCGGCCTGGCGATGTCGCACATCAACGACGCCGGGTACTGGATGTTCACCAAACTGGCCGGCCTGAACGTGGCCGACGGCTTGCGTACCTGGACTGTGCTGGTCACCCTGCTGGGCACCTTGGGGTTTGTATTCACCCTGCTGCTGTGGCCTTTTGTCTGACGCTTTGAAGACCGGAGTTAATATGCCTCGTTTCGCCGCCAACCTCAGCATGCTGTACCCGCAGCATGACTTCCTGGACCGCTTCGCTGCCGCTGCCGCCGACGGCTTTGCGGCGGTCGAGTATCTGTTCCCGTATGACTACAGCCCTCAGGAGTTGAAGCAGCGTCTTGACGACAACGCTCTGGTACAGGCGCTGTTCAACGCCCCACCGGGCGACTGGGCGGCGGGCGAGCGTGGCATCGCCAGCCTGCCGGGCCGTGAACAAGAATTCCGGGGCGGTATCGCCAAGGCGCTGGAATATGCACAAGTGCTGGGCAATGACCGCATCCACGTGATGGCCGGTCTGCTGCCCAGCGAAGAGCTGCGCGCCAGGCATCAGGCGGTGTATCTGGAGAATCTGGCCTATGCCGCTGCCCAGGCAAAGCCCTTGGGTATCACGGTGCTGATTGAACCGATCAACACCCGTGACATGCCGGGTTTCTTTCTCAATCGCCAGGATCAGGCGCAAGCCATCGTGCAGCAGGTCGGTGCAGACAATCTGAAGGTGCAGTTCGATTGCTACCACTGCCAGATCGTCGAAGGCGACCTGACCGCCAAACTGCGCCGCGACTTTGCCGGGATCGGCCACATCCAGATCGCCGGCGTGCCGGACCGTCACGAACCGAACCTGGGCGAGCTGAACTACGCGCACCTGTTCGAGGTGATCGACCAGTTGGGCTATACCGGCTGGATCGGCTGCGAGTACCGCCCCAAAGGCGATACCAGCGAAGGCCTGGAGTGGCTGCGCCGCCTGTAGGAGCGAGCCCGCTCGCGAAAGAGCCTGTCCAGGCGCAACATATCCAGCGCCTGGCAGGTAGCCTTCGCGACCAAGGTCGCTCCCACCGATGATCGACCAAATGACTATGCCGACTGGATTGGCTGCATAACCGATGTATGGTCTGGTTTATTCGTCTTCCGGCTGGTCGAACTGGTCCTTGATGTAGCGGATTTCAGTCCGGCCATGCGGCGCGGGCTGGCCGTCTTCGCCGAGGTTGACGAAGACCATCTTCTCGACGGTCAGGATGCTCTTGCGGGTGATCTTGTTACGCACCTGGCAACGCAGGGTGATCGAGGTGCGGCCAAACTCGGTAGCGGTAATCCCCAGTTCGATGATGTCGCCCTGGCGCGAGGCGCTGACGAAGTTGATCTCCGAGATGTACTTGGTCACCACCCGCTGGTTACCCAGTTGCACGATGGCGTAGATCGCGGCCTCTTCGTCGATCCAGCGCAGCAGGCTGCCGCCAAACAGCGTGCCGTTAGGGTTGAGGTCTTCGGGTTTCACCCACTTGCGGGTATGGAAGTTCATGGTCTCTCCTGAGTGACTGCCGATGGATGGCCCCATCATGGCATATAAAACCTTGGGAACCATCGCAAGCACGGCTATACTGCCACCCGTTTTCAAACGGTCATCAACACTTGATACCGTTCCCGCCACCTGTCCGAGGGGCGCTGCAGCAGGTTTACCCTGTCAGGCTCGGATGGGGCGTTGCTCGCCAGCCTCCGGCTGCGGGCTTTATAGGTGTAAACCTGAACGCACAACGGCGCCCATTCATACTTTATGGAATGGAGTCTCTTCAATGAGCGCTGCAAACACGCCCGCAGATTTCAACGACTACAAGGTTGCCGACTTCTCCCTGGCCGCCTGGGGCCGTCGCGAAACCATCATTGCCGAATCGGAAATGCCTGCCCTGATGGGCCTGCGCCGCAAATACGCCGGTGAGCAACCGCTCAAGGGCGCGAAAATCATCGGCTGCATCCACATGACCATTCAGACTGCCGTGCTGATCGAAACCCTGGTTGCCCTGGGTGCCGAAGTACGCTGGTCGTCGTGCAACATCTTCTCGACCCAGGACCAGGCCGCTGCCGCCATCGCTGCTGCCGGTATTCCTGTGTTCGCCTGGAAAGGCGAGACCGAAGAAGAGTACGAGTGGTGCATCGAGCAGACCATCCTCAAGGACGGTCAGCCTTGGGACGCCAACATGATTCTGGACGACGGCGGCGACCTGACCGAAATCCTGCACAAGAAGTACCCGCAGATGCTCGAACGCATCCACGGCGTTACCGAAGAAACCACCACCGGCGTTCACCGCCTGCAAGAGATGCTGGCCAAAGGCGAGCTGAAGATCCCGGCCATCAACGTCAACGACTCGGTGACCAAGAGCAAGAACGACAACAAGTACGGTTGCCGTCACAGCCTCAACGACGCCATCAAGCGCGGCACCGACCACCTGCTGTCGGGCAAGCAAGCGCTGGTCATCGGCTACGGTGACGTGGGCAAGGGCTCGGCCCAGTCGCTGCGTCAGGAAGGCATGATCGTCAAGGTCACCGAAGTTGACCCGATCTGCGCCATGCAGGCATGCATGGACGGTTTCGAAGTGGTTTCGCCGTACATCAACGGTGAAAACGACGGCACCGAAGCCAGCGTCGACAAAGCCCTGCTGGGCAAGATCGACCTGATCGTGACCACCACCGGCAACGTCAACGTCTGCGACGCCGGCATGCTCAAGGCCCTGAAAAAGCGTGCTGTGGTGTGCAACATCGGTCACTTCGACAACGAAATCGACACGGCTTTCACCCGCAAGAACTGGGCGTGGGAAGAGGTCAAGCCACAGGTACACAAGATCCACCGTACCGGCCCGGGCAGCTTTGACCCGCATAACGACGACTACCTGATCCTGCTGGCCGAAGGCCGTCTGGTGAACCTGGGCAACGCCACCGGTCACCCGAGCCGCATCATGGACGGTTCGTTCGCCAACCAGGTGCTGGCGCAGATCTTCCTGTTCGAACAGAAGTACGCCGACCTGTCGGCCGAGCAGAAAGCCCAGCGTCTGACCGTTGAAGTACTGCCGAAAAAACTCGACGAAGAAGTGGCCCTGGAAATGGTCCGTGGCTTCGGCGGCGTAGTGACCAAACTGACCAAGACTCAGGCCGACTACATCGGCGTGACCGTCGAAGGCCCGTTCAAGCCAGACACTTACCGCTACTGATCAACGTCTGCCCTGTGGTGAAAATCCTGTAGGAGCGAGCTTGCTCGCGAAAGCAATCGACCAGGCGCAACATATGTTGTGCCTGGCATGGCCTCTTCGCGACCAAGGTCGCTCCTACCGGGGCAGCGATCAAGTTTCTGCGCGTTATCGCGGATATGTCCGCATCAATATGAGACCGGCCAGATGAGCCAAGAACGCCGCTACAGCTTCGAGTTCTTTCCGACCAAGACCGATGCTGGCCATGAAAAGCTGCTGAATGTTGCCCACCAACTGGCAGCCTACAATCCCGACTTTTTCTCCTGCACCTACGGTGCGGGCGGTTCGACCCGTGACCGCACGCTCAATACCGTGCTGCAGCTCGAAAACGAAGTCAAAGTTCCTGCCGCACCGCACCTGTCGTGCGTCGGCGACACCAAGACCGAACTGCGTGAGCTGTTGACGCAGTACAAGAACGCCGGCGTCAAACGCATCGTTGCCCTGCGCGGTGACCTGCCTTCGGGCATGGGCATGGCCAGCGGTGAGCTGCGCTACGCCAGCGACCTGGTGAGCTTCATTCGTGAAGAAACCGGCGACCACTTCCATATCGAAGTCGCCGCCTACCCGGAGATGCACCCGCAAGCGCGTAACTTCGACGACGACATCGCGCACTTCGTGACCAAGGTCAAGGCCGGTGCCGACAGCGCGATCACTCAGTATTTCTTCAGTGCCGACTGCTACTTCTACTTCATGGAGCGCGTGCAGAAGCTGGGTGTGGATATTCCCGTAGTGCCCGGCATCATGCCGATCACCAACTACAGCAAGCTGGCGCGCTTCTCGGACGCCTGCGGTGCGGAAATCCCGCGCTGGGTCCGCAAGCAACTGGAAGCCTACAGTGACGATACGGCGAGCATCCAGGCGTTTGGCGAGCAGGTCGTGACCGAGATGAGCGAACGCCTGCTGCAGGGCGGCGCACCTGGGTTGCACTTCTACACGCTGAATCAGGCAGAACCGAGTCTGGCGATCTGGAACAATCTGAAGCTGCCTCGCTGAAAGCGCTGCGCGACGACCGTTCGGAACGTCGACAGCCTTTGATGGCCCTGAGGCATTGCTTCGGGGCCGTTCTCCTGATAAAAACCGTCATACAGCCGGACAGCCGTGCAGAACACCGATTCTGATATACTCCGGCCTTCCCGCCAGGCTTACGCCCGGACGCTGGGTCTTGCAATAGGCATCTCGATCGCGCCGATGCAGTCACGAGATGGATTTCTGACCCCGCAGCACCGGACGGGATCGCGTCCCGACAAGCTCCTGAAAATCTACAGCACACATACGCTGCAGGTTCAGGCAGCCTGAACGCCATTCCGCCAGGCATGATCATTCCAGAGCACAAGCTCCAAACCAGAACAGGATTTCTCATGTCCTTTGCTTCCCTCGGTCTCTCCGAGGCTCTAGTCCGCGCTGTCGAAGCGGCGGGCTATACCCAGCCTACTCCCGTGCAACAGCGGGCGATTCCCGCCGTGTTGCAAGGCCGCGATCTGATGGTCGCCGCCCAGACAGGTACTGGTAAGACCGGTGGTTTCGCCCTCCCGATCCTGGAGCGGCTGTTCCCCAACGGTCATCCGGACAAATCCCAGCGTCATGGCCCGCGCCAGCCGCGCGTACTGGTCCTGACCCCGACCCGCGAACTGGCCGCCCAGGTGCATGACAGCTTCAAGCTGTATGCCCGCGACCTGAAGTTCGTCAGCGCCTGCATTTTCGGCGGCGTAGGCATGAACCCGCAGGTCCAGGCCCTGGCCAAGGGCGTTGACGTGCTGGTCGCCTGCCCGGGCCGCCTGCTCGACCTGGCCGGCCAAGGCAGCGTCGACCTGTCCCACGTTGAAATCCTGGTCCTCGACGAAGCCGACCGCATGCTCGACATGGGCTTCGTCCATGACGTCAAGAAGGTCTTGGCCCGTCTGCCGGCCAAGCGCCAGAACCTGCTGTTCTCGGCGACCTTCTCCAATGACATCGTGTCGCTGGCCGGCAAGTTGCTGCACGACCCGGAGCGCATCGAAGTCACTCCGCCGAACACCACGGTCGAGCGCATCGAGCAGCGCGTCTTCCGCCTGCCATCGAGCCACAAGCGTGCGCTGCTGGCCCACCTGATCACTCAGGGTGCCTGGGAGCAGGTGCTGGTGTTCACCCGCACCAAGCACGGCGCCAACCGTCTGGCCGAGTACCTGACCAAACACGGTCTGAGCGCTGTGCCAATTCACGGCAACAAGAGCCAGAACGCCCGTACCAAAGCCCTGGCCGACTTCAAGGCCGGCGAAGTACGGATCATGGTTGCCACCGATATCGCCGCCCGCGGCCTGGACATCGACCAGTTGCCACATGTGGTCAACTTCGAACTGCCCAACGTCGACGAAGACTACGTGCACCGTATCGGCCGTACCGGCCGTGCGGGCCGCACCGGTGAGGCGATCTCGCTGGTGGCGCCAGACGAAGAGAAGCTGCTCAAGAGCATCGAGCGCATGACCCGGCAGAAGATCCCTGACGGTGACCTGCAAGGTTTCGACATCAACGCCGTAGAGGCCGAGAAGCCGGAAGTGCGCGAGCCGCGCCAGCCACGTAACCCGCGCAATGCTCGCGGCGAAGGCGGCGAGAAGTCCGAGAAGGGCAGCGGCGGCCGTCGTGACAAAGGCAAGGACAAAGGCCGCGAGAAAGACAAGGCCAAAGACAGCGCAGCGGCGCCGGCCGGTGAGCGTCCGGCCCGCAAGCCACGCGAGAAAAAGCCTCGCGAAGGCACTGGCCGTGACGGTGGTGGCCGTGAGCAACAGCCACAACGCGCCAGCACACCGCCACGTCCGCCGGCCAACCGTGATCCGGAAGAGTTTCTCGATGACGATGTAGACAACTTTGGCAACCGCGCCGACTACGTCAGCCCTTACCAGGGTAAACCTGGCCAGGGTCGTGGCCGTCGCCCGGCCGGTCAGGGTGCCAGCAACGGTGCTGCTCGCCCGCAGGGTCAAGGCCCGGCTCAGCCGCGCAGTAATGGCGGTGCACGCAACGCCAATGGCGGTTCAGGCCAGGGCAAGCGCACTGGCGGCGGTGCAGCACGCAGTGGTGCGCCACGCGGCCAGTCCCGTGATCGTCGCCCACTGCGCGAAGAGCCTGCCGTGCGTCCCCAGGAGCGTCAGCCCCCACAACCCAAGATCATGCACAAGGAGTCGAAGATCGATCGCTTCCCGACGCCAGAAATGCTCGATCAGTTGCCAAGCCGCCCACGCGGTGAAAAACCCGCGCTGCTGACTCGCAACCGCGAAGACTGAGCGCCGGATGCAAAAACGCCGACCCCAGGGTCGGCGTTTTTTTGTCTGCGCTCCATGGCTGCGTGATGCAGCCATGGTGTTGGCGGCGCGACGAATTACTTCTTCTGTACACCTTCAACAGTGATGTCCAGATCCAGAGTCTGAGAGCTCGGGCCTGGGCCTTTGATGCCGAAGTCGTTCAGGTTCAGCGTCGAGGTGCCGTTGAAGCCTGCGCGGTAGCCGCCCCATGGATCCTTGCCTTCGCCGTTGAAGGTTGCCTTGATCACGATCGGCTTGGTGACGCCGTGCAGAGTCAGGTCGCCCGTCACGTCAGCAGTCTTCTCGCCAGTGGATTTAACGCTGGTCGAAACGAACTTGGCTTCCGGGTATTTGCCGGCATCCAGGAAATCCTTGCTGAGGATGTGCTTGTCACGCTCGGCATGGTTGGTGAACAGGCTGGCGGTTTTCAGATCGACCGAGATCTTGCTCGCTTCCGGCTTGGCAGCATCAAAACTGAACTCGCCATCGAAGTCCTTGAACGTACCGTAGATGTAGCTGTAGCCCAGGTGGCTGATCTTGAAGTTGACGAAGGCGTGCTGGCCTTCCTTGTCGATCTTGTAATCAGCGGCCATGGCCTGGCCAGCGGTGAACAGTGCGGTACCCAGGGCCAGAGCGGCGAGAGACTTCTTCAACATGCTGTATTCCCTTTTTGGTTGAACTATCAATTACGACCCAGCATACGCTTGAGGGTCACATCACGATCAATGAAGTGGTGTTTCAAAGCAGCCAGGCCATGAAGCACCGCGAAGATCACGATGGCCCAGGCCAGGTAAAAGTGGATCTGTCCTGCCGTTTCAGCCTGCTGCGGCAGTCCGCTGATCAGTGCTGGTACTTCAAACAGGCCGAATACCGGAATGCCCACACCGTCGGCGGTGGAGATCAGGTAGCCGGCGGTCATTACCGCAAACAACGCGACATACAAAAACAGATGGCCGAACGCCGCGCCAATGCGGGTCAACCTACTGTAGCTGGTCAGTGGTGGCGGCGGCGGGCTGACAAAACGCCAGATCACCCGAACCAGCATGGCGGCGAACAGGACCAGACCGATGCTCTTGTGCAGGTCAGGCCCGGCCTTGCGCCAGCTGTCGTAGTAATCCAGCCCCATCATCCACAGCCCCAGGCCAAACAGGCCGAACACCGTCAGCGCCACACCCCAGTGCAGCACCCGGCTGACCAGACCGTATCGAGAAGATGAGTTACGTAGCTGCATTGCCTAATACCCTGTAAGACGTGTGATCAGACTAGCGATTTATCTATCGAAAAAAAGCGCAAAAAATTGCTCTGATGAATCGATAAACACGATCAATCCACCGGTCTTTTCATCGTGCGATTCAGACCATGGGATAACCCGCCGGTTCGCAGAGGGCCTGCAAACCGGGCATAACAGAGCATCAGCGATAAGAGATTAGGACGATATTAAGCAATGACAACTGGCCATCTGCTGGCGATGAACGGTAGCCGATGGCTATCTGGCCGATGGATCGGCTCAGCGCAAGTCGGGATGGCTGATGTTATTGCCCGCAGGCGCGGCCGGGCGGCGATCCGCTTTAGCCGGGAAGCCTTCGCGGCTGAAGCCGCTCCTACAGGCCATCGCGGCGCCATTGGCGTGGGCTGACGCCGAACCAGCGACGGAAAGCACGGGAGAAGGCGCTGGTTTCTGAATAACCGAGCAGCGGCGCCAGGTCGGAGATCGGCAACTGATGCTGGCTCAGGTAATGGGTGGCCAGTTCACGGCGCAGTGTGTCGACAACGCTCGAGAAGCTCAGATTCTGTTCGCGCAGCCGCCTTTGCAGCGACCAACTGGTCATGCCCATCTGTTCGGCGACATCATCGAGCACCGGCTCACCAGTCAGCAACTGCTGGCGAACGCGCTCGCGTACGTCGTCGGCAACCTCCAGCTCGCCGCGCAGGCTCAGGCGGCTGAGCTGGTTAAGCGAGTCCTGCATGACCAGCAGCAACACCGGATCACCCTGAGGCATGGCCCGCTGCAGGCCGCGCTTGGGGATTACCAGCGAGTTGCAAGGCTGCTCGAAGTACACCGGCGCATCGAACACCTTACAGTGCTCGTGCCAGTGCTCCGGGCGCGGGTGCTCGAAATGCACAGCGCGCGGCGCCCACTGATTGCCCATTACATGGCGAACCAGATTCAGCGCCATGCCCAAGGTCAATTCGGCGTCCTGGCGGCGGCACAGAATCGCGCCGTGGCGCACTTGATAATCGAAGCGGTAGCACTCGCCCTCGTCCACCAGGCGAATCAGGCTGTTGCGCTGGTGCAGCGGAAAGGCCCGGGCAAAGTTGATCAGCGCCTGCTCGACCGTAGCCGAGCACAGCCCGATATACCCCAGCAGCCCGAGCGCCTGGGGTTTGAATTGCTGGCCGTAGTACAGGCCGAAGTTATCGCAGCCAGACTGGCGTGATGCCTCTTCGAGCACCTGGCAATAATTGGGCAGCGCCAGGCTCAGGGTTGGATGGCTCAGTGCTTCAGGGTCGATACCCGACATACCGAGGATCCGATCCGGGTCACCGCCGTGCTTTTCGATAAAGCTGCACAAGCCGCTGGCGGCCGCAGCCAGCACACCGGCGTTGCCCTGCCCGCCGCTGAGCAATGTCATTGCTGCCGGATGATCGGGCTGGCTGAGGATAGATCCCATCATCGCCTCCTTCGTGACAATTCATTTCAGAAAGCAAGAACCACGCCGCCATCTGTTCGCGGCTAAAACCGCTCTAAATCGGCGTTTTCAGGATTTTCTCGGGTTACTTGCAGAAACGAACGCCCCAAAACGGGTCATCCGGAAACAACCGCACCCGAACCGCGCAGTCGATTTGACTCTGCACGACACCGCCGACGCATACCCTGAAAACTTGACCCTGGACGACAGCCAGCCAAGCTCAAGGTCAAGTCGAGAACATGAAAGCGACTCATGATTGGCCCAGACCTGTCTGAACTGCCCGTTCGTACAACAACAAAAAGCCGCATCGGAGAATTCGCATGATCTACGCCAAACCCGGTACACCAGGCGCCGTTATCACGCTCAAGCCGCGCTATGCCAATTACATTGGTGGTGAATTCACCGCGCCATTGGGCGGCCAGTACTTCAGCAACACCAGCCCGGTAGACGCCTCGCTGATCGGTGAGTTTCCTCGCTCCGACAGCGCCGATATCAACAAGGCGCTGGATGCCGCCCACGCCGCAGCCCAAGCCTGGGGCAAGACCTCGGTACAGGACCGCTCGCTGATCCTGCTCAAGATCGCCGACCGCATCGAGGCCAACCTTGAACAACTGGCCGTGGCCGAGACCTGGGACAACGGCAAGGCGGTGCGCGAAACCCTCAATGCCGATGTGCCGCTGGCCGCTGACCACTTCCGCTACTTCGCCGGCTGCATCCGCGCCCAGGAAGGCAGCAGCGCCGAAATCAACGAGCACACCGCCGCCTACCATTTCCATGAGCCGCTGGGCGTGGTCGGCCAGATCATCCCGTGGAACTTCCCGCTGCTGATGGCCGCCTGGAAACTCGCCCCGGCGTTGGCCGCAGGCAATTGCGTGGTGCTCAAACCGGCCGAACAAACCCCGTTGTCGATCACCGTGTTCGCCGAACTGGTCGGTGACCTGCTGCCGCCCGGAGTGCTGAATATCGTTCAGGGCTATGGCCGGGAAGCCGGCGAAGCCCTGGCCACCAGCACCCGCATCGCCAAGATCGCCTTCACCGGTTCGACTCCGGTGGGCTCGCACATCATGAAATGCGCGGCCACCAATATCATCCCGAGCACCGTGGAGCTGGGCGGCAAGTCGCCGAACATCTTCTTCGAAGACATCATGAATGCAGAACCTGCGTTCATCGAGAAAGCCGCCGAAGGCCTGGTGCTGGCGTTCTTCAATCAGGGTGAAGTCTGTACCTGCCCTTCCCGCGCCCTGGTGCAGGAGTCGATCTTCGAACCGTTCATGGAACAGGTGCTGAAGAAGATCAAAGCCATCAAGCGCGGCAACCCGCTGGACACCGACACCATGGTCGGCGCCCAGGCCTCGCAGCAACAGTACGACAAGATCCTTGGCTATCTGGACATCGCCCAACAGGAAGGTGCCGAGCTGCTCGCAGGCGGCGCGGTCGAGAAGCTGGAGGGTGACCTGGCCAGCGGTTATTACATCCAGCCGACCCTGCTCAAGGGCAGCAACAGCATGCGCGTGTTCCAGGAAGAGATTTTCGGCCCGGTGGTCGGCGTGACCACCTTCAAGGACGAAGCCGAAGCCCTGGCGCTTGCCAACGACACCGAGTTCGGTCTCGGCGCCGGGGTCTGGACCCGCGATATCAATCGCGCCTACCGCATGGGCCGAGGCATCAAGGCCGGCCGCGTGTGGACCAACTGCTATCACCTGTACCCGGCGCATGCTGCATTTGGCGGCTATAAAAAGTCCGGGGTCGGGCGTGAAACCCACAAGATGATGCTCGACCACTACCAGCAGACCAAAAACCTGCTGATCAGCTACGACATCAACCCGCTGGGGTTCTTTTGATCTGCCACAAGCCCAACACGACAACGCCCCGCCGCCGGGCGGCGGGTGCGTGAAGGAGTTCTGACATGTCCAAAGAAACCCTCTCCACACCGCCCTCGCACGGCGGTGTGGAAACCGAAGCCGTCAGTGCCGACTATTTCGCCAACCGCCAGCTCAAACAAGGTGCTGCCGGCTGGGTGCTGCTGATCGGCCTGGGCGTTGCCTATGTGATTTCCGGCGACTATGCCGGCTGGAACTTCGGCCTGGCCCAGGGTGGCTGGGGCGGTATGTTCATCGCCACCTTGCTGATGGCGACCATGTACCTGTGCATGTGCTTCTCGCTGGCCGAGTTGTCCTCGATGATCCCCACCGCCGGTGGCGGCTACGGTTTTACCCGCACGGCATTCGGCCCTTGGGGCGGGTTTCTGACCGGCACTGCAATCCTCATCGAGTACGCCATCGCCCCGGCCGCCATTGCCTGCTTTATCGGCGCTTATTGCGAGTCGCTGTTCGGCATCGGCGGCTGGGTGATCTACCTGGTGTTCTATGTGGTGTTCATCGGCATTCACATTCTCGGTGCCGGTGAAGCCCTGAAGCTGATGTTCGCCATCACCGCCGTGGCGGCCATCGCCCTGGCGGTGTACATCATCGCAATGGTCCCGCACTTCCAGCTCGCCAACCTGTTCGACATTCCGGCCACCGAGGCCAAGGGCGCGAGCAGCTTCCTGCCGTTCGGCTATATCGGTATCTGGGCCGCGCTGCCCTATGCCATCTGGTTCTTCCTGGCGGTAGAAGGGGTGCCACTGGCCGCCGAAGAAACCAAGGATCCCAAGCGTGATCTGCCGCGCGGCCTGATCGGCGCCATGCTGGTGCTGCTGGCCTTCGCCGGGTTGATCCTGCTGGTCGGCCCTGGCGCAGCCGGCGCCCAGGCGCTGGTGGCCTCCGGCAACCCGCTGGTCGAATCGCTGGTCAAGGTCTATGGCGGCTCGACCTGGATGAGCCAGTTCGTCAACCTGGTCGGCCTGGCCGGTCTGATCGCCAGCTTCTTCTCGATCATCTATGCCTACTCGCGGCAGATCTTTGCCTTGTCTCGTGCAGGCTACCTGCCACGCGGGCTGTCGCTGACCAACCGCAACAAAGCGCCGGTCATGGCCCTGATCGTACCGGGCATCATCGGTTTTGGCCTGTCGCTGAGCGGCCAGGGCGACCTGCTGATTCTGGTCGCGGTTTTCGGCGCCACGCTGTCGTATGTACTGATGATGGCCGCCCACATCACCTTGCGCGTTCGCCGTCCTGACATGCCGCGGCCGTACCGTACCCCTGGCGGCATACTGACTTCGGGCGTGGCTCTGGTGCTGGCAGCAGTGGCGCTGGTGGCGGGTTTTCTGGTCGATCCACGGGTCGTGATCGGCGCGGCCGTCATCTACGCTCTGTTGATTGCCTACTTCGCCCTGTACAGCCGCCACCATCTGGTGTCAGGCACCCCGGAAGAAGAGTTCGCGGCGATTCAGGCGGCCGAACAGTCACTGCGTTAACCCCTTGCAGCGGCCGCTGAAAAGCGGCCGCCACAGGAGAAATGATTCATGGCCGGATTTACCCACACCATCGCCCACATGACCTGGCACTTCGACAGCCTGCGCGAGCTGCTGGCCAAGGCCAGCCCGGCCCGTTCCGGAGACTATCTGGCTGAAGTCGCGGCGCAGAATGACGCCGAACGCGCCGCAGCGCAGATGGCCCTGGCCGATGTGCCACTCAAGCACTTCTTGCAGGAAGTGGTGATCCCTTACGAGCGCGACGAAGTGACCCGGCTGATCATCGACAGCCACGACGCGTTGGCCTTTGCCCCGGTCAGCCATCTGACCGTTGGCGGGCTGCGCGACTGGCTGCTCAGCGAACAGGCTAACGAAACCAGCCTCAAAGCCCTGGCGCCGGGCCTGACTCCGGAAATGGCCGCTGCGGTGTCGAAGATCATGCGCATCCAGGACCTGGTGCTGGTCGCGCAAAAAACCCGTGTCGAAACCCGCTTTCGCAACACCCAGGGTTTGCGCGGGCGGATGTCCACCCGCTTGCAGCCCAACCACCCCACCGACGATCCGGCCGGTATTGCCGCGAGCATCGTCGACGGCCTGCTGTACGGCAACGGCGACGCCATGATTGGCATCAACCCGGCCACCGACAGCATGAGCTCGATCTGCACCTTGCTGGAGATGCTCGACGCAATCATCCAGCGCTACCAGATTCCCACCCAGTCTTGCGTGCTGACCCACGTCACCAGCTCGATCGCCGCCATCGAGCGCGGCGCGCCGCTGGACCTGGTGTTCCAGTCCATCGCCGGCACCGAAGCGGCCAACGCCAGCTTCGGGGTCAGCCTGAAGATTCTCCAGGAAGGCTACGAGGCCGGCTTGAGCCTCAAGCGCGGCACTCTGGGCAACAACCTGATGTACTTCGAAACCGGCCAGGGCAGTGCGTTGTCGGCCAACGCCCACCACGGCGTCGACCAGCAGACCTGCGAGACCCGCGCCTATGGTGTGGCGCGGCATTTCAATCCGTTTCTGGTCAACACCGTGGTCGGCTTCATCGGCCCGGAGTACCTGTACAACGGCAAGCAGATCATCCGCGCCGGGCTGGAAGACCACTTCTGCGGCAAGCTGCTGGGCGTGCCCATGGGCTGTGACATCTGCTACACCAACCATGCCGAGGCCGATCAGGACGATATGGACGTGCTGCTGACCCTGCTGGGCGCAGCGGGCATCAACTTCATCATGGGGATTCCAGGCTCTGATGACGTGATGCTCAACTACCAGACCACCTCGTTCCACGATGCGTTGTATGCACGCAAAGTGCTGGGCCTGCACGCCGCGCCGGAGTTCGAGGCCTGGCTGGCGCGCATGGGCATCTTCCAGCAGCAAGGCGGGCAATTGCGCATGGGCGACGAACTGCCGCCAGCGTTTCGCCAGGCCCTGGCACAACTGGCTTGAGAGGTCGCCATGTCTGATAAATCCCCCGCCACTGCCAATCCCTGGCAGCAACTGCGCCAGTTGACCCCGGCGCGCATTGCCCTGGGCCGGGCCGGCACCAGCCTGCCCACTGCCGCGCAACTGGACTTCCAGTTCGCCCACGCCCAGGCCCGTGACGCGGTGCATCTGCCTTTCGATCACGCCGGGCTGAACGCCGAACTGCAACAACGCCAGCTCGAAACTCTGCTGGTGCACAGCGCCGCCGCCGACCGCCACACCTACCTGCAACGCCCGGACCTGGGGCGGCGCCTGAACGAAGAGTCGGCTGCCGCGCTGGACGAATATGCGGCGCAACAAGGCACAGGCTATGACCTGGCGATCGTGATCGCCGACGGCCTGTCGTCCCTGGCGGTGCAACGCCATAGCCTGCCATTTCTTGAACGCCTGTTGGAGACAGTGCGGGAGGAAGGCTGGTCGCTGGCGCCCATCACGCTGGTGCAACAGGGCCGGGTCGCAGTGGCCGACGAAGTGGGCCAACGCCTGGGCGCGAAGATGAGCGTGATTCTGATCGGCGAACGACCGGGGCTCAGCTCACCGGACAGCCTGGGGCTGTACTTCACCTGGGGGCCTAAGGTCGGCCTGAACGACGCGTACCGCAACTGCATCTCCAATGTCCGGCTCGAAGGCCTGAGCTACGGCATGGCCGCCTTCCGCCTGATGTACCTGATGCGCGAGGCGTGCCGGCGGCAGTTGTCGGGGGTGGACCTGAAAGACGAAGCCCAAGTCCCGACGCTGGATAACAGCGGGCCGGGGAATTTTCTGCTGAGCGATGGCAGCCCGGAGACTTTTTAAAGCAGTACTGCCCACTTAGGTACTGTATGCCCCGGTGGGAGCGAGCTCTGCTCGCGAAGAGGCCAGTGAAAACACTACATCTGCTGTGACTTTACCGGCCTCTTCGCGACCAAGGTCGCTCCTACAAAGGCATGCAGTGCTTATCTGAGCAGTATTGTTTTTAACCGTGATCCTTACTCAAGTATCTGGCGTATCCCCCACAACAGCACAAAGTGCGCCGGGTAGATGGCATAGGCCCAACGACGCATCGGCCAGACCTTGAAGCCGGGCTTGCTGCCCAGCACGGCCAGCCCCGCCAATGGCGCCAACAGGCACACCAGCAAGGCACCGATCGATACCGGATCACCCCAGCCGATCCCGGCAAGCATGTCTTGCCAGGCGTTGGCGATCACACACAGTACGGCCGGAAACAGCGCCAGCCATTTGGGCCGCTGCAAGACCATCAGCATCACCAGCGGCAGCATCACCCCGGCAAAGCCGAACATCAGGTGTTGCTGCAACAACGCCCCCAGCAGTACAGCAGCGAAAGCCATCGAGCGGGTCGCAACCATACGCTGGCGCCAGCCCTGGGCAACCAACAGTCCCAGCAACAGGGTCGGCATGACGTTAAGGGTCTGGGCGTCGGGCATGAACAGCCGGTACGGCAGTTCGGACAGTGCGCTGAAGGCAACCATCCAGCCCAAATAACGCCAGCGCACCCGCGGACCGATTTCGGCGGCGCTGCGCCGCGCCAGATTGGCCGCAATGGCCAGGCAGAACCAGGCAAACGCCAGCCGCCCCGGTACGTAAAGCACATCCAGCGCCAGCCCCACGTAGCGCAAATGGTCGAGCAACATGCTCAACATCGCCAGCCATTTGAGCAAATCCAGCGCGCGGTCTCGTTTGGGCAGAAATGGCGGGTTGGAAAGATCCATGACTCTCTCTAGGGTCTGTTGTTGTTTCAGCGCAGGCCGCGTTGCAGCGCCAAATCGTGTCAGGCGAGGCGAAGGACGCAGGAAATGGTCGCTCCCTTTTCAAGTCCTTCGACGAAGCATGGCGCGATTTGGGGCGCAACCCGCAGGGCCGTGGCTGTTTTGTCGCACGCATTCCAACAGGGTGAATGCCTATGCAGGCCGATAAAACAGACCTCGGCGCGGTTGTGATGAAATGGCAACAGACCCTATTGTATGACCATCCATGAAAACAGGTGCCCGGCCCGCTCAAAAGGCAGGCCAACACGGCACCTTCGCATAATAAGGAACCGCCATGACCGACCAGAGCCAACAGTTCGCCAGTGACAACTATTCCGGTATCTGCCCTGAAGCCTGGGCAGCCATGGAACAGGCGAACCAGGGACATCAACGCGCTTATGGCGACGATCAATGGACGGCACGCGCCGCCGATGGTTTCCGCCGTCTGTTCGAAACCGACTGCGAAGTGTTCTTCGCCTTCAACGGCACCGCAGCCAACTCCCTGGCGCTCTCGGCACTGTGCCAGAGTTACCACAGCGTGATCTGTTCGGAAACCGCCCACGTTGAAACAGACGAATGCGGCGCACCGGAGTTTTTCTCCAATGGCTCGAAATTGCTGGTCGCCCCGACTACCGCGGGCAAGCTGACCCCTGAGGCCATCCGCGAGATCGCCCTCAAGCGCCAGGATATCCACTACCCCAAGCCACGCGTGGTGACCATTACCCAGGCCACGGAAATCGGCACGGTCTATCAACCCGAAGAGCTCAAGGCGATCAGCGCCACCTGCAAAGAACTCAACCTGCACCTGCATATGGATGGCGCACGCTTCTCCAACGCCTGCGCGCATCTGGGCTGCACGCCGGCGGAGCTGACCTGGAAAGCAGGCGTGGATGTGCTGTGTTTTGGCGGCACCAAAAACGGCATGGCGGTCGGTGAGGCGATTCTGTTTTTCAACCGCGAGCTGGCAGAAGACTTTGACTACCGTTGCAAGCAGGCGGGGCAACTGGCGTCGAAAATGCGCTATCTGTCGGCGCCGTGGGTCGGGCTGCTGGAAAACGACGCCTGGTTGCGCCACGCCGCGCACGCGAACCAGTGCGCGCAGTTACTGGCGGAACTGGTCAAGGATGTACCTGGGGTCGAACTGATGTTTCCGGTGCAGGCCAACGGCGTATTCCTGCAGCTCTCTGAGCCGGCGATTGCCGCACTGACCGGCCTGGGCTGGCGCTTCTATACCTTCATCGGCAAAGGCGGCGCACGCTTCATGTGCTCGTGGGACACCGAGCAGGATCGCGTTCGCCAACTGGCGGCGGACATCCGCCGGGTGATGCAGGCTGCTTGAGCCTGCTGCCACGCTCCCGGATCAGCTCTGCGCGAGCGTCCGGGAAATCGTGTGCACAGTGGCCTCGACCTGTTCCTGATAGCGCGCAAGCTCGGCCTTGTGCTGCTTTTCGAGCTGGATGTGCCGGGAGCACAGGTTAAGGGCTGCCAATACCAGCAAGCGGTCGCCGATCAGCGTCGGATAGGAACGCTTGGTCTCGGCCAGCGAGGTATTGAGCATCGCGGCGGCCTGCAGCAGAGTCTGCTCCTCTCCCGCCGGGGCCTTGACCGAGTAGTCATTGCCCAGGATCGAGAGCACGGTCACGCCGTTGTCTTGGCTCATGCGTTCACGGCACTGGCGCTGGTGGCGCGGTCAACCAGAGCCTGGATGCGTGCAGCGGTGCTGCCCTGCTTCTCTTCATGCTCCAGCAGGCTCAGTTGCAGGCTGTCGTTTTCTTCCCTGGCCTGCGCCAGTTCGGTACGCAGTTGGGTATTGGTGTCTTGCAGTTGCTGGTTCTGCTGAACCAGATCACTGACAAGTTGTTCCAACTGACTGAGAGACGCTTCCAACATTCTGAATACTCGAACAAGTTTTACGGGGCGCACACGATAAAGAAAAGTCCCTGCGCATGCCAGCGTTGAGGCCCGCAAATCGGCCCTCTTCCACAAATCGAAGATGAAACTTTCATTTGCAGGGTAACTAGGACCGGGTTCTGTCGATCCGGTTCCTGCGGCTCGTCGGATCGGCAGCCTGACTGCCTGCAGAGCGGCTGGTAGCCGTTACCAGGCAACGGCACAAGCGCCACCTTGATGACGCCAAGGTTTTGGCGATGGGAATTTGCCACCAGCGGACAAAACTCACAAGCAATATTTTGCTGGCGCCTGCAATCAGGTCCATATGGCTGAGCATGACCATGCCCCGGAGCAAGGGCATGGCCAGACGCTCAAAAGCTAGCGCACCAGATGCAGGAACTGCATATGCCGCTCGTACTGGTCGAGCACATCGTTGATGACCTGCTCTTTGGTGTAACCCACCAGATCGTAATCCTGGCTGCCCTCGCTCAGGTGCACCTCGGCGCGGTAGTAGCGACGGTTATTGAGTTGCTTGGAGCCCATCCCGCCACGGGCGAACGATGGCGTAAAGAAACCCTTCATCTGCACCTGATAGATAAACGGCCGCTCTTCGCCATGGCCGATTTCCAGCGTCACCAGGTCATTGGCCGGGTCGGGCACCTGAGTCACGCTCAGGCCTTTTTCGACGAAAACAGCGGTAACCTCGTCAATCGCCGGTCGTACCACCTGATCGAGAAAACGGTATACCTCGTCGCGTGACGGGTAATGCACCGCCTGGCTCAAGCGTTGGCGCCAGCCGCCCCGGCGCGCGCCCGAAGCCGGGGCCAGCGAGTAGAGCTGGGCCAACTGACGCTGCGACTCCAGGTAGAAGGCCTTATGCAGCCCCCACATCATCAGCAACAGAATCAGCGAGAACGGCAACGAGGTGAGCACCACCGCCGATTTCAGCGCATCGATGCTGCCGGAAAACAGCAGGCCGCTGGTGATCAGCGCAGTAGCCGCCCCCCAGAACACCCGCAGCCACTTCGGGCCGTCTTCGTCGGCGCTGCCGCCTTTGGCCGACAGGGTAGAGAGCACCACAGTGCCGGAGTCTGCCGAGGTGACGAAGAACACGAAGCTGATGAACACCGTCACGGCGATCACCGTTTTGCTCCAGGGGTAGGTTTCCAGCAGCAGGTACAGGGTCATCGACGGGTCGTCGATGGCCGACTGGCCCAGCGCAGTCATGCCGTATTCCAGCACTTGATGGATCGCGCTGTTACCGAAGATCGACATCCACGCCAGGGTGAAACCCAACGGGATGAACAGTACGCCGAAGACGAATTCACGAATGGTGCGGCCGCGGGAAATCCGTGCGATGAACAGACCCACGAACGGCGCCCAGGCAATCCACCAGGCCCAGTAGAACACGGTCCAGCCGCCCAGCCAGCCATCGGCCTGCTGGTAGGCATAGACGTCGAAACTCTTGACCGGCAAGGCGCCCAGATAATCACCGACGTTCTGCACCAGGGTATTGAGCAAGTGCTGGGTGGGGCCTGCGAACAGCACGAACAGCAACAGCGCGCAGGCCAGCAGCATGTTGATGTCGGACATGACCCGCACGCCCTTCTCTACCCCGGACACCGCGACCAGAATGGCCGCGCCCATCATTGCGCTAATCAGCATGACCTGAACCCAATGGGTATGGGCCACGCCAAACAGATAATCCAGACCGGAGTTCAGATGCAGCACGCCAAAGCCCATGTCGGCGCCCAGACCGAAGATGGTGGCGATGATGCCGAAGCCGTCGACGGCGTAGCCGATCGGGCCGTTGATGCGCTTGCCGATCAGCGGATACAACGCCGAGCGCAAGGCCAGCGGCAGGTTGTGCCGATAAGCGAAGTACGCCAGTGCCATGCCGACAAAGGCGAACACGCCCCAGCCATGCAGGCCCCAGTGCAAAAACAGCAACTGCATGCCCTGGCGCGCCGCGTCAGCGGTACCGGCTTCGCCTTGCGGTGGCTGCAACATGTGGGTGAGCGGTTCGGAAACGCAAAAGAAAAACAGCGTGATGCTGATCCCGGCGGCGAACAGCATGCCGGCCCAGGACAGGTAGCTGAATTCGGGTTCGTCGTGGTCGGCACCGAGTTTGATCCGGCCGTAGCCGGATAAGGCGGTGACCACCACGAAGACCAGATACAGCGTCATGACCAGCATGTAGTACCAGCCGACCGTATTGGCCGCCCAGTTCTGCGCTGCAAGCAGCCATTGGCCGGCGGCTTCGGGAAAGCTGATGACGACAATGCCGAACACCAGAATGAAGCTTGCCGCGAAATAGAAAACCGGCGCATTCATGCGCACCTGGCTGCTGGCGGCGGGGTGGGAGACATTCATACTGGATGCGCCTCCAGAGTCCGTAAAACAGGGACAAGACGAGGGTAATGCAAGGGTTGGCCTCCTGATGTGAGCGGGCAGCGAACCACCGTTCTAAATTGACTGAACGTTCAATTTAAACACGATTGGCCAGTAAATGACCAATCGCTGCCGTAGGACTTCGCTCGGATCAGGGGTAGGACGTGAGAAATAAACCAATCGTTCCGTAACGACGGGGCAGAACAAACAATCTTGTAGGAGCGGATTTATCCGCGAAGCTTTTCGCTGCTAAAGCGGATCGCCGCCCGGCAGCTCCTACGTGCCCCCATAAAACCGTTACTTTTGGGTGCCGTCGTCGTTGTGCAGCAGGTTGGCCTGGGTCAGGTTGCTGCCGGCCGGGACGCTGCGGGTCAGCCAGACGTTACCGCCGATGGTCGAGCCCTTGCCGATGGTGATGCGCCCCAGAATGGTCGCGCCTGCGTAGATCACCACGTCGTCCTCGACAATCGGGTGGCGGCATTCGCCTTTGTGCAGGTTACCGTTCTCGTCGGCCGGGAAGCGCTTGGCGCCGAGGGTCACTGCCTGATAAATACGCACTCGCTCACCGATAATCGCGGTTTCACCGATCACCACACCGGTGCCGTGGTCGATGAAGAAACTCGGGCCAATCTGCGCACCAGGGTGGATATCAATGCCGGTGGCCGAGTGGGCAATTTCAGCACTGATACGCGCCAGCAACGGCAAGCCGGCGCGGTACAGATGGTGCGCCAGACGATGGTGGATAATCGCCAGAATACCCGGATAGCAGAGCAAGACTTCATCGACGCTGCGCGCTGCCGGGTCACCCTGATAGGCCGCCAGCACATCGGTGTCCAGCAGGCGACGAATGCCCGGCAGGGCCAGGGCCAGGTCCTGAATCAGTTGCAGTGCCTGCTGGTCGATGCCCTCGACGCTCCGCCCCTGCTGATGGGCCACATAACGCAGTTCAAGGCGGGTTTGCGCCAGCAAGGCATTCAACGCCACATCCAGGGTATGACCGACGTAGAAGTCTTCGCTCTCTTCACGCAGGTCCACCGGGCCCAGGCGCATCGGGAACAGTGCACCGGCCAAGGCTTCGAGGATTTCACCCATGGCCGCCCGCGACGGCAGTTCACGACCGCCATGTTCACCGCTGACCCGCCGGTTACGGGTGCGCCAGTCATCCCGCGCCGCGCGCAACTGACCGACGATGTGCTGCAACTGCCAGTGACTGACGCGGCCCTCGGCAGTCCCTTTTGGAATCTCGCTCACGCTGAACTCTCCTGCTGATCACGGGTGACAGCCACCCTTGGGTAGCGGCCTCGCCTTCCACTCTACGGCAAATGCCAGAGTTGAAAAAATATCAATTTCTGTAGGAAATAAGCGTCCAAGGCATAAGAGCACGCCTGTTGCCGTGCAGGAATCGTCTGCATATAGTCACTGATCTTGCCATACCGCCGGGCCATGAACGCCCTCAAGAATGTCCAAAGGGATACCCATAGCCCCATGCTCAAAAAACAGCTCGACCGTTTCAAGCGCCTGGACCTGATCGGCGCCCCGACACCTCTGGAAAAGCTCGAACGCCTGTCAGCCTGGGTCGGCCGCGACCTTTATATCAAGCGCGACGACACCACCACCCTTGCTCTGGGCGGCAACAAGGTGCGCAAGCTTGAGTACCTGGCCGCCGATGCACTGGCCAAGGGTGCTGACACGCTGATCACCGCCGGCGCCATCCAGTCCAACCATGTCCGCCAGACCGCTGCCCTCGCCGCCCGCCTGGGCCTGGGCTGCGTCGCACTGCTGGAAAACCCTATCGGCAGCGAAGACCCCAATTACCTGAAGAACGGCAATCGCCTGCTGCTGGAGCTGTTCGATGCCAAGGTCGAACTGGTAGAGAGCCTCGACAACGCCGATGAGCTGCTGCAAGCGTTAGCGGTGCGCCTGCATGCCAGCGGCAAAAAGCCCTATCTGGTGCCTATCGGTGGCTCCAGCCCGGTGGGTGCACTGGGTTATGTACGCGCCGGGTTCGAATTGGCCGAGCAGATCGAACAGACCGGCGAGACCTTCGCAGCGGTCGTCACCGCCTCTGGCAGTGCCGGCACCCACAGCGGCCTGGCCCTGGCTTTGGCTGACAGCCATCCTGACCTGCCGGTGATTGGCGTCACGGTGTCACGCAGCGAAGAGGCACAATTGCCCAAGGTTCAGGGGCTGGCTGAACGCACCGCCGAACTGCTTGGCGTGGCTTTGCCGGAGCGTTTCAAGGTCAACTTGTGGGATGAGTACTACGCTCCTCGTTACGGCGAACCCAATGCCGGCACGCTGGCAGCGATTAAACTGGTCGCCAGCCAGGAAGGCCTGCTGCTGGATCCGGTTTACACTGGCAAGGCTATGGCCGGCCTGCTTGACGGTATCGGTCGTCAGCGCTTCGACGATGGTCCGATCATCTTCCTGCATACCGGTGGCGCACCGGCACTGTTTGCCTATGCTGACCAGTTCGCAAGCTGAATGCCGCGCGCCAGAGCGGCGCAGGCAGTGAAAAACAAAAAAGAATATCAAACCAATAATTAATTATTTTTAACTATAAGGCACACCTCTTATAGTCGCGCTCCAACAGACATGCTCCACTGCCGAAGTGCCGCAAAACCCTGGTGTTTTCCGGCACTTCGGCAGCCAGGAGGCCGTCTGATTCCTGTCTTGTATCGCATTCAAACAAGGGGCTTGCATGAACGTTTCCACTCTCCGCCGTACCCTCCTCCTCTCGGCCCTGAGCCTGGCGCTTGGCACAGGTCTGGCCAGCCAGGCCATGGCCGGCGAACAACTGCAGAAAATCAAGGACAGCGGCACCCTGAACGTGGGCCTGGAAGGCACTTATCCACCGTTCAGTTTTGTGGATAACAACGGCAAGCTCAGCGGCTTCGAGGTCGAGCTCTCCGAGGCGCTGGCCAAAGAGTTGGGCGTCAAGGCCAAGATCCAGCCAACCAAGTGGGATGGCATTCTCGCGGCGCTGGAGTCCAAGCGTCTGGACGTAGTGGTCAATCAGGTGACCATCTCGGAAGAGCGCAAGAAAAAATACGACTTCTCCAAGCCCTACACCGTATCCGGTATCCAGGCGCTGACCCAGAAGAAGGACCAAGGCAGCATCAAGACCGCCCAGGATCTGGTCGGCAAGAAGATCGGCGTCGGCCTGGGTACCAACTACGAGCAGTGGCTCAAGAGCAATGTACCGGGCGCCGTGGTCAAGACCTACGACGATGACCCGACCAAATACCAGGACCTGCGTGTCGGCCGCATCGACGCCATTCTGGTCGACCGCCTGGCAGCCCTGGAGCTGATCGCCAAGACCAAAGACACCCTGGCAGTCGCCGGTGAGCCTTTCTCGCGTCAGGAAGCCGGTGTCGCGCTGCGCAAAGGCGAGCCCGAGCTGCATGAAGCCATCGACAAGGCGCTGGATAAGCTGCGCGCCGACGGCACCCTGGCCAAGCTGTCCGAGAAATACTTCGGGGCTGACGTGACTAAATGATTGAAGAGAGCCTTAATCTCGCGCTCGAATCCGCGCCTTTTCTGCTCAAAGGCGCGTATTACACGATCGTGCTCAGCCTGGGTGGTATGTTCTTCGGGCTGATACTGGGCTTTGCACTGGCCTTGATGCGTCTGTCGCGCATCAAGCCGGTGAGCTGGATCGCCCGCGTCTACGTGTCGTTCTTTCGCGGCACGCCGCTGCTGGTGCAGCTGTTCATGATCTATTACGGCCTGCCGCAACTGGGTGTTGAACTGGACCCGCTGCCGGCCGCGCTGATCGGTTTCTCGCTGAACATGGCGGCCTACGCCTGTGAGATCCTGCGTGCGGCGATCGGCGCCGTGGACCGCGGGCAATGGGAAGCGGCAGCCAGTATCGGCATGACCCGCTGGCAGACCATGCGCCGGGCGATCCTGCCCCAGGCTGCGCGTACCGCTCTGCCGCCCCTGGGCAACAGTTTCATCTCACTGGTCAAGGACACCGCGCTGGCCGCCACCATCCAGGTGCCGGAGCTGTTCCGCCAGGCGCAACTGATTACCGCCCGCACCTTTGAGATCTTCACCATGTACCTGGCCGCCGCGCTGATCTACTGGGTGCTGGCCACTGTGCTTTCACACCTGCAAAACCGCCTGGAAGCCCGGGTCAACCGCCATGATCTGGAGTCTTGAGCCATGATTGAAATAAAAGGGCTCACCAAGCAGTTCAAGGGCAATGAGGTACTCAAAGGCATTGATCTGCGTATCGAGGCCGGTGAGGTGGTGGCGATCATCGGCCCCAGCGGCTCGGGCAAGACCACCTTGCTGCGCTGTCTGAATCTGCTCGAAGAGCCTTCGGGCGGTTCCTTGCAGATCGGCGCTATCCGTATCGATGGCAACCGGCCGTTGAGCCAGCAGCAAGGCCTGATCCGCCAGTTGCGGCAACAGGTCGGTTTCGTGTTCCAGAACTTCAACCTGTTCCCGCACCGCACGGCGCTGGAGAACATCATTGAAGGGCCGGTGGTGGTCAAGAAAGTGGCGAAAGAAAAAGCCATTGCCCTGGCCCGTCAGTTGCTGGCCAAGGTTGGCCTGAGCGGCAAGGAAGACGCCTACCCCAAGCGGCTGTCCGGCGGTCAGCAGCAACGGGTAGCGATTGCCCGGGCGTTGGCCATGGAGCCGCAGGTGATCCTGTTCGATGAACCGACCTCGGCGCTGGATCCGGAGCTGGTCGGCGAGGTGCTCAGCACCATTCGCGCCCTGGCCGAAGAAAATCGCACCATGGTCATCGTCACCCACGAGATGAGCTTTGCCCGGGATGTTGCCAACCGGGTGATCTTCATCGACAAGGGCGTGATCGTCGAACAGGGCGAAGCCAAGGCACTGTTTGCCAACCCGCAGCAGGAGCGGACACGGCAGTTTCTTGAACGCAGCCGTTTTTGATCCTGCCCCCACCTGCGTTTTAACCGCCACACTATTCAGTTAAGTGCTTCATGTCCCCGGTGGGAGCTACCTTGGTAGCGAAGAGGCCGGTAAAGTCACAGCATCTTCTGCGAATGCGCTGGCCTCTTCACGAGCAACCGGAACGCCGACCGGCTGCTCCCACCGGGGGCATAGAGTACCTAAGTGGACAGTATTGGCTTTAGCCGCGGAGATTTCGCCGCTAAAGCGGCTCCTACAGACTAAAGTGCCAGCTTCTTAGTATTACCTGAACAGGTCAGACCCCAATGAATCTGCCAGTAATAATCCTGCGCGCCTTTTGTAGGATCTTTCTGATTCTTTAAAAAACAGCATTTAGCAAGTTAGCCACTGTTGACAGCAAGCCATAAAGCCAATTAGCTGAAATCACTAATTTTCACCCAGCTGCCAATTATCAACGGCCGGGATTCATCCTTTATTCAAGACAACTTAACCAATGAATATCGATTAGCCAGCGCGGGCGAATAACGCACTTCGCCTTTGCCGTTCATTACCCACTGTCTGGCTTTATGACTTGAACACACGAGTATCTGGATATGAGCCATACCTACTGCACGAAGGCTGCGCCTAAACTCCCCGCTCCGGACATTCCCCATACCTGCCGCCATGGCATTGGCATTCGCCAGGCCTCGAGTCTGATGATCGAGGTGCCGGTTTATCCAGATATGGACACCGGTGATCTGATCGAGCTGTACTGGAATGACTGCTACGTCGCGTCGAAGATTCTCACCTGCCAGGATCTCGACCAGCCTGTGGCGCTGCGTGTCCCGGAAAGCTTCCTGCACAACGGCAAGGCCAGGGCCAGTTATCGGGTCATGAAAGTCGGCGGTTCACCCATGTCATCGGTATGCCGCAAAGTGTGGGTCAAGCTCGACGCACCGGGCGGCACGCTGATGGACATCGACCAGGAGGAAAACCAGGGGCTGGCGCCACTGGCACTGCCGGCCTCGGTGGAGCGCCGCGGCCTCAACAGCCGCCACCTGCACGACGGCCTGCCGTTGATCATCGAGCCTTATCCGAACATGGCACCGCACGACGAGATCACCTTGAGCTGGGGTGACCTGCGCATGGACCTGCCGCCGTTGCAGCCTGACGAAGTCGGCGACGCCGTAGAGTTTGTGGTGCCGTCGGCGCTGATTTCCGAGGCCGGTGGCGGGCAGACACTTCCAGCGACTTATTGCATCATCGACCGGGTAGGCAACAATTCGTCGTGGGCACCCGTACGGGAAATCTGGGTGCCCTATGCTGGCCGGACGCTTGAGTGACGGCTCGCCAGCGTATTAATTTGAATACCCGCACTGGATACCATCGATGAAGCTCGACTCCGGCACCCTGCAACAGATCACCCGCAACACGCTGGCTCACTATGACCAATCAGCCGAGAGCTTTCGCGAGGGCACCCGTGACCATGACGTCAGCCAGAACATCGAGGCCCTGCTGCGCCACCTCGATGCATCAGCGCCCTTGCAGATTCTCGACTTCGGTTGCGGCCCGGGCAGGGACCTGAAGGTGTTTAGCGCCCTGGGTCATCATCCGACCGGGCTCGATGGCAGCCAGCGCTTTGCTGAAATGGCCCGCACCGATACAGGCTGCGAGGTATGGCATCAGGACTTCCTGGCGCTGGACCTGCCCGCCAACCGGTTCGACGGCATCTTCGCCAACGCCTCGCTCTTCCACGTGCCACGTCAGGAACTGCCCCGCGTACTGCGCCAACTGCACGCCACACTCAAGCCCGGTGGCGTGCTGTTCAGTTCCAACCCCCGTGGCCAGAACCAGGAAGGCTGGAACGGTCCGCGCTACGGGTCTTATCACGACTTGTCGGCCTGGCAGGCACTGCTGATTGACGCAGGTTTTATCGAACTCGAACACTACTACCGCCCAGCCGGGCTGCCCAGGGACCAACAGCCCTGGCTGGCCAGTGTGTGGCGGCGTGGTTGATTCATGTAACGTGGGTAATTGATCGTCAAACCTTTTGACAAAAGCGCTCAAGTTCTATTACGTCCATTCATGCCTGAAGACAAGGCACACCGAGAGAGGAAGGACCCTCTCTTTATCCATGCACACTTCGATCAAGGGAACGATCGTGAACGACCTTATCCAGAATGGCTATTTTATCGACCAGAACTTCGAACACTGGTTTAGCACCTATTACCCGCAAACACCTGAACTGCCAAATTACAAAGGCCGCCTGTATAGCGTACTGCTGAAAACCGGCGACCACTTGCAACAGAATATCCCGGTAAGACGAGACGCGCCCTTCACCGTAACGTGGGAGTTCACTGCAAAACTCATTGCCGACTCAGGTAACGACGGCGCGGCGATCACCACCGGTTTCTATGCGGCGTCTGACCACCCGAGCCATATCACCATGGTTCGCAATACCGAGTGGCAAACGTACAGTCATGAAGATGTCCAGCCGATCGTTTCGAACGACGGTTACCTGGGCATCACTTTCTCCGACCTGATCCCGCTGCCTGACCAAGGCAAAAGGACGGCGGTACATATCACCGGCTTCAAACTCTGGGCGACGTACCTGAGCGCTTGAGCCAAGCCCGCTACGACTCGCCACATCACCGAATCATTCAAGGATAAAAACAATGACCGTATCCACCATCCAGGCGGTGACGCCGTGCGCCAACGATAAAGTAAACCTGATCAAAAACAGCCACTTCGCCGACGACGACGGGCTGGCCTCAACCGAGTATTGGCAAACCAATGCGCAATCGCTGCCGGTTTACTGGCAGGGCGGTAAATACTCTCTGCCACTGTACAACCGCGAAGCACTCAGCCAGACAGTTGTCATCGGCACCGCCCAACCCTTCACCATCCACTATGCACTCTGGGCCTCGGCCAGCCACCCAACCCCCAGTACCTACCTCAGGGTGAAAGTGGAAAACGCCCGCACCAAAGAAGAAGTCGACATCGTCATCAACAACGAAGTCCTGTTCCCGCTGCAGCATGATTCCACCCTGCGTTTTTCACCTGCGGACGGCGACCTGACCATCACCTTTTCCAACGAAGTCCTCAATCCCGGCAGGGCCCTGAACCTTACGGCGATTGAACTGTGGATCGAGCCTGTTTGACATCCTCCCCGTCCTAAAGGGCGGGGATTCCCACAACTGGACGCTCATGCCCGAGCGCGAGAATGTTCTTTGCGGCGTTGACGTCGCGGTCGTGGGTGGCACCGCACCCACAACAAGTCCATTCCCTTATTCCAAGCCCTGCGATACCTCTGGGCCTCGAGTCCGGCAATTGCTTGCAGCTCGAACAGGTTTGGGTGGTGTTTCTCTCGCTAACAACCTTGAAAACCGTGCCTGCGTGATCGCATTTGTATTCCAGCATGGTTTTCAATTGACCCCAGCCGGCGTCCAGCACCGACTTGGCCATCCTGGTTTTCGCGAGTTTCAGTGAGTTCACATCGCCCACCACAATGACGCCACAACGCGCGACCAGCGCGTTGCTGAACTTATGCAGGGAGTCCTTGCGGCGGTTCGCAATTTTGGCGTGAATCGCCCGTACACGGGCTTTCTTGCCGGCGCTCTGGGCCGTGCCCAGGGCGCTCTCCAGATCCCGGTAGAACCTGCCGCTTTCAAGGCGATCACCGTCGCTGCAGGTGGCCGTGGTTTTCAGTCCGAGGTCGATCCCCACTGCATCCTGGCCTGGCGATAACTGGCGATCGACCTCGACCACGACGTTGAAATACCAACGTCCACGGCTGTCCTCGTTGAAGCTACCGGATCTGAATTTAAAGCCCGCCAGGCCGTAGCTGTCCCAGACCTTGAAGTGCTGTTTGTTGAAGACGACCTGGCCGTTTTTCCAGACAGCAGCGCCGGCCTTGAGAGGCACCCAGCCGAGGCTGCGCCGAGCGCCGCCCGAGCAGCGCCAGCGTAGCTGACGCTTTTTGAACTGCTTGCGCCGTGTGACATATTCGTCGGCAACAGCCTGCACCGATTGGCTGTGCAGTCCCAGGTCTTTGCCGGCCCCGTTGGTGTACTTGTGAATGTCGAACGCCGACAGAAAACGACCACGCTCACGAATCGAGCGACAGCTCAACTCGTTTACGTAGTTCCACACAAAATTCACAGCACGAGACGCTTCACGCAGCTGCGCTGCATGCTTGTCTCGCACTCGAATCTTGAGGGTTTTGGTCGCTTTCATTTCAGTCATGAAACACAGAATAGGGGCGGTTTTATGGATCTTAACCCCTATGACCGCTTCGCGGTGGCGCTTTCATCCCCCGCCTGAAGGAAGGGGCTTTTCGCGCCAGCTTGGTAACGGCCATGGCGGCCTGAGCCGACGGCATCGCTCAAGTCGCCCTCACCGGTGCCTGATGCCGTTGCTCCTCAGTCGGCTCCTTGATCCGGTACCAGGCTACATACAGTGCCGGCAAAAACAGCAGGGTCAGCAGGGTCGCCACCACGATTCCGCCGATCATGGCGTAGGCCATCGGCCCCCAGAACACCTCACGGGCAATCGGGATCATGCCCAGGCTGGCCGCTGCCGCCGTCAGTAGAATCGGACGGCGGCGGTGCTCGGTCGCTTCGACCACGGCATCCCAGGGCAGGTAGCCGGCGCGTTCGTAAGCATCGATCTGGGTCACCAGGATCACCGAGTTGCGGATGATGATACCCACTAGCGCCAGCACCCCGAGGATCGCGACAAAGCCCAACGGCGTGCCGGTGGGGACCAGCGCCAGTACCACGCCAATCAGCCCCAGCGGCGCCACGCTGGCGACCAGAAACATCTTCTGCACGCTATGCAACTGGATCATCAGGAAGGTTGCCATCAGGAACAGCATCAGCGGCAACACCTGAGCAATCGGCCCTTGCGCCTTGCTGCTCTCTTCAACCGTGCCGCCGGTGGCGACCTTATAGCCGCTGGGCAAGCCTTGGGTGAATTTGTCTATCTCGGGCTTCAACTGGGCCACCAGGTCGGTGGGCTGGATTTCGTCACGCACGGCACCTTTGACCGTGATGGTCGGTTTGCGGTCGCGGCGCCACACCAACGGTTGCTCCAGTTCATAGCCCACCGTGGCGAAGGCCAGTAGCGGGATCGAGGTGCCCTGCGGGGTGACGATCTGCAGGTTCTGCAAAGTTTCAGGGCTACCGCGCTCGGCATCTTCGGCGCGCCCCACCACATTGAGCAGATAAATATCGTCCCGCACCTGCGTGATGGTCGAACCGCTGACCACGCTGTTCATCACCGACGCCACGTCCTCGGACGACAAGCCCAGCTGCCGCGCCTTGTCCTGGTTGATATCAATGCGCAGCACCTTGCCCGGTTCGTTCCAGTCGAACACCACCTCACCCACATGACTGTTGTTATCCAGCAACGCCGCCAGCTCGATGGCATGCTGGCGTACCTTGTCGATATCCGGGCCGCTGATCCGGTACTGCAACGGCCGCCCCACCGGCGGGCCCATTTCCAGCGGCTGGACGAACGAGCCGATGCCGACGAAGTCTTCACGCAAGCGCTGACGCAGGCGCTCGGTCAACGCACCACGAGCCTCCAGATCCTTGCTGACAATCACCAACTGGGCATAGAAAGGGTTTTGCAATTGCTGGTCCAGCGGCAGATAGAAGCGCAGCGCGCCCTGGCCGATGTAAGTGCTCCAGCGGGTGATGTCCGGGTCGTCTTTGAGGGTTGCTTCCAGGCGATCAACCACCTGGCGCGTCTCATTGATCGAGGCACTTTGCGGCAGGTTCAGATCAACGAGGATTTCCGGCCGGTCCGAGGCCGGGAAGAACTGGTTCTGGACAAAGCGCATGGAAAACAGCGCCAGGGCAAACAGCAGGATGGTAAAGCCGATCGCCAGCCAGCGATGGCGCATCGACCACAGCATGCTGGCGTTCAACGCCCGGCCGATCCGCCCAGGCTCTTCACTGCCCTTTTTCACCTTGCTGCTGAGAATGTGCACACCGATCACCGGCGCGAACAGCACCGCGACGATCCAGGACACCAGCATGGCCACGGCGATGACTGCAAACAGGGTAAAGGTGTACTCGCCGGCGGAACTGTTGTTCAGGCCAATCGGCACGAATCCGGCCACAGTGACCAGCGTGCCGGTGAGCATTGGAAAGGCTGTCGAGGTATAGGCATAGGTCGCTGCCTCCTCCTTGCTTTTGCCTTGCTCCAGACGGGTGACCATCATTTCCACGGTGATCATCGCATCGTCCACCAACAGGCCCAGGGCGATGATCAGGGCACCGAGCGAAATGCGCTGCATGGTGATGCCGCTGTACTCCATGAACACGAAGACCATGGCCAGCACCAGCGGGATCGAGCAGGCCACCACCAGACCTGCACGAATGCCGAGGCTGACGAAGCTGACTACCATGACGATGATCACCGCCTCGAACAGCGCACTGGTAAAGCCGCCCACCGCCTTGTCCACCACCTCGGCCTGATCGGAGACCTTATGCACCCCGACCCCCACCGGCAGGTTGGCGGTGGCCTGATCCATCCGCGCATGCAGGGCCTGACCAAATTGCTGGATATTGCCGCCATCTTTCATCGCAATCGCCAGGCCGATGGCCGGCTGGCCGTTGTAACGAAACAGCGGCGCAGGCGGGTCGGTAAACCCGCGCTCGATATCAGCAATATCGCTGAGCCGGTAGAAACGATCGTTAAGGCGCAGATTGACCGCCGCCAGGTCTTTCTCCGAGGCAAACTGGCCGGAGGTGCGCACCGAGATCCGCTCGGGACCGGCTTCGATTACCCCGGCCGGGGTGACCGCGTTCTGTGACTGCAGGCTCTGTATCACCTGGCGCTGATCCAGCCCCAGCGCAGCGAGCTTGCGGGTCGAGAAATTCAGATAAATCACTTCGTCCTGCTGGCCGATCATCTCGACCTTGCCCAGCCCGTCGACCTCACGAATCTCGGCGCGCACTTGCTCCACGTAATCGCGCAGCTGACGCATGCTGAACCCATCGGCGGTAAAGGCGTAGATCGAGCCGTAGACATCACCGAACTCGTCATTGAACACCGGCCCTTGCAAGCCCTGCGGAAACTCGCCGCGAATGTCATCGACCTTTTTGCGCACCTGATACCAGATCTCTGGAATCGCTGCGGCACTGGTGGTGTCGCGCAGGAACACCATGATCGTCGACTCACCCGGCCGGGTGTAGCTCTTCACATAATCCAGCGAGTCCAGCTCTTCGAGTTTTTTCTCGATCCGATCGGTCACCTGATTGAGCGTTTCATCCACCGTTGCACCGGGCCAGCGGGTCTGGATGACCATGGTCTTGATGGTGAACGACGGGTCTTCTTCACGCCCCAGGTTCATGTAGGAGAACACGCCCATCAGCAGGCCGACGAACATCAGGTACCAGACGAACGACTGATGTTTGATGGCCCACTCGGAGAGATTGAAACCGCCTTTCATCGCGGGCTGTCCTTATCAATTTTGACGTTCTGCCCCGGCTTGAGGCTGTTGATACCTGCGGTTACCACCTGTTCGCCGGGCTTGACGCCCTCGCTCAGCAAAAAGCTCTCAGCGGTGCGGCTGATGACGGTGACCGGCCTGGGGTTGACGGTCTGGCTGGCGGCATCGACCACCCATACCCGGCTCTGGCCCGCCTGTTCTTGCAAGGCATTGAGCGGCAGGCGTACACGCGGGACCACCACCGAGCTCAGGGTGACGCTGATCGCCGTGCCCAGGCGCAACGCCGCCGGCTGTTCGGCCAGGGTCAGGCGCGCCCGGCGGGTACGGGTCGAGGCGTCCGGTTGTGGTTCGACTTCACGCAGGCTGGCCGTGGTGCTGACACTCGGATCAAGCTGGCTGGCGACATTGAACTGCACGTCCGCTGGCAACTGATCGAGCAGTTCGGCCGGCAGGTCGATCACCGCTTCCTTGACATCCGGCCGGGCCAGGGTGACCACCTCCTGGCCGGCGCTGACCACCTGCCCGGCTTCGACTTTCCACTCAGTCACCACCGCCTCATGATCAGTGCGCAGTTCGCTGTAGCTCAATTGATCGCGGGCCTGCTGCGCCGCCGCACGGGCCTGGTCCAGCGACGAGCGACTGGTCTTGAGGTCGGTCAGGGCAATATCCAGTTGCGCCTGGGCGCCGACCCCACGATCAAACAGCGTCTGCTGACGGCGGGCATTGGCCTGGGCATTGATGAACTGCGCCTCGACCCTGGCCTGATCGCTCTCGCGGTTACGCAAGGTGTTCTGTTGATCGGTGGGGTCCAGGCGTGCCAGCAACTGGCCCTTGCGGACCTCGGCGCCGACGTCCACCGCGCGCTGGGCGATGCGCCCCGGTACCCGGAAGCCCAGCACACTCTGATAACGCGCTTGAATGTTGCCGGCAAAGCGCCCGAAGTCCTGCTGCGACTCGGCCTGGGCCTTTACCCAAACCACCGGCCGCACCGGTTCTGGCGGTGGGTCATCGTTGCCACAGGCGGCCAGCAGCACGGCGCTGGTCAGGATCAAGACACTGCGCTTCATGGCTGCGCTCCAGCGGCTGAGGTTTTGTGCTCGGCGATTTCCACCTCGATATCCGGGTGCAGCAATTGCCCGCCGGCGGTCACGACCTTTTCACCGGGCTGCAAACCGTCATCGATCATGACCTTGCCGGTCAGGTAGCGCGCCACCTTGACCGTGCGCAGGTGCGCCTTGCCCTGTTCATCGACGACCCACACCGCCGGCTGGCCAATGTCCTGGCCGATATTCTTGGTCAATGCCGCCCAGGGCAACTCGACCCGCGGCCGGGCCGGCGGGCTGAGCGCAACACTGACTACCGAACCGAGGCTCATGCCCTCAGGCAGCGGCTGCAGCGCGATTTTCACCTGCAACGTGCCGGTCTGCGCCGAGACCGCTGGCGTCACCTCGCGCACCTTGCCCATGACGTTGAGCTGCGGGTTATCGAGCAGGCTGACCTGCACCGGCTGATCGCCCGGTGGCTCGACGAACAACGACTCATAAACGTTGAACACCGCGTCGCGCTCACCATCGCCGGCCAGCTCGAAAATTGGCTGGGTGGCCGACACCACCTGGCCCACTTCGGCCTGCCGCGCAGTGATCACCCCTGGCGCATCAGCCACCAATGCCGTGTAGCTCAGTTGCTCACGAGCGTTGGCCAGTTGCGCCTGAGCGGCCTTGAGTGCGCTTTCACTGCCACGCAATTGCGCCTGGGCAGCATCGAACTCGCTCTGGCTGGTGTAGCCTTTGGGCAGCAACTGCTGCTGACGCCAGAACGCAGCCTTGGCCTGGGTCACCCGCGCCTGCTCGGCCACCACCGCAGCCTGGGCTGAATCGACATTGACCTGCAAATCCTTGGGGTCGAGACGGGCCAACACCTGACGGGCGCTGACCCGCGCGCCCACATCGACGTAACGTTCGATGATCTTGCCGCCTACCCGGAACGACAGCGGTGTCTGAATGCGTGCCTGAATATCGCCGGTCAGCGCCACGCTGGCGGCGAAATTCTCGGCCTGCACTTGCTGAACATAGACCCGCGGCAGCTTGGGCTGCTCGGGCGGCTTTTCGCCGCAACCGGCCAACAGCAAGGCCGCAGCCAGAGGCACCCAAAGCAGTCTTGCAGGGACAACAGGCATGCAGGCTCCTTGGTGGATGCAGATCTGAAATGGAGAGTCATTGAGTGATGTGAATATGCGACTGCGGGGGACGGGCAAGGGTTCCTGTCACGACGACTCAAAAGCTGTTTCTGCGCCGGATCGACGCCGCCGTCTGCGTCACTTCGGCAACGGACCGTTCAATGATGCTTCTGCGCACCGGTAACGAACCAATCCCTGCAAGCGCTATGGGGGACGACGCAGGCGCAGCGACCTTGCCCAGCTTGAGACCGGCATAACGCATCCCGCTGAAAGCGCCTGTGCCCAGCAGAGCCAGAGCCCCAAGCGCATGCCCTGCATTCGACTCGGGCACCACGTACCTGACCACCGTACCGGCAATCCCCACGATGGCCGAGGCCGCCACCGCAGCGGAACCTGCCACCACCAGTTTGTCACCGGTGGTCGCGTTGCCCGCGCGCAGCTTGGCAATCCTGGGTTTGGTGAATTTGTACAGCACTCCCGAGGTGATCAGCGGTATCACCATGCCAAGGATCGGCATCACATCACGCCAGAAATCTCCAAAAAAATCAGCGTGCCCCGTGGGATCGCAGCGGTTGACCGGATCGCCTCGGCAGTAGGCATAGGCATTGATCCCGCCTTCGGCAAACGGGCTCAGGCTGTCGGCGCTGTTGAAATGCATCAGCACCGGGTTATACGCCCGGTAGCCATGGCCCAGCAGGTAGTGCCCGGTCAGCGGGTCGGGCAACTCGCCATTGAAGCCGGGCGACGAATGTTGGGCAGCAGCCAGGCTTCTGGTCCTGGCCAGACGATCCAGCGGATCGTAGCGATAAATGCGGGTTGTCATGAGCGATGGCCATGCTGGCTGAGCTGCCAGCGATGGGTTCTTGCGTTGGACGCGCTTATATACTCGGCAGCGGCCTGCATCTCCTGCATCGGGATATCGCTACGGGGCGCGTGGGCAGCCATGCTTTTCAGGTTGCTCCAGCGCCGAACCTCTCTCGGCAAGTATCCATGCGCTTGCCCCAGAGAGATATCACGCATCTTCAAGATCATGTCCCGGCTTAACTCATCGGCACTGACCGCAATGCTCAAGGGCTTGGCAACGCTATCGACCGCTATTTTTGCTCTCGTTGAAGCGAGTGAAAAGGCGACCAGGTCATCGCCGGATAACTGGGCAAGCACGCGATCCATGACATGGGGAGTACCTTCGAAGGCGTCAAGATCGCCCATTCCAAAGCTTTGGGAGGCCGCAGCCTTGGTGGGTTTCTTGATCTTGGCGGCCTGTTTTAATCGCACCCCAAGATGCCACTGGGCAATACGGCCAATATGCCCGCTTGGATCCTGAAGATTCACCGGGTCGCCTTGGCAGTAGGCATAGGCATTGATCCCGCCTTCGGCAAACGGGCTCAGGCTGTCGGGGCTGTTGAAACGCATCAGCACCGGGTTATCCGCCCGGTAGCCATGGCCCAACAGGTAGTGCCCGGTCAGCGGGTCGGGCAACTCGCCATTGAAGCCGGGCGACGAATGTTCGGCAGCAGCCAGGCTTCTGGTCCTGGCCAGACGGTCCAGCGGATCGTAGCGGTAGATACGCATCGCCATAACGGCCTGCTCAAAGTATCGAGAGAGGCGTCAACAATGCTCTGTCGCAAAGAAGTCGGGTACTGGCAGAAGTAAGAGCGAGCTTGCTCGCGAAAGGGCCAGAGAAACCAGCACACCGGCTGTGGATGTACCTCAGCATTAGCCGCGATGCTGTTCGCTTAAGTACACACATCTCGGTAGGAGTGGCCGGCCGGCGCTCCGGTTGTCGGAGTGCCGAACCACAACGAAGGCGGCAGCACATGCGCAGCAGATGCTGTGACTTTACCGGCCTCTTCGCGAGCAGAGCTCGCTCCCACCGGGGCTATACAGTACCTGATTGAACAGTATTGGCTTTAGCCGCGAAGACGCTGTGTGAAGGCTTCGCAGCTAAAGCTGCTCCTGCAAGCTTCGGTGTTTATTGCGCTATATGGCCGGCACTGGTTACTCAGCTCCCCGGCGTACCGTGGGCTTCTTCGAAGAAGTAGTCCTTCCAGCTCGCCGCCTTGTTTTTCAACACGCCCAGCTCATGCAACTTCTCGGCATAGATGAAGGTGCGCTGCGGGGTGATGGTGAAGTCGATTTCCGGATCGGCGACGATCTTCTCGACCAGCGTCAATGGCAGTTTGGACTGCTCGACGCGGATGTAGGTCTGCGCGGCGGCCGGTTTGTCGGCTTTGATGATTTTCTCGGCTTCGGCCAGTGCGTCGTAGAACGCCTTGTAGGTCTTGGGGTTCTCGTCGTGGAACTTCTGGGTGGTGTACAGCACGTTGAACGTAGCCTGGCCACCAAGCACGTCATACGAACTGAGCACTTTATGCACGCCCGGGTTTTCCAGCGCCTGGTACTGGAACGGCGGGCTGGAGAAGTGCGAGTTGATCTCCGAGCCACCGGCAATCAGCGCGGCCGTAGCATCCGGGTGGGCCAGGCTCACCGAGATATTGTCGAATTTCTTGTACTGGTCGTTGCCGAACTGCCGCGCCGTTTCGATCTGCAAGGTCCGCGACTGGAACCCCACGCCCGCTGCCGGTACGGCGATACGGTCTTTGTCGGTGAAGTCCTTGAGGGTCTTCACGTTCGGGTTGTTGGTCAGCAGGTAGTTGGGCATCGAGCCCAACGAGGCAATGGCCTTGACGTTCTGCTTGCCCTTTGTCCGGTCCCAGACCGTCAGCATCGGCGGTACGCCGGCCGACACCACATCCAGTGCGCCGGCCAGCAGACCTTCGTTCATCGCCGTGGCGCCGGACACGCTGTTCCAGTTCACCTCGATATCCAGACCTTGTTGCTTGCCGTGCTTCTCGATCAGTTGCTGGTCGCGCACCACATCGAGAATCAGATAACCGATCCCGAATTGCTGGGCGATGCTGATCTTGCCTTCGGCCTGGGCCGTACTGCTGAACAGCCCGCTCAAAGCCAAGGTCGCAGCCAGGCCGCCCAAGGCCGAACGTTTGAAAATAGTGCTCATGGAAAGACTCTCTTGGAATTTTGTGATGCTTAACGCTGCATGCCCCAGCGTTTCACGGTCAGACGTTCAATGTTGGCGAACAACAGGTTCTCGACCAGCAGGCCGATAAGGATCACCGCAGCCAGGCCGGCAAACACCTTGTCGGTGTACAGCTCGTTGCGGTTCTGGAAGATGTACCAGCCCAGGCCGCCCTTGCCCGACGAGGCGCCGAACACCAGTTCGGCGGCGATCAGGGTGCGCCAGGCGAAGGCCCAGCCAATCTTCAGGCCAGCCAGAATCGACGGCAGCGCCGCCGGAATCAGGATGTGCCAGACAAAGCGCAGACCCTTGAGGCCATAGTTGCGACCGGCCATGCGCTGCGTCTCGGACACCCCCAGAAAACCGGCATAGGTGTTCAACGCCAGTGCCCAGAGCACCGAGTGCACCAGGACGAAGATCAGGCTGTTCTGGCCCAGACCAAACCACAGCAACGCCAGCGGCAACAGGGCGATGGCCGGCAGCGGGTTGAACATGGCGGTCAGGGTACTGAGCAGGTCACGGCCCAGTTGGGTCGACACCGCCAGGGTGGTCAGACCAAAGGCCAGGACGATGCCGATCAGATACCCCTGAATCAACACCGTAAGCGAGATCCATACCTTGCCCAGCAGTTCGCCGCTGAGCAGGCCTTCGTAAAACGCTTTGGCAGTCTGCAAGAAGCTCGGCAGCAGCAGGTCGTTGGCCTGGATGCGGGCGACCACTTCCCAGAGCACGGCCAGGACGATCATGATCAGGGTCTTGCGCACCCAGCCCAGTTGCCAGATGCGCTGCAGCAGGGGAATGTCACGGGCCAGCTCGCTCTGAACGAATGGTTCAAGCGCGACTTCATATTCTTCGCGGCGCGGCGAAGACGGATTGGTGGAAATACTCATGGTTTGAATCTCTGCGGGCAGGCCAGGCCTGCCGGTGAATGCTCAATACGCGATGCGTATGTCCTGAAAGCCCAGTTCACGCTCGGTCTGGCTGCCACCGGGCTGCTCGTCGAACAGCAAGCGGTGGATGCGCTGCGCGGTCTGCTGAAACCCCACCCCGCCCAGGCTCTGCAAGTCGTACTGGTGGCTGTTGATCTCGGCGCGAACCCGGCCCGGATGCGGCGACAGCAGCAGGATGCGGTTGCCGACCACCAACGCCTCTTCAATGGAGTGGGTGACGAACAACAGGGTGAAACGCACCTCGTCCCATAGCTCTAGCAACTCTTCCTGCATCTTGCGCCGGGTCAGCGCGTCGAGCGCGGCGAAAGGCTCATCCATCAGCAGGATCTTCGGCTGCATGGCCAGCGCGCGGGCAATCGCTACCCTCGCTTTCATGCCGCCAGACAAAGTGTGCGGGTACGCCTGGGCGAAAGCGCTCAGGCCGACCTTGTCCAGATAGTATTTGGCACGCTCCAGCGCCTCGGGACGCTTGAGGGTGCGCGAGGCCAGCAGCGGGAACATGACGTTCTCGATCACCGTCTTCCAGGGCGGTAACTGGTCGAACTCCTGGAACACCACGATGCGGTCCGGTCCCGGTTCGCTGACCTGATGACCGGCCAGACGAATCTGCCCCTCGCTGGGCCTGATGAAACCGGCCACGGCCTTGAGCAGGGTGGACTTGCCGCAGCCCGAGGGGCCGAGCAGGACGAAGCGGTCAGACGGATCGACCTCGAAACTGACCTGATGGGTCGCCCGCACAACCCGCTCCGGGGTACGGTATTCCAAACTCACATTCTGTACTTGCAACAAGGCCTCAGCGGCGGGCTGATTGGCCTGTTGCGCGGGATTGTTATGGCTAGCCGTATGGCTTTGCACGACAGCATTCATGTCGGCGCTCCTCTAAATCGGTACGGCTGATCAGTAAGGCGCAGTGCCCTGAATGGTCGTGCGGTGCAAGCGGCGGCGCAGATGGGCCGGGCAGCCGGTCGCCAGGTGGATCAATGAACGGTTGTCCCAGAACACCATGTCGTTGTCCTGCCATTGGTGGCGGTAGACGTTCTCGGGGCGGGTGCTGTGGGCATACACCTCGGCGAGAATCTGGCGGCTTTCGTCTTCAGGCACACCGACGATATGGGTGGTGAAGTTTTCACTGACAAATAGCGCCTTACGGCCATTCTCCGGGTGGGTACGCACCACCGGATGCGCCACTTCAACCACCTGAGCCAGTTGCTCGGGGGTCAGGGTCGGCCGCCAGTTTTCGGCGTTGTGACCGTCACGGTAGCGCGCGGTATAGCTGTGCACTGCTTTGCGGCCTTCCACGGCCTTGCGCAGATGCTCAGGCAAGGTTTCCCAGGCCTTGTGCATGTCGGCGAACAATGTGTCGCCGCCTTCGCTGGGCAGTTCCTGGGCATAGAGCATCGAACCCAGGCTTGGCAGCTCTTTGTAGGACAGGTCCGAATGCCAGAACTTGCCCGCATCGCCCAGGCCGATGGGCTGGCCGTCTTCAACGATATTGGAAACGATGAGGATTTCCGGGTGGTTGGCCAACAGGAACTGCTTGAGCACGTGGATCTGCAATACACCGAAACGACGGCTGAAATCGATCTGCTGCTGCGGGGTGATCCGCTGGTCACGGAACACCACCAAATGGTGGTCCAGATGGGCTTTATGGACCCGGGCAAAGTCGCTGTCGTTGAGGCTGCGAGACAAATCCAGGCCGACAATCTCGGCACCGACATTGCCGGACAAAGGGCGTACTTCGAAGGATTGGCTGGCCGATTGTGCGGCTGAAGAAGCGAGGGAGGCTGCTGGCATGAGTACTCCGATTCAAAGGACCAGGAACTGAATGGAGTAACTGTATCGATATAAGAAATTAAATTTAAATACCGTTATTGAATATGCATATGACTGGTTTCAAATGCTTCGCGGCTGAAGCCGCTCCTACGGGCGTACGCCTGCAAGAGCGGCTTCAGCCGCGAAAATGCTGCTATTGAAACTGTTACTGCTTAGAACGCCGGCAATACCGCGCCGTCGTATTTCTTCTCGATGAAAGCTTTGACTTCAGGGCTGGTCAGCGCCTTGGACAGCTTCTGGATCGCGTCGGTGTTGGCGTTGTCGGCACGGGTTACCAGATAGTTCACGTACGGCGAATCGGCGCCTTCAATGATCAGTGCATCCTTTTTCGGGTTGAGCTTGGCTTCCAGCGCGTAGTTGGTGTTGATCAGCGCCAGATCGACCTGGCTCAGGGTACGCGGCAGTACCGCCGATTCCAGCTCACGGAATTTCAGCTTTTTGGGGTTGGTTGCGATGTCTTTCGGGGTCGACAGGGCGTTGGTCGGGTCTTTCAGGGTGATCAGGCCGCCTTTTTGCAACAGCAACAGGGCACGGCCGGCATTGCTGCCCTCGTTGGGGATCGCCACGGTGGCGCCCTCAGGCAGCTCGTTCAGGCTCTTGTATTTCGACGAGTAACCACCAAAGGGTTCGACGTGTACACCCACACCGGTGGTCAGGGTCGCGCCTTTACCTTTATTGAACCCGTCCAGATAAGGCTTGGTCTGGAAGTAGTTGGCGTCCAGACGCTTCTCGTTGAGCTGTACATTGGGCTGCACGTAGTCGGTGAAAACCTTGATTTCCAGGTCCACCCCTTCCTTGGCCAGGGTCGGCTTGATCAGCTCAAGGATTTCGGCATGCGGAACCGGGGTCGCGCCAACCACCAGTTTCTCGCCGGCATGTGCCAGGCCTGTCGAGAACGCCACTGCCAGTGCGGCCATCAGGAATGTCTTTTTCATGCGTTGCCCCTTGGAGGATCTGTGTTGCTTATGAGTATTTGAGGGTCCCGATGGTGGCCATTGGGACGTGGAGCAGACATTAGCGGGCTTTTTTATTACCACAAAATACTTTTTATCAATCTTCTTATTACTTTTACAGATAAGCCTCTGGTGCGCTATTTCCTGACCAGTTGGCAAAAAAAACGCCGCAGCCCATCACGGACTACGGCGTTGAAATCAGCGACTCAAAGGGCTCAGCCCGGCAGTTGCTCAAGGCGCACGGTGAGTGTTTGCAACAGGCTTTTCAGTTGCGCCAGTTGCGCAGGCTCGGCATTACCCAGCAAACGACGGGTCTGGTGTTCAATTTCAGCCAGCGGATCGTTGCTGCCCGGCAGATTGAGGTGTTCTGGCAGAATTTCTTCGCCGCTGCTGACCAGCAGGGCGAAGTGGATGACGTTTTCCAGCTCGCGGGTATTGCCCGGCCAGTCGTGGGCCTGCAACACCTCATGGGCAGCATCGCTGATCAACTGCACCGGCAGGTTCAGGCGCTGGCTGTAGATACCGACGAAGTATTCGGCCAACGGCAGGATATTGCCCGGCTGTTCGCGCAAGGCAGGCAGGTCGAGACGGCCTTCGCTGAGGTAATGGTACAAGCGCTCGTGAAACTTGCCCGCCGCCACGGCCTTGGCCAGGTCGATACTGGTCGCCGCGACCAGGCGCACATCCACTGGGCTGGGCTGCTGTGAGCCGACCCGGGTGACTTCATGATTTTCCAGCGCGGCCAACAGCTTGCTCTGAATCGGCAGCGGCAGGTCGCCGATTTCATCCAGATACAGCGTGCCGCCGTTGGCCGAACCGAACCAGCCGGCGCGGCTACTTGGTGAGCCGTTGTGGGCGCCAGGCGCGTGGCCGAACAGCTCGGCTTCGGCATAGGTCGGACTCAGCGCCCCGCAATTGACCGAAACGAACAGGCCACCGCGATCACTGCCACGATGAATGTGGCGGGCCAGCAGCTCTTTACCGGTGCCCGGTTCGCCGCGAATCAGGATCGGCAACGGCCCCGCCGCCAGTTGCTCCATTTCGGTACGCAACTGCCGCGAGCGGGGGTCGATGAACACCAGCGCCTTGGCACGGATGCTCAGCGGGCTCTTGTCAGCATCAGGGAAGGTCAGAAACGACTGACCAGGAATCTCTTGAACACTCATGAATAACTCCCGCCAGCGCCATCCTGGCCCCGGCGTTACAAAAAATGGCCCCGGATCGGAGCTGATAAATAAAACGCAGACTCAAGCGCGCCGACGCGACTGTTGCTCCAGGCGGCTTTGCAGGCGGTAAAGGTAGGCGAAGCCCTGCTCCCAGCGTTGGTGACCGGACTTGACGTTGATGTGCCCGGCCTGGCTCAGAAAGCCCACCTCGGCGCCCCAGTGGCGGGCCATTTCCATGGCACGCTGGGTGCTGACCGCCGGATCGTTGTCAGAACTGACAATCTGGGTCGGGAACGGCAGCAGGTGATCGGGAATCGGCGCAAAATTTCGCAGCGCCGGCGGGCAATTGGGCCGCTCGACGTCGGCAGGCGCAACCAGCAATGCCCCATGCACTTGACGCAGCGACTCGACCGGCGCCAGTTGCGCCCAGTGCGCCACCGTGATGCAGCCCAGACTATGGGCGATCAGGATCACCGGCGAGCTGTGCGCGGCAATCGAACGCTGCAACTCACCCACCCAATCTTCACGACGTGGTTTGTCCCAGTCAGCCTGTTGTACACGGGCGCTGTTGGGCAAGCTATTCTGCCAATGAGTCTGCCAGTGATCGTCCGGCGACCCTTGCCAACCTGGCACGATCAGATAACGGATGGATTCGTTATGCATGGGGTCGCCTCCTGAAGGCCTGTATCCATGCAGCGAGTATAGGGAGGCAATATATATTCGTTAAGGAATAAGAAGATATTTATTAATTCCATAGAGAAATAACAGCATTTCTTCTCCCCTAGCCAACACAGGGTGTATCGCGCATGCCCGAGCCAAGCAGCCTCGCCAGTTGGACCCGCGCTCTGCGCAAGCAACTCGACGTCCTGGGCCTGGACAGCGCCGGGCTGTGCCTGGCAGCCGGGTTTGACCCGCACACACGCGAGGCGCCGGGGGCGACGCTACGCTTGTGGCAACTGGCAGTGCAGGCCAGCGCCGACCCGGCCTTGGGCCTGCGGGTGTCACGCTTTGTCAGCCCGACCAGTTTTCATGCGCTGGGCTACACCCTGGTGGCCAGCGAATCGTTGCGCGAGGTGTTCGAGCGGATCGTGCGCTATCACTCCCCCACTCGCGACGCCCTGCAACTGAGCTTCCAGAAAACCGGCGAGCGCTACGAATTCAGCTTCAGCCCACCGCCAGACTGCGCGGCTCCCGTGCCCGAGATGCTCGATGCCTTTGCTGCCATCTACGTCCGCACCTGCCGTAACCGCCTGGGGCGTAGCTATGCACCGCTGGAGGTGCACCTGCAACGCCCCCAGCCGGAAAACCCGCTGCCGTGGCAGGAGCTGTTTCGCGCGCCGTTGTTTTTCGGCGCGGCGCACAACCTGTTGGTGTTCGCCAGCCGCGACTTCGACAGCCACCTGGATGACGGCGCCACCCAGCCGGGCGAGCCGGCAGCACAGGCCCAGGCGCTGATCTGGGAGCCACGGGTGCGCAGCGCGATCGAAGCGCAGTTACCCGAAGGCGAACCGAGCGCCGAGACCGTTGCCCAGGTTTTAGGCTTGAGCCTGCGCAGCCTGCAACGGCACTTGGCCGACGAAGGCTGCCGCTATGATCTGCTGGTCAACCAGTGCCGGGAAAACCTTGCGTTGCTGCACATCAACGACCCGGACGCCTCACTCAGCGAGATTGCGTCGCTGCTGGGGTTTGCCGATGTCGACAGTTTCAGCCGCGCCTTCAAGCGTTGGACCGGCCTGACCCCGACGCAGTATCGCCAGGGGCTGGCACGTTAGCAGGGTGCGCGGGCGCGCAGCACATTGGCTGCCTTGCGCAGCTTATCGATATCGAAGACTTCCAGTTGCTCCTGGCCCAGCCGGATGATCCTGCGCTGCTGCAAGTCTTGCAGGACTTCCAGCAAGGCGGCGCGCGACAACGCTACGGTAGGGCAGGCTTCAATCGCCTCGAAACCGACCAGCCGCCGGGCATGGCTCAGTTGCCCGTAGCCTTCGCAGAGCAGTAACAACCGCCAGGCGACGCGGGCGCGATCCGGCAGGCTGTGCAGTTTTTCCGGGCGCAGCAATGGCAGGCCGAGCTTGTTACTGAGCAACTGGGCAAAAAAGCGTAAATCTTCAGGGTGCTCAAGCAGCCATTGATCAATAAACGGCTGGGGCACCTGCAAAAAGATGCTCTGCACCAGAGAATAGGCATCCAGCGTGCGTGGCTGGCCATCGAACAGCGACACCTCGCCAAACCAGAACGGCGCCACCAGCTCTTCAAGCCGTGGCGTCAGACGCTGTTGCCCGGCACTGCCCATGCGCACCGCGCCCTCAAGCAGCACGTACAGGCCACAGGGCGGGTCACCCTGAGCAAACAGCAGCTTGCCTGGGGTAATACGCCGTTGTCGCGCAGCGCCCAATAAAGCGTCTTGCAAGGCGGCCGGCAATTGCCCAAACCAGTAGTCGCTCATCAAGCGCGACCGCCACAGCGTTCCATTTGTCATTTCTGCTCCCTTTTTTCGTAGGCAGGTGTTTGCTGGAGCAGCTACTGTGTAGCCAACCCATCAACGCTGCGGGCAGGAATAATAATGAAAAACCTGGTCGATCATCTCAGCCAATATGCGGCTTATCACCGTGATTGGCGCAATATCGTGACCCACTTCCTGGGTATTCCACTGATCGTACTGGCCGTGACGATTCTTCTGTCACGCCCTGGGGTACTTGCCTACGGCCTATGGCTGTCACCGGCCTTGCTGGTCGCCGTGGCGTCGGTACGTTTCTATCTGCGTCTGGACCGGCCACTGGGCGTATTGATGTCGGTGTTGCTGCTGTTGTGCCTATGGAGCGGTGCCAGCCTGGCACAGCAATCCACCAGCGTATGGCTGGCATGGGGCGTGGGCCTGTTCGTGACTGGCTGGATCATCCAGTTCATCGGCCACTACTACGAAGGCCGCAAACCGGCGTTCATCGACGACGTGACCGGGCTGATCATCGGCCCGTTGTTCGTGGTGGCAGAACTGGCCTTCCTGCTGGGGATGCGCAAGGACTTGCAGCAGGCGATCGAGAAACGGGTGGGGCCGGTACGCAAGCGTAAGCCTGTCACAGGTTGAGAAACCGGCTCAGGCCAGGACGTCGTTGCCCCGGCGCCTGAACCAGCCAGTCAGCGACAGCCGGTCGCGGCTGGCTGGCAATACCTCATGCGCCACCTCACCAGACAGAAAGATGGCCAGGCAACCGCTGATCGGCTGCACGTCATGCGGCGCGTCGTTTTCCAGGTACATCCGCAACTGACCGCCCTCTTGCGGCTGCCAGTCAGGATTGAGGTACAACACCGCCGAGACCATGCGCCGGTCGTCATCGCGAAAGCGATCCAGATGCCGCTTGTAGAACGCCCCCGGCGGGTAGAAAGCGAAGTGGCTCTCGAAATCTTCCAGGCCCATGAACAAATCGCGGTTCAAGGCCGTCCGCAAGCTGTCCATGACCTGCAGGTACTGGTCACAGACACCTGACTGCCCCGGCTCCAGCCACTGGATATGATCGCCGCGAATCCCCTCGCGCACCTCCTGCGCCAGCCCACGACCAACCCCGGCCGGCTCCAGGTCACCGGCAGCGGCACGCCGACGGCACTCGGCGGCCAGTTCGCGGGTCAGTTCATCAGGCAGGAACACGTCCTGCTGCGACCAGCCGCGGGTGGCAAGGTCGTCAACAATGCGCTGTAACAAGGGGTGATCGGTGGGGATGGGCGTGGCGTGCATGGAGCACCTCAGAAACTGACTGCGAGTGCCTCGCAAACGTTTTCAGAGGCTGCCTATAGTAGCCGTAACCCCGGCTATCCAATAGTGGGTTACCGGGCTGTTGCAGTTTTAATTGATCCGGCGCAGGCATGCCTCGACAAACCCCCGCCAACGCACCGAGAATAGTGGCCTGCCGACAGGAGTCCCGAATGCGTCGTTTGTGTGTTGTGTTGTTGCTGTTGTGCGCACTGCCTGCCTGGGCAGACAACTTCGATCAGTTGTACAAAGCCGCTGGCTGGCCGCAACAACGGGCGCATTTCAATGACGCGCTCAAGGCTGCGCAGCAGCGCTATCAGGCCAACCTGCCACCGGCGGTGTTCCAGGCCCTGGTCAACAACAGCAACCAGCGTTTTGCGGCGCAGGCCGTCGACCAGCGCGCAGCGCAGCGGCTGCGCGAAACCCTCAAGGATCCGGCTCCGGCCTTGCGTTTTTTTCAGTCGCCGCTGGGGCGCAAAATCGTCAATGCCGAGCTGACCGCCACCCGCGCCGATCAACTGGCCAAACACGCCCAGGGGCTGCCGGTGATCCAGGCCGACTCGACCCGCCAATTGCTGATCGGCCATCTGGCCCAGGCGCTGCCGGCCAAGCAGGCCGGTGCCGAGGTCAGCCTGGCGCTGGCCGGGGTCGCCGCCGACAGCCTCAGCCAGATGATTCCGGGGCTGCTGGGCGGTGGTCAGGCCCAAGGCATGCTCGAAGGCCAGCGCGAACGGCTGATGGCGCAGATTGCCGCAGACCTCAACAACACCCTGCTGTACGTCTACCGCGACCTTTCGGACCCGGAACTGGAGCAGTTCTCAAGCTTTGCCGAATCACCCGAAGGTCGGGCCTATTATCAGGCGGCGCTGGCGGCGATCAAGGCAGGCCTGGCAGTCGGGCAGAGCAACTCAAACCTATAAGTGGGTTCAGCTCCGAAAGCGCCCATTGAGAAACTCGAAATACTGAGCGCGCAATTCGGGAATCTCATTGGCCAGGTGGTGCCTGGCCTCACGCAGCATCAGAATCTGCGGGTCGCTGAATTTTTCGTTGAGCACACTCAGGTTGTAGCTCCAGTCCACGGTCATGTCCGACTCGCCCTGCACGATCCACGGCTGCCGTTCGCTGCGTGGCGCCTTCTCGATATGCACGATCCAGCGCGCCAGCGCCCCGACCCAGGCAGTGGGCAGGCGCCGCGGCTGCAAGGGGTCGGCCATCAGAAACGGCAGAAACGCCGGGGCATTGGAGTTTTCGGTAAAGCGCCGGGCAATGCCGCTGACAAACGGTCGCAGCAAGTAGTAACTGGCCTTGGACCAGCCCCACGCCCTTGGCCGTACCAGCGGAGATAACAGAATCACCTGGCCTTGGGCCGGGCTGTCGCTGCCGCGATGCAGTACATGGTCGACCACGATGGCGCCGCCGGTGCTCTGCCCGCACAAGTGCCAGGGCTGCGGCAACTGCAAGGCTTGCGCCTCGGCCAGCAGACGCTGCAGCACGGTCTGGTACTCGGCGAAGTCACCAATGCTCGCCCGGCTGCCGCTGGACAGCCCATGCCCCGGCAGGTCGCAAGACAGCACCGCAAAGTTCTGCGCCAGCGCCCACTCGATCACATGCCGATACAAACCCATATGATCGTAGAAACCGTGCATCAGGATCAGTGTCGCCAGCGGTCGCTCCGGCAACCAGACCTGGCCGACGATTTGGTACTGATCCACATCCAGACGGCCCAGCCAGCTGCGAATGACCTTTTCACCGCCCAATGCACCCAGGCTGTAGAAACGCTGGTAAGCCTGCCCGGCTGGCGACAGAACATCATCGGCGCTCAGCGGCTGCAGGCTGGCACGTAACTGATCGGGGTCGAAGGTGTCGGTCATGGCAAATCCACAGGCGCAGGGCAAGGTGTTGCACTGATCTTCATCTGTCTGTCGCTGGCTGGCAAGCCACAAGCTGGCACTACCCAGGCGCCGTCACAGACTGTAGGGTGCGGCTCTGCTTCAGTCAGCCAGCCACTTGCAGAGACACCGGATGAAACGCAGCCTTACCGTCCTCGCCATCGCCCTTGGCCTGCTTGTCGCAGGTGCGACCTGGTACGTCCACAGCAAACAACCCGTGCGTGCCGGCGAACTGGCCCTCAACGGTCTGCGCGCGCCGGTCAGCGTGCGTTATGACGAACGTGGTGTGCCGCATATCCGCGCCGAAAACCAGGCCGACATGTACCGGGCGCTGGGCTATGTGCAAGCCCAGGACCGGCTGTTCCAGATGGAAATGCTGCGCCGTCTGGCGCGCGGTGAACTGGCAGAGGTGCTGGGCCCCAAACTGATCGACACAGACCGGCTGTTTCGCACCTTGCGCATCCGCGAACACGCCGACGCCTATGTCGCCCGTCAGGACCGTACAACCCCGGCTTGGCAGGCACTGGAGGCCTATCTGGACGGCATCAACCAGTACCAGGACAGCCGCGCCAGGCCGCTGGAGTTCGACCTGCTGGGCATTGCGAAACGGCCGTTCAGCGCCGAAGACACGCTGAGCATCGGCGGTTACCTGGCCTATAGCTTCGCTGCGGCGTTTCGTACCGAACCGTTGCTGACCTACGTGCGTGACGAGTTGGGCGCCAATTACCTGAAAGTATTCGATCTGCAATGGCATCCCGACGGCATTCTGGCTGGCCAGCCGGGGCTGAGCCACAACGACTGGCACGACCTCGGTGCCTTGGCGCAATTGAGCCAACAGGCCTTGCAGGACGCCGGCCTGCCACAGTTCGAAGGCAGCAATGCCTGGGCCATCGCCGGTAGCCGCACCCGCAGTGGCAAGCCGCTGCTGGCCGGAGACCCGCATATCCGCTTCTCGGTGCCGGCGGTGTGGTACGAGGCGCAGTTGTCGTCCCCGGATTTCGAGCTGTACGGTCACTACCAGGCACTCAATCCCTTCGCCTTTCTCGGTCACAACATGGATTTCGGCTGGAGCCTGACCATGTTCCAGAACGATGACCTGGACCTGATCGCCGAGAAAACCAACCCAGACAACCCCGAGCAGGTCTGGTGTCAGGGCCGCTGGGTGGAGATGACCCGCAGCGAACAGCAGATCGCGGTCAAGGGCCAGCCACCGGTGACCCTGACCCTGCGCCGCTCGCCGCACGGGCCGATCATCAACGACGCACTGGGCAAACAGGCCGGCAGCACGCCGATTGCCATGTGGTGGTCATTTCTGGAGGCCGATAACCCGGTGCTCGACGGTTTCTATCAGGCCAACCGCGCCGATACGCTGGACAAGATGCGCAGCGCCGCAGCGAAGATTCAGGCGCCGGGGCTGAACATCGTCTGGGCCAACGCCAGCGGCGACATTGGCTGGTGGGCTGCCGGGCAACTGCCAATCCGCCCACAGGGCGTCAACCCGGCCTTCATTCTCGACGGCAGCAGCGGCCAGGCCGAGAAACCGGGTTTTCACCCGTTCAGCGCCAACCCCCAGGAAGAAAACCCGGCCCGCGGCTACATCATCTCGGCCAATTTCCAGCCGCTATCGCCGGCCGGCATCGAGATTCCCGGCTACTACAACCCACCGCAACGCGGCCAACAGCTCGATCGGCAGCTGCGTGATGCCTCAGTGAAATGGGACCTGAAGTCGAGCAAGGCCCTGCAACTGGGCACCACCACCGACTATGCGCCGAGCATCCTCAAGCCCCTGTTGCCAGAGCTGTTGCGAGCCACTCAAGACCCGGCCGAACGGGCGCTGCTCGGCCAGCTTGCATCCTGGCAAGGCGACTACCCGCTGGACTCAGTGGCTGCCACGCTGTTTAACCAGTTGCTGTTCAACCTGGCAGACAAAGCCTTCAAGGACGACCTGGGCGATGCCCTGTTCGACACCCTGCTCTCAACCCGGGTGTTCGACTCGGCCATGCCGCGCCTGGCCGCCGACGCCGACTCGCCATGGTGGGACGACCGCCAGACGCCGGCCCGCGAAAGCCGCAGCGAGATCGTCCAGGCCGCCTGGCGCGCCAGCCTCGATCACCTGCGCAGCCTGTACGGCAATGACTCGCAGCAGTGGCAATGGGGCAAGGTTCATCAACTGACCCACGCCCATCCGCTGGGTGCCCAGAAGCCTCTGGACTGGCTGCTCAACGTCGGCCCCTTGCCGGCCCCCGGCAGCCACGAAGTCCCCAATAACCTGTCATCACGCACCGGCCCCGCACCATGGCCGGTCAACTACGGTCCCTCGACGCGCCGCCTGATCGACTTCGCCGACCCGGCCAACAGCCTGGGCATCAACCCGGTCGGCCAGAGCGGCGTACCGTTTGACCGCCACTATGCCGACCAGGCTGAAAGTTACATTCGTGGCGAGTACATGCCGCAGTGGTTCAGTGAGGCGGATGTGCAGGCACATCGGCAGGGGGAATTGCGGTTGGTGCCGAGACGTTAGTGAACATGAAACCTCGTAGGAGCAGCTTTAGCTGCGAAGCTTTCGCGACTGGAGCAAATGCTAAGATCCAAATCAGAGCCAGAGTGCAACTGGCCCAAGAGTTTCTTTAGCAAGTAATGCCTTACATAAACGCTCAATATAAATCTTGCAGAAATGGCCAGAAAACAACCGCACCTTAGAAAGGTGGCTAACCAATCACTTTCAGAACCACTCCCCCCAAGACTTTCAACCGAATTTCCGTGCGTAAACGCCGAACATCAGAGCCGCTCCATGACAAGAAACGGACACGTAACCAAAAGCCATAGCAACCAGACATTAGTACAAAGTGCCTTTATGGCCGCCAATCTTTTGAATTTACGAGACAAAAAGCTCAGCTCATAAACTTGCAGTTTCGAATTCCTTACCCCTAAGCCTTTATACAGGACCGCGAGCCCTATCATGATCAGTAAATGAGAACGCTCGCAGAACACAATCCGCTCCAGCGCCACTGTATGTAGCCGACGATATTCAGCATTCAAACCAACAGCCGCGATCATTTCACCCAAAAAATATCGGCTCAGATATACCTTCAAAAAATGGCTACCTGCGAAAAAAATCCAGGGACCCGCATAAAATAAAAAAAACGGGTTCTGCATCTCATTAATAATTCGCGCGATCAGATCAGGTCGTGTCAATGAAAGCTGCACCAGCCATGTCAGAAACCATATGACATTGAACGCAAGAAAAAAGGCATTACCTAATGCCAGCCGCCTCAAATGAGACGGAAATCTTTCAATTTCCATTGCATTGAGGTGACCGTTTGCAATCCTGCTTTTAGAAAAAAAAAGCGCTCGCCCAATCAACAACAACAGCCCGGCACGAGAGCCTAGTCCTAGATGTTCAATTCCCCTCATGTACTCCCGCTTGAATTCCGGACTGTCCTTGATAGCTTCAAGCATGTCGCCCAGATGGAAGCGACAGAGATACCGAACGAACAGATGCCGCAACACCACTAATACCAGAGGGCCCAATACATATATCTGTAGTGCTATAGACCTCCAAGACTCATGCTCAATCATGGATATACCCATTCATAGGCGAAATTACCGGCATCCTCTCCCCAATCACTTCCCTTTAATGTGCCTACCAAAGCTCCGATCCCGACAGCAGTTGCAGCACATACAACCGTTCCTACTCCAGCGCTGGCTGGCCCGAGGAGCAAGCAAATAGGCATCGCCGCCTTGCCTGCAATCCAACCACTTGCCATCCCAACTCCCGTTGCACCCAAGAACTTTCCACCCTCGACAAACTTGATCTTGCGACACGCGCTTTCATCGCCGTTTCGGCACACATCCTTGATTGCCGTAATCCCGGACATAGCCCCGAAACCAATACCGATGTAGCCCCCGACCTTCATCCAGGCAGTAGCTCGACTGATCGCTTTGACGTGCTCGGTATACCCCGGAATGGGTCCGGCCCCTCCGGCTTTACGCCAGTGATGCACCAGGCTTCGACTGGAGATTCCCAACGCATTTTTCAGTTTGTGGTGATCGTCAAGCGTAGTCATTGCACGCAAACGCTTGGAGCCCAGAAGGTGCTCATCCAGTTGGGCCAGCAGCTTCTTGCGTTCGCTGAAAAACTCCGGCGACTTGAGATGCCCGTGCCTGCGAAAGTTGTCAGCGTGCAACGCTTCAATTTTCTTTAAAACACTTTCAATACGCTTCAAATGCGCCTCCATCACCGCCGCACTCACCCCCAGCCAGGTCGATGTCTCCCCTGTAAACGAGGCGATCTCTGCGGCATGGCGCATCATGAAGTCAGCCTCCTCAGGCGTCAGTGGTGCCAGGGCAGCCTTGACCTCTTCGGCGGCAGCCAACAGTTGTGATTCGGCAAAGGTGCAGGTGCGGTTGTTCGGGTCGCTGAGGACGATCAGGGTGCCGGCCTTGAGGGTTTGATCCAGGCCGGGATTGAGCTGGCTGAACGAGCGCAACGCGGCGTTGGGCATGGCGCTGAACAGCTCACGGTACAGCTCGGCCGGTGACATGCTGCGTGGCACGATGTAAAAGCCGGGTTCGGCACCGACAACAGGTTCAGGGCGCAGTTGCTGTCTGGGCGGGGGATTTTCGAAGCTGTAGACCGGTGGCGGCGGGAGGCTTTCAGCACTCTGCGGCGTGGTCGGCCGCGGCATGACCCGCAGGCCGGTGTCGGGCGCTTTGGTGTATTGCGGGGTGGTTTTTGGCTCGCTCATCGCGCGGTCCCTGATCGTGGGATCGCAGCCTAGCAAGCGCTCGACGGGGATTTACGGGCCTACAGCAAAATTGGACGTGTCCTACATGTTTGATAGCGCTTGCTTCGTAGCCCAGCCGCGAAACCTTCGCGGCTGTTGCCAACCGATATCTAGCGATTCAACAGATCCAGTGCCACATCGACGATCATGTCTTCCTGACCGCCGACCATGCCGCGTTTGCCCAACTCGACCAGAATATCCACAGTTTTGAGGCCATAGCGGGCGGCAGCGGCCTCACTGTGGCGCAGGAAGCTGGAGTACACCCCTGCATAGCCCAACGCCAGAGATTCGCGGTCGACCCGCACGGGCCGGTCCTGCAGCGGCCGGACAATATCGTCGGCAGCGTCCATCAGGCTGTAGAGGTCGGTGCCATGGTTCCAGCCGAGCCGGTCGGCGGCGGCAATGAACACTTCCAGCGGTGCATTGCCGGCCCCGGCGCCCATGCCGGCCAGGCTGGCATCAATGCGGTCACAGCCCTCTTCCACCGCCACGATGGAGTTGGCCACGCCCAGCGAGAGGTTGTGGTGGGCATGCATGCCGGTCTGGGTTTCAGGCTTGAGCACCGCCTTGAACGCGCGCAACCGCTCACGCACATCCTGCATGCTCATCGCACCACCAGAATCGGCCATGTACACGCACGTCGCACCGTAGCTTTCCATCAGCCGCGCCTGCTCGGCCAGCCGCTCGGGCGCAATCATGTGGCTCATCATCAAAAAGCCCACAGTGTCCATGCCCAGCGAGCGGGCGAACTCGATGTGCTGCTTCGAGACATCGGCCTCGGTGCAATGGGTCGCGATACGCACCGAGCGGGCACCGGCATCATAAGCGGCCTTGAGGTCGTGCACCGTGCCGATGCCTGGCAGCAGCAAGGTGGTGATGCGCGCATGGCTGATCACATCGGCCACCGCTTCGATCCACTCCAGATCGGAATGCGCGGCAAAGCCGTAGTTGAAGCTCGATCCCTGCAGGCCGTCGCCATGGGCCACTTCAATGCTGTCGACCCTGGCCTTGTCCAGCGCCCGGGCGATGTCCTGAACGTTCTGGATCGAGTACTGGTGACGCACCGCATGGCTGCCATCGCGCAGCGTCACATCGGAGATATACAGCTTTTTCTCGGGGTTGAAAGTCATTGCAAGGATCCTCCGGCGTTCAGCATCGATTGCGCCATGCGCTCGGCGGTCGCCAGTGCGGCAGACGTCATGATGTCGAGGTTGCCCGCATAGGCCGGCAGGTAATGGGCGGCGCCCTCGACTTCCAGAAAGATCGAGGTCTTGATCCCGGAGAACCGGCCCAGCCCCGGAATGTTCAACGGCGCATCGACCGGGATGACCTCGAACTGCACCTGCTGCTTGAGGCGGTAACCGGGCACATACGCCTGCACGGCAGCGACCATCTCGGTCACCGAGGCTTCAATCAGCGCCTGATCGACACGCTCGGACAACACGAACACCGTGTCGCGCATCATCGGCGGCGGCTCGGCCGGGTTCATGACGATGATCGCTTTGCCTTTGCCGGCCCCGCCGATGACCTCAATGGCTCGCGAGGTGGTCTCGGTGAACTCATCAATGTTGGCGCGAGTTCCAGGGCCAGCTGACTTACTGGCAATAGAGGCGACGATCTCGGCGTAATGGACCCTGGCAACCCGTGACACCGCCGCCACCATGGGGATGGTCGCCTGGCCACCGCAGGTCACCATGTTGACGTTCAACTGCTCCAGGTTCTGTTCCAGGTTGGCCACCGGCACGCAGTAAGGACCGATTGCCGCCGGGGTCAGGTCAATCAGGCGGATGCCGGGTTTCACCGCACGCAACAAGGCGTCATTGCGCACATGGGCCGCGGCCGAGGTGGCATCGAAGACAAAATCGATCTCGTCGAACACCGCCAGACGGGTCAGGCCTTCGACCCCTTCGTGGGTCACCGCCACCCCCAGACGTGCGGCACGGGCCAGGCCATCGGAGGCCGGATCGATGCCGACCATCGCGCCCATTTCCAGGTAACGGGCATTACGCAGCACCTTGATCATCAGGTCGGTGCCGATATTGCCCGAGCCGACGATCGCGACTTTAAGCTTTCTGGTCATTGGTTTGGTTGCTCCAGGGCAGCGGGCATGGCGGCCCGCCGCAGAGGTAAAGAGGGAAAGTCAGGTGGTCTGGCCAAGCGCGTCGGCAGGCTTCTCGGCTTTCTTTTCAAGCTGGGCGTAAACCAGCCAGGTCAGGACTACACCGGTCAGCATCACCGCTGCCAGGAAGTACAGCCCCGATGACAGCGTGCCGGTGTACTCCTTGAGCGCACCGATGCCGAATGGGCCGATGTAGCCGCCCAGGTTGCCGAACGAGTTGATCAGGGCGATGCCCGCCGCAGCGGTGGCACCGGACAGGAAGCGGCCCGGCAGAACCCAGAAGATGGCGGTGACCGAAAACAGGCTGAATGCGGTCAGGCACAGGGCAGCCAGTTGCCAGCCCGGCATGCTCAGCCAGGCACTCAGGAACAGGCCCGTGGCACCGAGGATGTACAGCACGGTGAGGTGCCCGTAGCGGTCATTGAGCCGATCGGAACTGCGCGGCACCAGCAACAGGCCGATGACCCCGAAGATGTACGGAATCGCCGAGATGAAACCGGTGGTCAGGTCGCTGCCACCGAACTGATGCACCAGGGTTGGCAGCCACAGGCCCAGGCCATAGGTGCTCAGGGTGCTGGGCAGGTACAGCAGGGCCAGGATCAGCACCCGGCGGTCGGTCAGGGCACGTAGCGGGTTGGTGTGTTCGGTCTGGCCGTACTCGATGCGGTCTTTTTCCAGCTCACCCTGCAACCACTGCCGATCGGCTTCAGCCAGCCAGCGGGCATCCTTGGGAGTATCCGGGAGGATTTTCAGGGGCGGCCAGGCCAGGGCAATCGCCGGCAGACCGATGATAATGAACAGCCACTGCCAGCCAGCAAGGCCTTGAATACCGTTCATACCCAGGATCCAGCCCGATAACGGTCCGGTGACCATCAGCGCGATGGGCTGCGACAGGATGAAAAAGCCCAGCACCTTGCCGCGGTTGCGTACCGGGAACCAGCGGGTGATGTAGTACAGCACGCCCGGAAAAAACCCGGCTTCTGCCGCGCCCAGCAAAAAGCGCATCAGGTAGAAACTGTAAGGCCCCTGGACGAACGCCATACCCACAGTGATCGCCCCCCAAGTGATCAGGATACGGGCAAACCAGCGCCGCGCTCCGAATCGCTCCAGCAGCAGGTTGCTGGGCACTTCAAAGATGAAATAACCGATGAAAAACAGACCTGCGCCAAACCCGTAGGCCATGTCGCTCAGGCCCAGATCGGCGTTCATGTGCAATTTGGCGAAGCCGACCGCCGAGCGATCGATGAAGGCGACCAGGTACAACAGGATCAGGAAGGGAATCAACCTGAGCGTAAGCCTGCGAATGATCCGAGATTCCGGATTCATAGCTGTTCTCCACTTGTTTTTGTTATGGATAGGTTGGCTGCGATTGATCTGACTAATTAACCGCCCAGCGATCGACAAGGACGTATCAACCCCATGAATCGAACAATATAGTAAGACTATTTAGCTGACAACCACTTGAAATGCGATTTTTATGGTGTATGTTTTCAGCACGAAACCCAAATAGTCATACAATAAGAGTTCGCCGATCATGACCGACAAAAAGCCCTCCCTGCGCTCCGCCCAATGGTTCGGCACTGCCGACAAGAACGGCTTCATGTACCGCAGTTGGATGAAGAATCAGGGCATTCCGGACCACGAGTTCCAGGGCAAGCCGATCATCGGTATCTGCAACACCTGGTCAGAGCTGACCCCCTGCAACGCACACTTTCGCAAGATCGCCGAGCACGTGAAAAAAGGCGTGCTGGAGGCCGGTGGGTTTCCAGTGGAGTTCCCGGTGTTTTCCAGCGGTGAGTCCAACCTGCGCCCCACGGCCATGCTGACCCGCAACCTGGCCAGCATGGATGTCGAAGAAGCCATCCGCGGTAACCCGGTCGATGCGGTGGTGCTGCTCACCGGCTGCGACAAGACCACCCCGGCCCTCCTGATGGGAGCCGCCAGCTGCGATGTGCCGGCCATCGTCGTCACTGGCGGGCCAATGCTTAATGGCAAGCACAAGGGCAAGGACATTGGCTCGGGCACAGTGGTCTGGCAGATGCACGAGGCTTACAAGGGCGGCCAGATCAGCCTCGACGAGTTCCTCTCGGCCGAAGCGGGCATGTCGCGCTCGGCCGGTACCTGCAACACCATGGGCACCGCCTCGACCATGGCCTGCATGGCCGAAGCCCTCGGCACTTCGCTGCCGCACAACGCGGCGATTCCGGCCGTGGACTCGCGCCGCTACGTGCTGGCACACCTGTCGGGCATGCGCATCGTCGACATGGTTCACGAAGACCTGCGCCTGTCGAAAATCCTCACCCGCGAGGCCTTTGAAAACGCCATCCGCATCAACGCCGCCATCGGCGGTTCGACCAACGCGGTGATTCACCTCAAGGCCATCGCCGGACGCATTGGTGTTGAGCTGGAGCTGGACGACTGGACACGGGTCGGTCGTGGTACACCGACGCTGGTCGACCTGCAGCCTTCCGGGCGCTTCCTGATGGAAGAGTTCTACTATGCCGGCGGCCTGCCGGCGGTGATCCGCCGTCTGGGTGAAAACGGTCTGCTACCCAACCCGCACGCCCTGACCGCCAACGGCAAGAGCATCTGGAACAACTGCCAGGCTTCGCCGCAGTACAACGACGAAGTGATTCGGCCCATCGACAACCCGCTGGTGGCCGATGGCGGGCTGTGTATCCTGCGCGGCAATCTGGCGCCACGCGGTGCGGTGCTCAAGCCGTCAGCGGCCACCCCGGCGTTGATGCAACATCGCGGTCGTGCTGTGGTGTTCGAAAACTTCGATGACTACAAGGCACGCATCGCCGACCCGGACCTGGATGTCGACGAAACCTGCGTACTGGTGCTGAAAAACGCCGGCCCACGGGGTTATCCGGGCATGGCCGAGGTCGGCAACATGGGCCTGCCGCCCAAGGTCCTGGCCAAGGGCGTGACCGACATGGTGCGCATTTCCGACGCCAGGATGAGCGGCACCGCCTACGGCACTGTGGTTCTGCACGTCGCCCCGGAAGCGGCGGCCGGTGGCCCGCTGGCGGCCGTGCGCAATGGTGATTTCATCGAGCTGGACTGCCACAGCGGCCGGCTGCATCTGGACATCAGCGACGAGCAACTGCAAGGACGCCTGGCCGACCTGCAGCCCGACACCTCGGCGAACATTTTCTCCAGTGGCTATGCGCGGCTGTATGTCGATCACGTCATGCAGGCTGATCAGGGTTGCGACTTCGACTTTCTGGTCGGCTGCCGTGGCTCGCAAGTGCCGCGGCACTCACACTGACCGCACGAAGCCGAAAGGGCTCTGGAGGGATGTTATGATGCAGCGCATTTCGCCAGAGTCCTTGCGTCTTTATGGATTACCAGACCCCCAAGCCACGCAAAAGCATGCACGCGCAGATCGTTCAGGAACTGGGTGTGCATATCGTTTCCGGCCGCTTCAAGCCCGAAGAAAAACTGCCCCCGGAAGCTACTCTGTGCGAGGAATACAAGGTCAGTCGGCCAGTGCTGCGCGAGGCCACCCGGGTACTGACCGCCAAAGGCCTGGTGTTCTCCAGGCCTCGTGTCGGCACCGTGGTACGACCGCGTGCAGAGTGGCACCTGCTCGACCCGGACGTACTGTTCTGGCTGATGCGCTCGACCCCGCACAGCGAGTTCTTCAACACGCTGGCCGGGGTACGACGGATTCTCGAACCGGAGATTGCCGCCATGGCGGCAACCACGGCGACCGATGCCGATATCGCCGTGATCGAGGACGCCTACCAGCGTATGGCGGCGGCACAGACCCGCGAAGAAATGCTCCAGCCAGACCTGGACTTTCACCGGGCGATTGCCGACGCCACCCACAACGACCTGCTGGCCTACATGTGCAACATGCTGTCGTTGCCACTGCGCGAGTCGATCAACCTGACCAACATGCGTCCCAACATTCAGGAACTCAGCCTGCCCCGCCACCAGGCCATCCTCACCGCCATCAAGAACCGCGATGCCCTGGCTGCCCGCTATGCCTCGCTGGTCCAGCTCGACGACACCCGTGCCGCCCTCGATACCGTGATGAACGTCCTGACGCCGCTATAGCGTCAGGCAGCTGGGTCATGCTCGGGCAGGCGACCGGACACCATGCCCACGGAGCCTGCCATGCCTTTGCCTGCCTCGTTCATTGATGCGCTGAGCGGTTTGCTCGGCGAGCGTTTCAGCACCGCCACGGCCGTTCGCGAACACCACGGCCGCGACGAATCCCTGTACGACCCGATCCCCCCCGATGCCGTGGCGTTTGCCCATACGGTTGAAGAAATCAGCGCCATTCTCGGCCTGTGCCACGCCCACCGGGTGCCGGTGATCCCTTATGGCAGCGGCTCATCCCTGGAAGGCCATCTGCTGGCCGTGCAGGGCGGCCTGAGCCTGGATGTGTCGGCCATGAACCAGGTGCTGGCGTTCAACCCCGAAGACATGAGCATCACGGTGCAACCGGGGATTACCCGCAAGACCCTCAACGAGTATCTACGCGCCAGCGGGCTGTTCTTTCCCATCGACCCGGGAGCCGACGCCAGCATCGGCGGTATGTGCGCCACCCGCGCCTCAGGCACCAACGCCGTGCGCTACGGCACCATGCGCGAGAACGTACTGGGCCTGAAGGCCGTACTGGCTGACGGTCGGGTCATGCACACCGGCTCACAGGCCAAGAAGTCATCGGCCGGCTACGACCTCACCCGGCTGCTGATCGGCAGCGAAGGCACCCTGGGGGTGATCAGCGAAATCACCCTCAAACTACACCCACAACCCGAGGCGATCAGCGCCGCGGTATGCAGCTTCGACAGTGTCGCCGGGGCGGTGCAGACCGTGATCGAAACCATCCAGATGGGCGTGCCGGTGGCCCGTGCCGAACTGGTCGACCGCCTGGCCATCGAGGCGCTTAACCGCTACGCGAAACTCGACCTGCGCGCAGCGCCGACGCTGTTTCTGGAGTTCCACGGCAATCAGGCCAGCGTGGCTGAACAGGCTGAAACCGTGCAGGGGCTGGCCCAGGGCAATGGCGGGCAGAACTTCGAGTGGGCGACCCGTCAGGAGGACCGCAACCGGCTATGGAGCGCCCGCCACGATGCATTGTTCGCCTTCCTGCAACTCAAGCCGGGCTGCCGAGCGCTGTCTACGGATGTCTGTGTACCGTTGTCGAAACTGGCCGAATGCGTGGTCGCCACCGAACAGGACCTGAACCAGTCTTACCTGCCGGCGCCGATCTTCGGCCATGTAGGGGATGGCAATTTCCACGTCTGCATGTTGCTGGCGCCGGATAACCCGGCCGAACTGATCGAGGCCGAACGCCTCAACCACGCCATCGTCCACCGCGCGTTGCAGGCCGGAGGCACCTGCACCGGTGAACATGGTGTGGGGTTGCACAAGATCGACTTTCTCCTTCAGGAACATGGTGAGGTGGCCATCGACAGCATGCGCGCCATCAAACAGGCCCTGGACCCGCAGGGCCTGATGAATCCGGGCAAGATATTCCGGGCACTGCAGGAGCCGCTTTAGCGGCGAAGCCTTCGGGGCTAAAGCCCCTCCTACCGCTACAGCGCCTCGCGGCTGTGCAGCCCATCTACCAGCCGCTCAATACCCAGCGGGTTGGCATTTTTGAGCGCATCGGGCAGCCATTCGTCAGGGTAGTTCTGGTAGCACACCGGACGCAGGAAGCGATCGATGGCCAGGCTGCCCACCGAGCTGCCACGCGCGTCGGAGGTGGCCGGGTACGGACCGCCATGCACCATGGCGTCACACACCTCGACCCCGGTCGGATAACCATTAACCAGCAGCCGCCCGGCTTTGTGCTCCAGCAGGCCGGTGAGTTCGGTGTGGTTGCACAGATCAGCCGGCTCGGCGATCAGGGTCGCGGTCAGTTGGCCGCGCAAGCCGTGCAAGGCACGCAGCAGTTCGGCCTGGTCGGCGACTTCGACCACCACCGTGGTCGGGCCAAACACCTCTTCCTGCAACAGTTCATCGCCATTGATCAACAGCGCGACGTCGGCCTTGAACACCTGGGCGTGGGCCTGCTGGCCCTGCTGCGCGGCACCGGCCAGATGGCTGACACCTGGATGCGCATGCAGCCGCTCAAGACCGTGACAGTAGCTCTTGAGGGTTGTGGTATTGAGCAGGGTCTGTGCCGGCTGATCACCCATCAATCGGGTGAAGTGCTGCAGCCAGGCATCAAAGGCCGCCGAGCGTATGCCGATCACCAGACCGGGATTGGTACAGAACTGCCCGGCGCCCAAGACCACCGCTGCGCTCAACTCCGAGGCGATGCGCTCACCCCGCACCTGCAGGGCTTCAGGCAACAGCAGCACCGGATTGATACTCGACATCTCTGCGAAGACCGGAATCGGCTGGGGGCGCGCGGCGGCGATGTCGCACAAGGCCCGGCCACCGGCCAGCGAGCCGGTAAAGCCGACCGCCTGGATGGCCGGATGCTGCACCAGCCAGGCCCCCACGCCACCGCCGAAGATCATATTGAACACACCGGTCGGCATGTCAGTGCGGCGCGCAGCACGCAAGATCGCATCAGCCACCTGTTCGGCGGTGCCCATGTGCCCGCTGTGGGCCTTGAATACCACCGGGCAGCCAGCGGCCAATGCCGCTGCGGTATCGCCACCGGCCGTGGAGAAGGCCAGCGGAAAATTGCTGGCCCCAAACACCGCCACCGGTCCCAGACCGATCCGCCACTGGCGCAGGTCCGGCCGCGGCAGAGGCTGGCGCTCAGGCAAGGCACGATCAATACGCGCGCCGTAAAAGTCACCCCGGCGCAACACCTTGGCAAACAGCCGCATCTGCCCGCTGGTTCGGCCCCGCTCTGCCTGGATGCGTGCCGCTGGCAATGCCGTCTCCTGACACACCAGCGCGACGAAATGCTCACCCAGGGCATCGAGCTCATCGGCGATGGCCTCAAGAAACTCTGCCCGCCGTGCCGCCGGCAAACTGCGAAACGCCGGATAGGCGTCCTGCGCCGCCCGCGCCGCAGCATCGACCTCGGCCTCGGTGGCCTGATGAAAGGCATAAGGCAGGGCCTGCCCGGTGCTGGCGTCAAAGCTTTGCAAGGTGGTCTGGCCTTCCGCGCTGCGCTGACCGCCGATGTAGTTCCAACCCGTGATGCTGGTCATACGTGATTCCTTTGTGTTCAGAGCGCCTGGACGGCGCCGGGAGCCAGTGGCTCGTCATCAACAACCACACCGGTGCGCAGCGGTGCGCCGAACTCGGCGATTTCGATCTCGAAGGTGTCTCCGGGACGCGCGCTCACCGCGTCGGCAAACGACAGGGTTGCGGTGCCGAAGAAATGCACATGCACATCGCCCGGACGCAGGAACTGGCGGTATTTGAAGTGGTGGTATTCAAGGTTCTCCAGGCTGTGGCACATGTTTTCTTCGCCACTGAGAAATTCCTTTTCCCATAACACCTGGCCGTCGCGGTGAATGCGGCTGATACCGGCCAGATGCGCTGGCAAGGCACCGATGCGCAGCTCAGGACCATAGGCGCAGAAGCGCAGCTTGGAGTGTGCCAGGTACAGGTAGCTACGACGCTCCAGTACGTGGTCGGACAGCTCGTTGCCCAGCGCATAGCCAAGGCGATAAGGCTTGCTGTCCGGGCCGATCACGTACAGGCCAACCAACTCGGGCTCTTCACCGACGTCTTCGGCGAAGGTCGGCAGTGGAAAGCTTGCACCGGGGCGCAGCACGATCGAACCATCACCTTTGTAGAACCACTCCGGCTGCGCGCCGACCTTGCCGGCACCTGGCTTGCCGCCCTCTACGCCCCAACGGAACATGCGCGCGGTATCGGTGAGCGTCGCTTCGTCCTGGTCTTTTTTCTGGTGCATCTTGTCACGGGTATCCGCGCTGCCCAGATGAGTCAGGCCGGTGCCGCTGACCAGGCAGTGCGCCGGGTCTTCATGATCCAGCGGTGGCAGTATCTGGCCGGCTTGCTGCAAGTCGCGGTACAACGGGCCGGGCTGGCTGCCGCGCTTGAGCACTTCGTCCTGCAGGCTGTGACCGGCGCTGATGGCCGCCAGGGCCAGTTCCCGGGTACTGAGGGTCGCCAGCACGGTGTGTACCTGTTCGCCCTCGACGATGCCGACATGGCGTTGGCCGGCAGAGGTTTCATACTGGATCAGTCGCATGGCATGGGCCTTCTTGTTCTGCTGTGGATAAGCCGCACTTTACGAATCTGCCAGCAGGCTGCCTAATGAGAGCCTCTGATTAAGCGATAACCTTTACTTATCCCCATGATCGCTCCGCTCACCTCACTGATCTCACGGCTGCGCCTGAAGCAGCTGCGTCTGCTGATCGCTCTGGACGATCACGGCTCGCTGCACAAGGCCGCCGAGTACGTGGCCATTACCCAGCCCGGTGCGACCTCGGCGCTGAACGAAATCGAGTCGGCATTCGGCACCCGGCTGTTCACCCGCACCAGCCAGGGTCTGGAAGCCAACGACCTGGGACGCTGTGTGATCCGCTATGCCCGGCTGATCCACAGCGACATGGCCCACCTGCGTGAAGAACTGATCGGCATTCTGCAGGGCCAGGGTGGGCGGATTGCCGTGGGCGCGGTGATGGGTGCAGTCCCGTTGCTGGTCAGCAGCCTGGCGCGCCTGCGTGAAGCGCAGCCGGAACTGGCGGTGGAAGTGGTCGAGGACACCAGCGCCCGGCTGCTGGGCCTGATTGACCAGGGGCGCCTGGATCTGGCGCTCTGCCGAACCAGCGTCAGTCAGCGCCCGCAAGCCTATGACTGCCTGCCGCTGGCCCCGGAGGCGTTGCAACTGGTTGCCAATCCGCTGCACCCGCTGGCCGCTGCCGCCAGCCTGACACTCGACGAGCTGCAGCATTACAACTGGGTGGTCTATCCGGCAAACATGCCGATGCGGCTGGTGCTGGAGCGGGAGTTCAGTGAGGCCGGGCTGGAGTTTCCGCGGTTTGCGATCGAAACCGCGTCCACCTTCACCACCCTGATGCTGCTGCAACAGGACCGGCAACTGGTTGCGATGATGCCCAAGGCCGTGGCTGAAAGTGCCAGCGGTATGGGCGTGGTGCCCTTGGCGCTGACCCTGCGTTCACGCAGCGAACCGTTCTGGCTGGTCAGCCGCCACAACACACCGCTGTCGGCCCCGGCCAGATTACTGACCGAGGCATTGCAGGCGGGTGTTGGCAACGTCGACGGTGTGTAGCTAGGCCAGCCGCCGCTCGCTGACCGAGGCATCCAGACTCTCGTCGATGGCCTGTTGAATCGCCTTGCGGCGACGCTCTTCGGCCTGACGAGTGAAGTACCAGACCATGAACGTCGCCAGCGACACGGCCAACAGAATCAGACTGGCCACGGCGTTGATTTCCGGCTTCACGCCCAGACGCACGGCAGAGAAAACCTCCATCGGCAGGGTGGTCGAGCCAGGCCCGGAAACGAAGCTGGCCAGCACCAGGTCGTCCAGCGACAGGGCGAAGGACATCATGCCGCCGGCCGCCAGCGATGGGGCGATCATCGGGATGGTGATCAGGAAGAACACCTTCCACGGCCGCGCACCAAGGTCCATCGCGGCCTCCTCGATGGACAGGTCCAGCTCCCGCAGGCGCGCCGACACCACCACCGCCACGTAGGCAGTACAGAACGTGGTGTGGGCGATCCAGATGGTCAGCAGGCCACGTTCGGCAGGCCAGCCGATCAGTTGCGCCATGGCCACGAACAGCAGCAACAGCGACAGACCGGTAATCACCTCAGGCATGACCAGCGGCGCGGTGACCAGACCACCGAACGCCGTGCGGCCGCGAAACCGCGAGATACGGGTCAGCACAAAGGCGGCCATGGTGCCCAGCGCCACCGCCGCGATGGCGGTGTAGAAGGCCACTTCCAGCGAGCGCATTACCGAGCCCATCAACTGGGTGTTGTCCAGCAACCCCACGTACCACTTGACCGACCAGCCGCCCCACACCGTCACCAGCCGCGACTCGTTGAACGAGTAGATCACCAGGATCAGCATCGGCAGGTAAATGAACAGCAATCCCACCACCAGCATCAGATTGGAGAACTTGAAGCCTCTCATGCCTTGCCCTCCAGTTCCTTGGCCTGACTGCGGTTGAACAGAATGATCGGCACGATCAGCACCAGCAGCATGATCACCGCCAACGCCGAAGCCACCGGCCAGTCACGGTTGTTGAAGAACTCCTGCCACAGCACCTTGCCGATCATCAGGGTTTCCGGGCCACCGAGCAGCTCAGGAATCACAAACTCACCGACCACCGGGATGAACACCAGCATGCAGCCGGCAATGATGCCGTTCTTCGACAGCGGCACGGTGATTTTCCAAAAGCTGTTGAAGGTGCTCGAACCGAGGTCCGAGGCGGCCTCCAGCAGGCTGTGATCGTGCTTCACCAGGTTGGCGTAGAGCGGCAGGATCATGAACGGCAGGTAGGAGTAAACGATGCCGATATACACCGCCAGGTTGGTATTGAGGATCTGCAACGGCTCGTCGATCAGGCCCAGCCACATCAAGAAGCCGTTGAGCAGGCCGTTGTTACCGAGGATGCCCATCCAGGCGTAGACCCGGATCAGAATCGCAGTCCAGGTCGGCATCATGATCAACAGCAACAGCACCGTCTGGATGTCCTTGCGGGCATTGGCGATGGCGTAGGCCATGGGGTAGCCAATCAGCAGGCACAGCAAGGTGCTGAAGAACGCGGTCTTCAGCGAACCCAGATAAGCCGCCAGGTACAAATCGTCGCCCGCCAGCATCGTGTAGCTGGTGAAACTGAGCACGATCTGCAGCTTTTCTTCGGCGTAGGTGAAGATCTCGGTATACGGCGGGATCGCTACGTCGGCTTCAGCGAAACTGATCTTCAGGACGATCAGAAACGGCAGGGCGAAAAACAGGAACAGCCACAGAAACGGCGCACCAATGACCAGTTGCCGCCCGTCGGGGATGATGCGCCGCAGCAGGCGCTTGACCTTGCGTGCTTTCATGAGCGCAGTACCACGCCGCTGTCGTCTTCCCACCAGATATAGACCTGATCACCCCAGGTCGGCCGGTCGTTCTGGCGCTCGGCATTGGCCACGAAGGCCTGCACACGCTTGCCGCCGGGCAGCTCGATATGGAACACCGAATGCCCGCCCAGGTAGGCGATATCGTGAACCTTGCCGCTCGACCAGTTGTATTCAGTGGTCGGCTGCTGGGTGGCGATCAGCACTTTTTCCGGACGCAGTGCATAGGTGAGGCTCTTGTCCTCCACAGAGGTGCTAACCCCGTGGCCGATATAGATCGGCCGCTCAAGATCAGGGGTACGCACCAGCGCGTAGCCTTCCATGTCCTCGACGGCTTCGCCTTCGAACAGGTTGACGCTGCCGATGAACTCACACACCAGACGGCTGACAGGGGTTTCATAGACGTCGATCGGGCTGCCGATCTGGGCAATCCAGCCCTGGTGCATGATCGCGATGCGCGCAGCCATGGTCATGGCTTCTTCCTGGTCATGGGTCACCATCACACAGGTCACGCCCACTCGTTCGATGATTTCCACCAGCTCAAGCTGCATCTGCGACCGCAGTTTTTTATCCAGGGCGCCCATCGGCTCGTCGAGCAACAGCAGCTTGGGCTTCTTGGCCAGCGAGCGGGCCAGCGCCACGCGCTGACGCTGGCCGCCGGACAGTTGGTGCGGCTTGCGCTTGGCGTACTGGGTCATGTGCACCAGCTTGAGCATCTCGGCCACGCGCTGGTCGATCTCGTTCTTGGGCAGTTTGTCCTGCTTGAGGCCGAAGGCGATGTTGTCGGCCACAGTCATATGCGGGAACAGCGCATAGGACTGGAACATCATGTTGATCGGCCGCTCGTAGGGCGGCAGGTCGGTGATGTCGACGCCATCAAGGTAGATACGCCCGTCGGTAGGGCGCTCGAAACCGGCCAGCATGCGTAACAGGGTGGATTTACCCGAACCGGAACCGCCCAACAGGGCAAAGATTTCGCCCTTGTTGATCTGCAGGGACACATCGTCCACCGCCACGGTCTCGTCGAACTTTTTGGTGACCCTGTCGACCCTGAGCAATACTTCTTTGGGCTGCTTACCGGTCTCGAGGGGATTGTTTAGGGCGCCGGAGGCAACTGCCATGGGTAAAAACTCCCGGAAATAATGCCTCTGGCGCTGTGGGCCAGAGGCAGGTTCTTTATTTGCCCGACTTGACCTTGGTCCAGCTGCGGGTCATCAGACGCTGCACCTTGGGGGGCAGCTCGCTATTTACGAACAAACGGTCCAGCACGGCTTGCGGCGGATAGACCGCCGGGTTGTTGCGGATGTCCTGATCCATGAACTCGCCAGCCTTGGTATTGGGGTTGGCGTAACCGACCTGGTCACTGACCTTGGCAATCACTTGCGGGTCGAGCATGTAGTTGATGAACGCACTGGCCTCTTTGAGGTTTTTCGAGTCAGCCGGGATGGCCAGCATGTCGAACCACAGGTTGGCACCCTCTTTGGGGATGCTATAGGCAATCTTGACGCCCTTGCCGGCCTCTTCGGCACGGTCGCGGGCCTGGAATACGTCGCCGGAGAAACCGGCCGCCACGCAGACATTGCCATTGGCCAGGTCGGAGATGTACTTGGAAGAATGGAAATAGGTCACATAAGGACGCACTTCCAGCAGCTTGGCCTCGGCCTTTTTGTAATCGGCATCCTTGGTGCTGTTGGGGTCCAGCCCCAGATAGTTAAGCACCGCCGGGATCATCTCGTCGGCCGAATCAAGGAAGGCGACACCACAGCTTGATAGCTTCTTGATGTTCTCCGGTTCAAAGAGCACAGCCCAGGAGTCGATTTTGTCGACACCCAGCACCTCTTTGACCTTCTCGACGTTGTAACCGATGCCATTGGTGCCCCACAGGTAAGGCACGGCGTACTGGTTGCCCGGATCGTTTTTCTCCAGGCGCTTGAGCAGTGCCGGGTCGAGGTTCTGGTAATTGGGCAGCAACGCCTTGTCGAGTTTCTGGAAGGCACCGGCCTTGATCTGTTTCCCCAGGAAATGGTTGCTGGGCACCACGACGTCGTAGCCGGTGCGCCCGGCAAGCAACTTGCCTTCGAGGGTTTCGTTGGAGTCGAACACGTCGTAAACCGGCTTGATGCCAGTGGCTTTTTCGAAATCCGCCAGAGTGGTTTCACCGACGTAATCCGACCAGTTGTAAACGCGAACGGACGAATCGGCGTGGGCACTCAGCGCCAGGGTCAGCCCGGCTCCGGCCAGTACGGCCTTGAACAGAATGGAAATAGACAAAGCATCAGTCCTTTTTACAGTGGGCCTGCCCTTGGGGTGCCTCTAAAACTGCCTGCTGGCTGGCCGCCTGCTTTTTAGAGGGCCCCTTGAAGGGGGCGGATCTCTCCAGGAAAAACGGTGCGCACCCTGCAACCTGTGCGCCCCGGCAAAGAATCTAGTCAGCAGGTGCATCACCTGCGATCAATCGATGGTTCGCGGCCGAAGCCGCGCCCATGCAGTGCAGATGCTGCGCCAACAGACGGTCACGCAGCATCCCCACTAATTGTTACAGATTTATTTCCCCGATTTGATTTTGGTCCAGCTGCGGGTCAGGATCCGCTGGGTGGCGGCTGGCAAATCAGCAATTGCATACAGCTTGGCAGTCACTTCCTGGGTCGGGTAGATGCTCGGATCACCGGAGATTTCCTTGTCGACCAGCGCCGTCGCGGCTTTGTTGCCGTTCGGGAAGCGTACTTCGTTGGTGATCTCGGCCATGACTTCCGGCTGCAGCAGGAAATTCAGGAATTTGTAGGCCGCGTCGACATTTTCGGCATCTTTAGGGATGGCGACCATGTCATAGAAGCTACCGGCACCTTCTTTGGGAATGGCATAGGACAGCTTGACCTTGTCACCGGCTTCATGGGCGCGCGACTTGGCCTGCTCCAGGTCACCGGAGTAACCGACAGCCACACAGATGTTGCCATTGGCCAGGTCAGAGATGTACTTGGACGAATGGAAGTAAGCCACAGAAGGACGGATCTTCAGCCACAGTGCTTCAGCTTCGGCCAGCTGTTTCTTGTCTTCGCTGTTGGTCGGGTAACCCAGGTAATGCAGGGCCACCGGGATCATTTCGGTAGGCGAGTCGAGGAAACTCACACCGCAGCTCTTGAGCTTGGCGATGTTCTCGGGCTTGAGCAGTACGTCCCAGGAGTCGATCTTGTCGACGCCCAGTGCCGCCTTGACCTTCTCGGGGTTGTAGCCGATGCCGATGGTGCCCCACATGTACGGGAAGGCGAACTTGTTGCCCGGGTCACTGGCATCGCCAACCGCCTTGAGCAGCGCCGGGTCGAGGTTTTTCCAGTTCGGCAGTTTGGAGCGGTCCAGTTCCTGATAGACACCGGCCTTGATCTGCTTGGCCAGGAAGTTGTTGCTTGGCACGACCACATCGTAGCCAGACTTGCCTGCCAGCAGTTTGGCCTCCAGGGTTTCATTGCTGTCGAACACATCGTAGACAACTTTGATACCCGACTCTTTCTCGAACTTGGCCACGGTGTCCGGGGCAATGTAATCGGACCAGTTATAAACGTGCAGCACTTTATCGTCAGCGTGCACGGTCGCGGTCATCAGGCCCGCCATGGACAAGGCGAGAAGGGTCTTGCCGAATGTTTTCATGGATACAGCTCCAAGTTGTCGTTATTAAACCGAACGGCTGACTGGCAGCGCCGTTAGTCTGGCAGATTAGCGGATGGCCTTGTAGAACAGCATTAACCTTGCAGCGCCTGCCAGGTCAGATCCAGGCACTGGCGAGCCTTGCTCACCAGTTCGTCGATCTGCGCCAGGCTGATGACCAGTGGCGGCGCAATGATCATGGTGTCGCCGACCGCTCGCATGATCAGGCCATTTTCAAAACAGAAGGTTCGGCAGATCATGCCCGCCGATTGCCCGGTGTAACGCTCCCGGCTGAGCTTGTCGCGCACCAGCTCGATTGCCCCCAACAGACCCACGCCGCGCACCTCGCCCACCAACGGATGGTCGCTCAGCTCACGCAGACGTTTCTGCAAGTAAGGTGCCGTTTCTGCCTTGACCCGTTCGACGACGCATTCCTCGCGCAGGATACGTATGTTTTCCAGGCCCACGGCAGCGGCCACCGGATGCCCGGAATAGGTGAAGCCGTGGTTGAAATCGCCCCCCTCGTTGAGCACCGCGACGACTTCGTCACGCACCACCAGGCCGCCCATGGGCACGTAACCGGAGGTCAGCCCCTTGGCGATGGTCATCATGTCCGGTTCAAGACCGTAGTAGTCACTGCCGAACCACTCGCCGGTACGCCCGAAGCCGCAGATCACCTCGTCTGCCACGAACAGGATGTCGTAGCGGGCCAGAATTTCCTTGATCCGCGGCCAGTAGCTGTCAGGCGGCACGATGACCCCGCCAGCGCCCTGAATCGGCTCGGCGATAAAGGCGCCGACCGTGTCCACGCCCAGTTCGAGGATTTTTTTCTCCAGTTGATCGGCAGCCCAGACACCGAACTCATCCGGGCTCATGTCGCCGCCCTCGCCGAACCAGTACGGCTGAGGAATATGGACAATTCCGGGAATCGGCAAATCGCCCTGCTCGTGCATGTAAGTCATGCCACCCAAACTGGCGCCGGCGACGGTGGAGCCGTGATAACCATTGACCCGGCTGATGATGGTTTTCTTGTTCGGCTGGCCTTTGATTGCCCAGTAATGACGCACCATGCGCAACATCGTGTCGTTGCCTTCGGAGCCGGAGCCGGTGAAGAACACATGGTTCATGCCCTGCGGGGCAATCTGGCCGATCGCCTGCGCCAGCTCCAGAGCAGGCGGGTGAGCGGTCTGGAAGAACAGGTTGTAATACGGCAGCTCACGCATCTGGCGACTGGCGGCCGCGACCAGCTCTTCACGACCGTAGCCCACCGCCACGCACCACAAGCCGGCCATGCCGTCGAGAATCTGCTGCCCTTCGCTGTCCCACAGGTACACCCCTTCGGCGCGGGTAATGATGCGCGGCCCTTTTTCCTTCAGTTGTTTGTAGTCACTGAAAGGCGCCAGATGATGCTGGTGGCTGAGGCTTTGCCATTCGAGGGTTTGTGGATTCTTGACGGTCATTGCATCACTCCATTGCCAGATTGCAGGGTGGATAGCCCGTGTAGGAGCGGCTTCAGCCGCGAAGGATCAAAGCTTCGGGGCTGAAGCCCCTCCTACGGGGCTATCAGCGGTCAGACGGCAAACAGCAGGAACTCACGCTCCCAGGAACTGATCACGCGCTTGAAGTTTTCATGCTCGGCACGCTTGACCGCGACGTAGCCAACGATGAATTTCTTGCCCAGGTACTTCTCGATGGTCTTGCTGTTTTCCAGGCGCTCCAGCGCGTCTTCGATGGTCAGTGGCAGGCGCAGGTTGCGGCGCTCGTAGCCACGCCCCACCACCGGCGCGCTGGGGTTGATGCCTTCGACCATGCCGATGAAACCGCACAGCAGACTCGCGGCAATCGCCAGATACGGGTTGGCATCGGCGCCCGGCAGGCGGTTTTCGACGCGGCGGTTCTGCGGGCCGGCATCCGGTACGCGCAGGCCGACGGTGCGGTTTTCTTCGCCCCACTCGACATTGACCGGCGCCGAGGTGTCGGGCAGGAAGCGGCGGAACGAGTTGACGTTGGGCGCGAACAGCGGCAACAGCTCGGGGATGTATTTCTGCAAGCCACCGACATGCTGCAGAAACAGCGTGCTCATGGTGCCGTCTTCGTTGGAAAAGATGCTCTTGCCGGTCTGAATGTCGATCACACTCTGGTGCAGGTGCATGGCGCTGCCCGGCTCGCCGGTCATGGGCTTGGCCATGAAGGTCGCAGCCACGTTGTGCTTGAGCGCGGCCTCGCGCATGGTGCGTTTGAACACCACGATCTGGTCAGCCAGCGACAGCGCATCACCGTGACGGAAGTTGATTTCCATCTGCGCCGTGCCATCTTCATGAATCAGCGTGTCGAGGTCGAGGTTTTGCAGTTCGCACCAGTCGTAAACGTCTTCGAACAGCGGATCGAACTCGTTGGCGGCCTCGATGGAGAACGACTGCCGGCCCGTTTCGGGACGCCCGGAGCGGCCTACCGGCGGCTGCAACGGGTAGTCGGGGTCATCGCTGCGTTTGGTCAGGTAGAACTCCATCTCCGGCGCGACAATCGGCTGCCAGCCCTGGTCGGCATACAGCTTGAGGACTTTCTTGAGCACGTTGCGTGGCGACAGCTCGATGGGGTTGCCCTGTTTGTCGTAGGTGTCGTGGATCACCTGGGCCGTCGGCTCGATAGCCCATGGCACCAGATACACGGCATTGGCATCGGGGCGGCAGATCATGTCGATGTCGGCCGGGTCGAGCAGTTCGTAGTAGATTTCGTCTTCTACATAGTCACCGGTCACAGTCTGTAACAGAACGCTTTCCGGCAGGCGCATGCCTTTTTCAGCGATGAATTTGTTGGTGGGGGAGATCTTGCCCCGAGTGATGCCGGTCAGGTCCGACATCATGCATTCGACTTCAGTGATCTTGTGTTCTTTCAACCAATCGGTGAGCTGGTCGAGATTGGTACTCATAAATACCTCAGGTTTGACGTGTCCTGACCGGAGTCAGGCCTGGTTGCGACTTGTTCGGCGTCACAGTGCAGTGCCCAGGCGCCGTGCGGTGCAGGATGCACCTCGCAAATGCATGTTTGATGAACGCAGCGCAAGGCTAACGCAACCTGGACGCGGATGCCGAGTCAAATGCGCGGTCATTCGGGACCGCAAGGGGGTAAGCGGCACGCTGTCAGCCGCGCCACTATAGTGATAGGGTTCAGTAGACGCTGTGCATCTGTGATGGGCGACACCACTGCCTGGCGAGGCCATTGTGCAGTGTGCGTTGTTGTCCATGAATGGCAATGCAGACATCGACGCCCCCGGTATTTTTGCTGTTATGGGTTGCGATGGAGCTTAGCGCCGTTCATTTTTTTTCACAATAATTAGAAATACGTTGAACACGCCAATTCATGGCTCCGGGTATTGCCCGGCTGCAGCGTGTTGCGAATGCCCTGACAAGCAGCATAATCGGCACGATGGCGCCATTTCGGGGCAAAGGAAAGCTCTATTGACTTCATCATGGCTTTCGGATTGACTGAATCCGGCAAGACTCGATGATTGATATTTTTAACAACAAAGGTGTTGCATCATGTCGGTACCCCCGCGTGCCGTTCAGCTCAACGAAGCGAACGCGTTCCTTAAGGAACACCCTGAGGTTCTGTACGTTGACCTTCTGATTGCAGATATGAATGGTGTAGTGCGTGGCAAGCGAATCGAACGCACCAGCCTGCACAAGGTTTACGAAAAAGGCATCAACCTCCCGGCCTCGTTGTTTGCCCTGGACATCAATGGCTCCACAGTAGAAAGCACCGGCCTTGGCCTGGATATCGGCGATGCCGACCGCATCTGCTACCCGATCCCCAATACCCTGTGCAATGAACCGTGGCAAAAGCGCCCCACCGCGCAATTGCTGATGACCATGCACGAACTCGAAGGCGAGCCCTTCTTTGCCGACCCGCGCGAGGTACTGCGCCAGGTCGTCAGCCGTTTCGACGAGATGGGCCTGACCATCTGCGCCGCGTTTGAGCTTGAGTTCTACCTGATCGACCAGGAAAACGTGAACGGCCGCCCACAGCCACCGCGCTCACCGATTTCCGGCAAACGCCCGCATTCCACTCAGGTGTACCTGATCGACGACCTCGACGAGTACGTCGATTGCCTGCAGGACATCCTTGAAGGCGCCAAGGAGCAAGGCATTCCGGCCGACGCCATCGTCAAGGAAAGCGCCCCGGCGCAGTTCGAAGTCAACCTGCACCACGTGGCCGACCCGCTCAAGGCCTGCGACTACGCGGTACTGCTCAAGCGCCTGATCAAGAACATCGCCTACGACCATGAGATGGACACCACCTTCATGGCCAAGCCCTATCCGGGCCAGGCCGGCAACGGCCTGCATGTGCACATCTCGATCCTTGATCGCGACGGCAAGAACATTTTCACCAGTGAGGATCCCGAGCAGAACGCCGCATTGCGTCATGCGGTCGGCGGTGTGCTCGAGACCCTGCCGGCGCAGATGGCGTTCCTGTGCCCGAACGTCAACTCCTACCGCCGCTTCGGCGCGCAGTTCTACGTGCCCAACTCGCCAACCTGGGGCCTGGACAACCGCACCGTGGCGGTGCGCGTGCCGACCGGTACCGCCGATGCCGTGCGCATCGAGCACCGCGTGGCGGGCGCCGATGCCAACCCGTATCTGCTGATGGCTTCGGTACTGGCAGGCGTGCACCACGGCCTGACCAACAAGATCGAGCCGGGCGCACCGGTCGAAGGCAACTCCTACGAGCAATTCGAGCAGAGCCTGCCCAACAACCTGCGCGACGCCCTGCGCACGCTGGACGACAGCGAAGTCATGGCCAAATACATCGATCCGAAATACATCGATATCTTCGTGGCTTGTAAAGAGAGCGAGCTGGAAGAGTTCGAGCACTCGATTTCGGATTTGGAGTACAACTGGTATTTGCATACGGTTTGACCGCCGCGAACAGGTAACACGCGCCGCATGAATGCAAAATCTGCGGCGCTTGCTTTCAACGCCTCAAGTTGGCGCACACCTGACTTATGAGGTTCAGCCTCTCTTGTGCCCACTGAATATACTGTCGATTGCCATCAAGTACCTGTGGCGATACTCCTCGGATCGGCATCCCTCTGGTGAACGCTTGCTGATACGTCAACATGCGCTCTGTCTGATGCAGAACCTGATCGATCTGTGGAAAATGACTCTGTGTGTAATCAGCAAACGCCCCCATGTTCACGTGGGCGGCGGCGACATACTGCTGGTCATTCAACCCCCTCAGATAATCAGGCTCGTAGAACGAAAAAGAAGTGCCTATCCCACTATCGATTCGCTCGATAACCCGAGGTTGCACCGTATTCACTGCAACCGTTGTGTCTGGCAAGGTCCGGGGTGATGCTGCAGGTCCTGAAACCGGTCGCTGGTTGATCATTGGTCTGACTTGCGCAACCGGTCGTGGGCGGGCAACTCGACCATCTTGTATCCGATCAGGAACCGCACGAAAGAACTTGCCAGCCCCTTTGGCGAATTTGATATGACCCGTCGGGTCAACCTTATTGAGCGGGTCCCCCTGACAATACGCGTACGCATTAACCCCACCCTTTCCAAACGGACTCAAGCTGTCCGGACTGTTAAAGCGCATCCAACACTGGGTTGTACGCCCGATAACCATTGCCCAACAGATAATGGCCAGTGATTGACTCGCAGAGATCGCCATTGAAGCCCAAGTGCACGGACTGACGCTGTCCAGGTCCAGTAGCTGCCCCACAACCCGGATGGCCGGGAAGCGGCGCTCGTTGTTCAGCCATTGGCCTGACTCCGATAAGAAGTTGAACGCCAACTGTCGTGATGTTGGCTGCGAGATTCAGCTAGCGGAAATGACAGGCTGGATTCAACGCAGCGATGACAACGCAGGTAGTTGTTAAAGGCGCCCTGTAGACGTAATGCCGATCAGTTAAGCGATTATCCGGCTCAACTCGGTCCCGATGGGAGGGGGCTAGCCGGGATGCCGGACCACCCCGAAAGGGCCAGTAAAACCGGCACATTTGCTGTGAATGTACCGCAGCATTCGTCGGCTGCCCGGAGCGCCGGCCGGCCACTCCCACCGGGCCGATTGGACCTTAACTGATCGGCATTACCCTGTAGACGACAAAAACTGTGGCGACACTTCAACTCTCTAATCGTCACTGTTAGCCACATAACCGTCTTCGTACCTCTTGGTCGACCGGACAGAACGCCCGGTAGCGATTGCCCGACAGGTAATGCCCGGTCAGCGGGTCGCGAAGCTCACCAGTAAAGCCCGGCAGGCTGGCCAGCTCGCTGAGCCGGTCCAGCTCACCCGGCAGTAAAAATCACTCGCCATTTGTTGCGCGAACTTGCAACTCACTACACTAGACCGACCCTTTTCCTGATATTCGAAACGAGCCGGACAATCGGATTACTGGATGCCGAGGGAGATGGCATCGCGCGCGGGTCGTAGGAAGGGGGAAACTCATAGGGGGGTGGCGCGTCAGGAACAGTTTGGGTAACCCTGCTGGCAGATTGAGTAGCCGTGCTTGCAACAGGCCGCGCAAAAGCAGGTTGAGCAACCATGTTGGCAGGATGATTAACCGCCACTCCAGCAGGTTGCGCAGCAACGCTGGTATTGGTACGCGACAGCATTCCCGATAACCTGGAGTGGGCTGTTGGAATAAGGCTAATGGCGCCTGTGAACAGACCTGCAGCCCCTAGCCCCAAACCTGCAAAACCTAGAATATTCCTGATCTTCTTGTCTTTGACTGCAACTGCCGCGACCGTCAATCCCGCGCCTGCAACGGACATTGCAACGGCTGCACCCATAAGAAGCGGCGTCAAACCCTTGATACCTGACATAAAGCCCGCAAAATGCCCATCGACGTCCACCCGATTGACAGGATCGGCGTGGCAGTAGGCATAGGCATTGGTTCCACCCCTGCCAAATGGACTCAGGTCATCCGGACTGTTGAACCTCATCAACACTGGATTGAACGCCCGGTAGCCATTGCCCAGCAAATAATGCCCGGTCAACGGGTCACAGAACTCGCCATTGAAGCCTGACCTCCCGACCGGGTACTCGCCAGTTCCAGCCTTTGCCTTACAACCCGGCTGGCCGGGAAGCGGCGCTCGTTGTTCAGCCATTAGCCTGACTCCGATAAGAAGTTGAACGCCAATTATCGTGATGTTGGCTGCGAGCTTCAGCTAGCGGAAATGACAGGCTGATTAGCCTTGAGGGCCTGCAAAACCGAGCGCTGGCGGTCGGTGGTTTCAGGCGATATTCAAGACGCCATCGCTTCAGTCCGGCAATGTTTTTCGCCATGACAGAATTAGGTAGCGACTTCCGTGACAAACACTGCGTAAACCCTGTATTCAGCGTGCGGCTAAATCAGCCCTGATTTCGTCACTACCGTTGCGCATCGCCGCCGCTCTACTGAGCGTAGGTGGCTCATAAGCCGGAGGCCTAATGAAGGTCGAAAGCTCAACCGTCGCACTCTCCGAGTAAGGCGGAGGCGCCAGAAAGTTCGATAGAAGCGGAGGCTCCGTTCTCAGATGCTGCTCTACAAGACCTGTTAACTCAGAGGAAGGCAGAGGATTCATTAACATATACTTTTCTACGGGGCGTCTTAACTTAGCGGGGAGTACCCACATTTGCCGAGAGGTAAGATTTGGGTAGCGATAGGCAATAGTCGCCACCAGGCTGCCCGAAGACGCCAGGCCTACGCTAGCTGCGCCATAACCCATGCCCCTTACAAAATTCCCTTGGGAAAACGCACGCAGGCTACTCGCAAGAGCAGCAGTGCCAGCAGAATACATTGCAGTTGCCGCGCCATAGAGCCACAGCTTGATAGCAGACACCGAGAGATGCCCATTGGGATCAATACGATTAACCGGGTCCGCTTGGCAATACGCGTAGGCATTCAACCCGCCCTCACCAAACGGACTCAAGCTGTCCGGACTGTTAAAGCGCATCAACACTGGGTTGTACGCACGATAACCATTGCCCAACAAGTAATGCCCGGTCAGTGGGTCGCAAAGCTCACCATTGAAGCCTGGATGGCCACGAAGCAGCGTTCGTTGTTCAGTCATTAACCTGGCCTCGACGAGAAACTCACAGCCAATTGTCGTTCTGGCTGTCGCAAGATTCAGCTAGCGGAAATGACAGGCTGGATTCAACGGCCCCGAACCACGCCAAAACAGGCGATGGACGACAAGAATTGTGACCCTTCTTACAGACCTTTCTGTATCTCTTGAGTGAAGTTTCCGAGAGAATCCCGACCGCTTGCGCCTGCCTGATCGGGCCTCTAGTCTGCGCTTCGCCGCTGTAATGCAGTGGTGGGTGTGAGAGCCCGGTTGCTTTAAGAGGTCGGCGCAAGCCTGTCAATTCGCCTTCGGTTTATCCTTGTATCGAATGCGTTATGGCGGCTGTGTGCAGGCAGACTTCGGTCTGACCGGGTGCCTCTACCGGTCCTCTCACCCTGTACATAGCTGCCACCCTTTGCCGTGTGAGAGCGACAAGCGATGGCTCCAAAACTTTAAGAGGTTTTAGACCATGAAAAAAATCACACCCGATCCCCCCATGCACCTCGAAGACACCCTGCTGCGTGTCGACCAGATCCTGCGCTGCGCTGTCGCCACCGCCTATGAAGCCGGCGAGCAGTTGAGCGGCCAGCAACGTGACCTGGCCTTCTCGGTGATGCATCTGGCAGAAATGGCCCAGGCGCTGGTCAACCAGTCGCTACAGACGATCGAAGCGCACTAGGCAGGTGCTCCCGCCGATCCCGTAACAGCCCGGTTTCGGCGGGAGCGTTACTCGCGGGCGCCCTGTACAATGGCGCCTTGCCCGCCGCAGAGTTAGCTGACCATGACCCGCCCCGCCACACCCCGCAAACCCCGTGCTGCCAGCCAGGCGCGGATCGGCTCGATCCTCACTGCCGCGCGGGAATTGCTGGTCAGCGAGGGCATGGACAACCTGTCGATCTACAGCGTGGCCGAACGTGCACAGATTCCGCCGTCATCGGTGTACCACTTCTTCGCCAGCGTACCGGCCCTGCTCGAAGCCCTGACCGCCGACGTGCATGCGGCCTTTCGGGCGACATTGCTGGCGCCGGTGGAGCACGATTCACTAAGCGACTGGCACGATCTGTCACGGCTGCTGGAATGGCGCATGCTGGACATCTACAACAACGACGCCGCCGCCCGCCAGTTGATCCTGGCCCAACACGGGCTGGCCGAGGTCAACCAGGCAGACCGCCAGCACGATATCGAGCTGGGCCGGCTGATGCAGGCCGTCTTCAACCGGCACTTCCACCTTCCGGAGTTGCCAACCGATGTGGACGTATTTGCCTTGGCGATGGAGCTTGGCGACCGGGTGTATGCGCGCTCGATGCAATTGCATGGGCAGATCACGCCGCGTATGGCTGAGGAAAGCAGGCGAGTATTTGATGCGTATGTGGGGTTGTATTTGCCGCCGTGCATGATCAAAAGGCAGCAGTCGCTTGAGATGTGAGATGGCGATCCCGCTCGGTTGCCTCGCACATTGGAGTGAGCGGCAGGCTTGAATTCAGTCGCCCACTCCAATTATCGCAGCGCCCATCGTGAAGCCATTTAACCGAGCTGTACGACGATGGATTGCTGGTATTGCACGCTTGGGTTACTACCCCCTGAGCCCGTCACCAGAATCTCGCTGCCTTGCGGATCAAGCGCAAGATCCGCGATCGCGCAGTGCCACGCTTTATAAGGCTTGAACGTGGTCCATCCGCTACGGAAAAAACCTTTATCCGCCTGGCCATCAGGGAGGAAGCGAGCCACCAGGATACTGCTGTCGATCAAGTTCAATTCACCACCCACTACGATCTTGCCATCCGCCTGCACGACGACTTTATTGAGCTTAATAAATTGTGTTTTAGGCGGTCCAAACAACAAGGCTTTGCCAGCATTGAATGAGGTGAGCGGTGCGCCCTGTGAGTTGACACAGACAACAAGCCCATAACTGATGGGCCCCGCTGGTGATGTCACCCCCAGACTGCCGCAAGCCACTGCAGCGCCACCGTCCAGCGCGGCCACGCTTGTCAAGCCGATAGACACGACCTTCGACTCAAGATCACCCGCCGCCTTGGCATTGAAAATCACGAATCCGCTCTCGCCAAACGATTGATCCAGCGCCCCCTCTGCAGTGTATCGAGCGAGAAAAGCACCGACGCTGCCTTCTAACCCACCCACTGCCATAATCGCGCCGTCTGAAGCGACAGTAATGCCATGAGTCCTGATGGCCCGGGTGGGATGAGTGATGGGGACGATACCGTCTGTGCCAAAGTCCAGATTCAGTTGGCCGTCAGGGTGCAGGCTTACCAGCCGGCTGAGAATGCCTGACCGATTGCGCACCAGGCTAAAAAACCTGCCATTGTCACCCGGCACCAATGCGCCAAACCCGCCTGGCACAGCCTTGGATTCCTGGTCTTGATCAACAAGTCTGGACAGTCCGACATCCAGGGGAATGGCGTGTATGATTTTGCCGTTGTTACCAAAGTTCTTGTCCAGCTCTCCGTTCTCTTGGTAACGCAGCAGTGCGAGCGACGAAGCTGCAGTGGACAATTGATTGGATACTGAAACAATGACCCCGCCGTCTGACTGCTGCAACAAACCGACCGATGCTTGATAAGAATCTATTTCGATGTGCTCAGCCTGCCAGCCCGTCGAATTGAAACCCGTGTCGCGCGCGCCATCGCGCAGCACCCGAGTGACCAGAACATTGACATACTTAACGCCGACTGCGGTTTCTTTGTCGGCCAGGTAACGCTTGCCGCCAGGCAGTGCCTGAACGATAGTTCTTTGACTCATTGCATTCGGTGCGGGGAACGGCGGCTCATATTCAAATTGAATGTTTCCAACCGGCTGCTGGTTGCTCATGATCAATACTCCACTCGTTAATGATTGATCGTGATGATTTTTCAATCACTCTTTGCCATTAACGTCAAGCGAGGGTGACCGGTACATGGCCTTGCACGCTCATCACAAGGTAGTACGTGACTGTCCGCGCCATGGCGGACACTGCATAGCTGGCAGAAGGAGTAACTTGACGCGCTCGTGCATCGCACCCTGGATCGTTAGCCATGTTTCCAAGGGCCTTGGCAGCGCTGCGCACTGCATTCGTTGGCAAGCCACCCGGCCTAATCAACCTGTAGATACAAAAAACCCCGGAGAGCCTGCGCCGTCCGGGGTTGGGTGTCGCCGCATCGCTTACAGCTTGGCAATCGACACTTCAGTCGATTTCACGAATGCGATCACTTCGCTGCCCACTGCCAGTTCCAGTTCCTTGACCGAGCGGGTGGTGATGACCGAGGTCACGATGCCCGAAGCGGTCTGCACGTCGATTTCCGACAGCACGTCGCCCTGGACGATTTCCTTGATGGTGCCTTTGAACTGGTTACGAACGTTGATGGCCTTGATAGTCATGAGATCTTCCTCTCGTCAGGTATTGATACTGATTAATTGGCCCAACGCAGTTGCGTAGGCAGGGGTGAAACGGGTTCCGGGTCCGGTGGTGTGCCGGGAATTGCCAGCACCCGGTTGAGTACTTCGGCTTCCAGCGCCGCCAGGCGGTGCGAGCCACGGGCACGCGGCCGTGGCAGGTCGACGATCAGGTCCAGGCCGATGCGGCCCTCTTCAATCAGGATCACCCGGTCAGCCACCGCAACGGCTTCGCTGACGTCATGGGTGACCAGCAGTACGGTAAAGCCATGCTTGCGCCACAGGTTTTCGATCAACTGCTGCATCTCGATGCGGGTCAGGGCGTCCAGCGCGCCCAGCGGCTCATCGAGCAACAACAGGCGTGGCTTGTGAATCAATGCACGCGCCAGCGCCACACGCTGCTTCTGGCCACCGGACAACGCCGCCGGCCACTCGTTGGCACGCTCGGCCAGGCCGACCGCTTCCAGCGCCTCCAGTGCTTGCGGGCGCCAGTCGCCAGTCAACCCGAGGCCGACGTTGTCGATGATCTTCTTCCACGGCAGCAAACGCGCTTCCTGGAACATCAGGCGGGTGTCATCGCGGGCCTGGCTCAGCGGCGCAGAGCCGGCCAGCAGCTCGCCTTCAGTTGGCTTGTCCAGCCCGGCCAGCAGGCGCAACAGGGTGCTTTTGCCGCAACCGCTGCGCCCGACCACGGCGACGAACTGCCCGGCCGGAATGTGCAGGTCGATGTCCTTGAGCACTTCGCGGTTGCCAAAGGCCTTCTTGAGCTTGTGCGAGGCCAGCGGGATGCCGCGCAACAGATGCGCCGGTTGTTGCTGTTTCAGACTGGTCATGCCGCACCGCCTTTAGTCACTTGATAAGCCGGGTGCCAACGCAGGCACACGCGCTCCAGGCCGCGTGCAGCCACATCGGCGAGCTTGCCAAGCACGGCGTACAGCACGATCGCCAGCACCACGACATCGGTTTGCAGGAATTCGCGGGCATTCATGGCCAGGTAACCGATACCGGAACTGGCAGAAATGGTTTCAGCCACGATCAGGGTCAGCCACATGAACCCCAGCGCGAAGCGCACCCCGACCAGGATCGACGGCATGGCGCCCGGCAGGATCACGTGGCGGAACAGACCAAAGCCTGACAACCCGTAACTGCGCGACATCTCGACCAGCGCCGGGTCGATGTTGCGGATCCCGTGATAGGTGTTGAGGTAAATCGGAAACAGGGTGCCCAAGGCCACCAGAAACACCTTGGCGGTCTCGTCGATGCCGAACCACAGGATCACCAGCGGAATCAGCGCCAGGTGCGGCACGTTACGGATCATCTGCACCGAGCTGTCGAGCAGGCGCTCGCCCCAGCGGGTCAGACCGGTGATAAAACCCAGCGCCAGGCCGATGCCGCCGCCGATGGCGAAGCCCACCCCGGCACGCCAGCCGCTGATTGCCAGGTGGGTCCAGATCTCGCCGCTGGACACCAGGCTGACGCCCGCCTCGATCACGGCGCTGGGCGCCGGCAGGATGCGGGTAGACAGCCAGCCGGCGCTGACCGAGAGCTGCCAGACAGCCAGCAAAAGCACCGGCAGCGCCCAGGGTGCCAGCCTGTGCAAGACTCGTTGTGAAGCACTGAGGCTCATGGAGTTGTCTCCTCGAAAGGCCTGAAAATCACTGTGCTTTGGCAACAGCGGCAGGAGGTGTCCAGATCACATCTTTGATGCTCAATGGTTTGGGGATCAGCTTGAGCTGGTGGAAGCTGTCAGCGATTTTCTGTTGCGCCTCGACCACCTGCGGGGTGATGAAATGCGCGCCGTAGCCTTGGCGTTTCACGGAGGTCAGGGTGATATCAGCCGGCAGGCCGAGCAGCGGTGCGACCTGTTTGGTCACCTCTTCAGGGTTGGCCTGGGACCACTCACCGACCGCCCGCACTTCTTCGACCAGCGCCTGGATGATCTTCGGGTTTTTCTGCGCGTAAGGCTTGGTCGCCAGGTAGAACTGGTGGTTATCGACGATGCCGGTGCCGTCCTTCAGGGTGCGTGCCTGCAATTGCTGTTCGGCAGCGGCCTGGTACGGGTCCCAGATTACCCAGGCATCGACGCTGCCACGCTCAAAGGCGGCGCGGGCATCGGCGGGCGGCAGAAACACGGTCTGGATGTCGCTGTATTTCAGGCCAGCTTCTTCAAGCGCCCGAACCAGCAGGTAATGCACGTTGGAGCCTTTGTTGAGGGCGACCTTCTTGCCCTTGAGCTCCTTGACCGAAGTAATCGGTGAGCCTTTGGGCACCAGGATCGCTTCGCTGGTCGGCGCCGGCGGCTCGTAGGCCACGTACAGCAGGTCGGCACCGGCCGCTTGGGCGAACACCGGTGGCGTCTCACCGGTCACGCCGAAGTCGATGGAACCCACGTTGAGGCCTTCGAGCAACTGCGGGCCACCGGGGAACTCGGTCCACTGCACTTTGACGCCCTGCTCGGCCAGCCGCTTCTCCAGCGAGCCCTTGGCCTTGAGCAGCACCAGAGTGCCGTACTTCTGATAACCGATACGCAAGTCTTCAGCTTGCGCCTGGGTGAGAACACCGAGGCTCAGGGCGGCAGCAACAAGAGCGGCCAGGCTTTGACGCAAGAAGGTGGTGCGCATGGCGCTCTCCGTTGTTGTGCGGGTTAAGTGGAGTGACATTACCAGTTGTTTTTTATATCTATAAATCTCATTTTTTCATTTGGTTATTTCTTAATTGAATATGAGGGATATTTTTCATACGCCAAAAAAAGGGCCGACAATGTCGGCCCGAAAAAACCCCACTCAGGGAGGATATGGATTCTGTTTCGCGGCTGAAGCCGCTCCTACAAGAGGATGTGGATTCTGTATCGCGGCTGAAGCCGCTCCTACGAGAGGATATGAATTCTGTTTCGCGGCCGAAACGGATCGCCGCGAAAGGCAACCATCAGCGATTCGGTTGTGGCGTCAGACGCAGGTAGGGCGTGACGGCCTTGTAGCCTTTGGGGAAACGTTGCTTGATTTCTTCCTCGTCCTTGAGCGACGGCACGATGACCACGTCATCACCGTCCACCCAGTTGGCCGGGGTGGCCACCTTGTGGTTGTCGGTCAGTTGCAGAGAGTCGACCACCCGCAGGATTTCATTGAAGTTGCGCCCGGTACTGGCCGGGTAGGTGATGATCAGACGCACCTTTTTGTTCGGGTCGATGATGAACAGCGAACGTACGGTCAGGGTGTCACTGGCATTGGGGTGAATCAGGTCGTACAGGTCCGAGACCTTGCGATCGGCGTCCGCCAGGATCGGGAAATTGACCAGGGTGTTCTGGGTGGTGTTGATATCATCGATCCACTTCACGTGGGAGTCGACCGGGTCCACCGACAGGGCAATGGCCTTGACCCCGCGCTTGGTGAATTCGTCTTTGAGCTTGGCGGTAAGGCCCAGCTCGGTGGTGCACACCGGGGTGAAGTCCGCCGGGTGAGAGAACAGAATGCCCCAGCTATTGCCCAGCCATTCATGGAAACGAATACGGCCTTCACTGGAGTCCTGTTCGAAGTCAGGGGCGATATCGCCAAGTCGCAGTGTCATGGTGTAGCTCCTTGTTAAGCAGGTGGGCGTTGGGTGCTGTTGGGTTATGAGTCCACTGTGCACTGTTCTGTTGAAAATTAAAAAGAATAGATATTGATTTAAATAGATCAAAAAGAAATATTAAAAAACAGGCAAAAAGAACCCCGCACAAGGCGGGGTTCTTTTAAACGGCGTTCAACACACTTACATGAAGTTGTAGGTGTAGTTGAAGATCACACGAGTCTGATCAGTGTCAGTGGTGTTCAGGCCGGTTTCGCTACGGAACGAAGCGTGACGTACGGTAGTGCCGAAGCCTTTCAACGGACCGCTCTGGATCACGTAGTCAACACGCATGTCGCGTTCCCACTCGGAGAACTCACGACCGGCATTGGCACCAGTACCTTTGATGTCATCGCCATGCAGGTAGGCAATCGAAGCCTTCAGGCCCGGGATACCGGCCTTGGCGAAGTCATAGGAGTACTGACCGAAAGTGGTGTTCTCGCCAGCACGGATGAAACCGTTAGCCATCGAGTCGGTGAACAGGTAGAAGCTGCCGCCACCGTTGCCTTCGGCACGGCCACGGCCGTCAGTGATCGAACCTTGGTTCAGCGAGACGAAACCACCGTCATCGCCCACTTGCTGGTGGCCGACCATGAATGCGTGGCCACCCAGCGAGTAGGTGAACATCGCCGACCAGGTCTTGTTGTCGACCTCGCCTGCATTCTTGGCGTAACCGCCGTTGTTGTTGAAGGTGTAGCCAGCGGTACGGTTGCTGTTGTTACCGTCAGAGCTGCTGTCGAAGTAACGCAGGTCGGTTTTGAACGACTGGCCTTCGGAGATCGGGTAAACGTGTACCAGACCCAGGAAGTGCTGCTTGTAGAAGTCTTCCAGGTTGGCGAAGTAGTACTGCAGGGTCAGGTCTTTGGTGACTTTCCAGTCAGCACCGGCGAAACGGAACTCGTCGCTACCTTTGCTAGCGCCACTGACCGACAGGTCAGTCCAGTTCGACGAGGCACGGCCAATGCTCTTGGTCAGTTGACCGGCAGTGAAGGTCACGCCGTCCAGGTCCTTGGAGGTCAGGATGCCGCCTTCAAAGGCTTGTGGCAGCAGGCGACCGTCGTTGGTGACCAGGATTGGCAGGTTTGGAGCCAGGGCGTTACCGAGTTTCAGCTCGGTCTTGGAGAAGCGAGCCTTGACGTTAGCGCCGGCACGAGTCCACTCGCTGACAGCCGAACCGTCACGGTCGCTAGGCGTGATAGCGCCGTTGGTGGCTGCCGAGCGGTAGCCACGACCGCCGTCCAGGTGAACACCGACCAACGCCTGAGCGTCGAGACCGAAACCTACGGTGCCCTGAGTGAAGCCCGAGCTGTAGTCAAACTTCAGACCGGTTGCAGTTTCCTGATGGTCGTGGGCAGTGCTTTCACGCCAGTCGTTCTTGAAGTACAGGGTCCGGGAACTCACGGACGCCTTGCTGTCTTCGATGAAACCGGCAGCGCCGGCCTGTTGGGCCAGAACGCCCAGGGTGACGGCCAGGGCCAGGGTGGACTTCTTCATTACTTCGCTCCTCGTGAATCTAATTTTTGTATTCCATGGCCAGCAACAGATGCTGCAACCACGGTCGCGGGATTCACGCCGATGTTGACCTTCAGGTCAATCTCTTACGGGTGCCTCACGACTAATTGACTAGACCGCGTGTTTCGGTCGCTGCACGGTAGTGAAATCACACTAAAACAAAAAGGAACAATTTGGCAACCTGTTATACCTTTTTGCTATATGTGACTTCCCATGTCAAACAGACCGACACGGAGTGTATCCAGCAAATAAGCTAATGACTAAAAAATATTTTATTACCGTTCGTCAGATCCTTTAGTTTGCGGTCACCGGACAACCGGAAATCGTACCTCCCGCCACGAAACTTTTTCCGGAAGCTTTTCGCCATGCAACTAAAAGTCCTTGTAAAACGGGCACTTGCCCGACACTTAGCAGCAATTGTGACAGTTGCCACCGCACTGGCCTGCACCAGCGCCGCACACGCCGAAGAAAAATTGCGCATCGGCTTTCAGAAGTCATCCACGCTGATTGCGGTGCTCAAAACCCAAGGCACCCTGGAGCGGGAACTGAACAAACAGGGCATCAGCGTGTCGTGGCATGAGTTTCCCAGCGGCCTGCCCCTGCTCGAATCGCTGAACGTCGGCAATATCGACCTGAGCGCTGATGTCGCCGACACCGTACCGGTGTTCGCCCAGGCCGCCGGTGCCCGCCTGACCTACTTTGCCCGTGAGGCGCCCTCGCCTTCGGCCCAGGCCATCGTGGTGCACAAGGATTCGAAGCTCAGCAGCCTGGCCGACCTCAAAGGCCGCAAGGTGGCGGTGACCAAGGCGGCTGGCAGCCATTACCTGCTGATCGCCGCGCTGCAAAGCGCTGGCTTGAAGTTCAGTGATATCGAACCGGCTTACCTGACGCCCGCTGACGGGCGTGCAGCGTTCGAGAACCGCAAGGTCGACGCCTGGGTCACCTGGGAACCCTTCCTCAGCGGCGTGCAGCGCCAGTTGCCGACTCGCACCCTGGCCGATGGCAAGGGTCTGGCCCAGTACCAGCGCTATTACCTGACCACCCAGGCCTATGCCATTAAACATCAGCCGGTGCTCAAGACCGTGTTCAACGAATTGCAAAAGACCGGTCAATGGGTCAAGGCGCACCCCGGCGAGGCCGCAAAACTGCTTGGCCCGCTGTGGGGCAACCTGGACGTAGCCACCGTGGAGGCCGCCAACCAGCGCCGTACCTATCAAATCCTGCCGGTAGAAGCCGACAAGCTCGATGAGCAGCAGCGCATCGCTGACACCTTCTTCGAGGCCGGCTTGTTACCCGCCAAAGTCGATGCCGCAGATGTGCAGGTGTGGAAGCCCTGAAGGCAGGCTTGGCCTTTTCACAGCTGGATGTGTTTTGCCTGACCGGGCCCTTTCACGAGCAAGCTCGTTCCCACCTTATTTCAGATCAGAGTCCGGGTGGGAACGACCTTGGTCGTGAAAGGGCCGGTATGAGCCCTATATCTGTTGTGAATGCACCGCCGCCTTCACGAGCAAGCTCGTTCCCACCTCATTTCAGATCAGAATCCGGGTGGGAACGACCTTGGAACGACCTTGGTCGTGAAGAGGCCGGTATAAGCCCTACATCTGCTGTGAATGCACCGCCGCCTTCACGAGCGAGCTCGTTCCCACCTCATTTCAGATCAGAATCCGGGTGGGAACGACCTTGGTCGTGAAGAGGCCGGTATAAGCCCTACATCTGTTGTGGATGTACCGCCGTCTTCACCAGCAGGACGGGCCACATCAGCCCTAAAGCACATAAAACCAGATCGCCACAAAGTGCATCAGGCTGCCGCCAATCACGAACAGGTGCCAGATACCGTGCCAGTGGCGAATGTGGTCAAAGGCGAAGAACAGAATGCCGACGGTGTACAGCACGCCGCCGCCGGCCAGCCAGAAGAACCCGGCACTGCCCAGCGCCGCCAGTAATGGTTTGGCCGCCACCAGCACGATCCAGCCCATCAGCGCGTAGATCACCACCGAGAGAATCCGCGCTTCGGAGCGCGGTTTGATTTCCTGCAGGATACCGATCAGCGCCAGCCCCCAGACCACGCCAAACAGGCTCCAGCCCCACGGGCCGCGCAGGCTCACCAGACAGAATGGCGTGTAGCTGCCAGCGATCATCAGGTAGATCGAGAAGTGATCGACCTTGCGCATGATCTGCTTCGCCCGCCCGCGCACGCTGTGGTACACGGTCGAGGCGCTGTACAGCCCGACCAGGCATACGCCGTAAACCGCGACGCTGACGATTTTCCATACATCGTGCTGCAGGCTGGCCAGTACCAGCAGCCAGATGGCACCCACGCAGGCCAGCACGGCACCGACCAGATGAGACCAGGCGTTGAATTTTTCTCCGTAGTACATCGGCACTCCGACCTTTGTCCGGTGATGAGAATTCTGGCTGCAAGAGCCAAAGCTCAGACCATCGACTTACGGATTTTGCACAGCGCCTCGGGCACAATCGTCACCACGCCCACCCCGAGCGCCCGCCATGCAGATCGATGACGAACTGACCCTCAAGAAACTGGAAACCTTTCTGGCGTTCATGCGCACCGGCAACCTCAGCCGCGCCGCCGCCGAGCTGCAGACCAGCAATGTCAGTGTGCACCGCGCCATTCACTCACTGGAAAGTGCCCTGCGCTGCCCGCTGTTCAAGCATGAAGGCCGCAACCTGACCCCCCTGGAAAGCGCCTACGTGCTGGAAGAACACGCCCAGAAGCTGATTCAGGATGTGGTCAGTGCGGTGGAACTGACCCGCCAGGCCGCCGGCTTTTCGGCCGCACGTTTTCGCTTGGGGGCGCTGTACTCGCTGACCGTGCGTACGGTGCCGCAACTGATCATGGGCCTGAAGCTGCGCCGCAGCGAGCTGAACATCGACCTGGTGCTGGGCTCGAACATGGACCTGTTGTACAAGCTCAAGAACATGGAAGTCGACGCGATGCTGGTGTCGCTGGATAACAACATCAACGACCCGGACTGCGATCACCTGGCGCTGTTTTCCGACGATATCTTTCTCGCCGTGCCCATCGACTCGGCTTTTGCGCATTACCCCGAAGTGGACCTGAGCGACCTGCGCGAAGAAACCTTCATCACCCTGACCCAGGGTTTTGCCACCCACCGCGACGGCGTGCGGGTGTTCCAGCAGGCCGGCTTCGAGCCCAAGGTGGCAATGCAGGTCAACGATATCTTCACCCTGCTGAGCATGGTCAGCTCCGGCGTCGGTTACGCCCTGCTGCCAGGGCGGATCGCCGCCGTGTATGAAAACCGGGTGAAGCTGATCCCGCTGCAGGCGCGTTACCGCATGCAGCAGGACATCGGCGTGGTGTTCCTGAAATCCCGCGAACGCGACCCGAACCTGCTGGCCCTGGTTGCCGAGTGCCGGATGTATGCGAGCCGGGCATCGGCATCATCCTGAAGAACCTGACAGCGCATCGCGCTGCCAGCAGACCTGCGGTTAACCCACCAACCCACGCACCGCAAAGTACAACAGCGATGGCCCGAGCAGGCAGCCCAGCCCGGTGTGGAAGGTTGCGGTCAGCGCGCCATAGGGCACCAGGCGCCGGTCAGTGGCGGCCAAGCCTGCGGTCACGCCGCTGACGGTGCCGGCCAGGCCGCCGAACACCATCGCCGAGCGTGGGTTGTCCAGGCCCATCCAGCGCGCCGCCATGGGCGTGCTGACCATCACCACAATGGCCTTGATCAACCCGGTGGCGATGGACAGCGCCATCACATCCGAGCTTGCGCCCAGCGCCGCACCAGTCACCGGGCCAACGATGTAGGTCACCGCGCCCGCACCAATGGTGGTCATGCTCACCGCATCGCGATAACCGAACAGCCAGGCCACACAGGCACCGACAATGAACGGCAGAATGGTGCCCAACAGCAGCGCCACAGCGCCGATCATGCCGGCCTTGCGCGCTTCGGTGGCCTGCACCTCGAAGGCTGTGGCAACGATGGCGAAATCGCGCAGCATGGCGCCGCCCATCAGGCCGATACCGGAGAACAGCGCCAGATCCGCCAGGCCTTTCTGGCCGCCGGTCAGGGTGCCGCCGACCCAGGCCAGGACCAGGCCAATGACAATCGCAATCGCCGACCCATGTACGCGGCCAAAGGTCAGCCGATTGGAGATGATCACCGACACCCACATGATGATCCCGACAAACGCGAAGGCGGTGATCAGGCCATTGTGTTCCAGGGCTTTTTCAATAAGCGCTTCCATGTCAGCGTCCTCCTGCCGGTGTGGCAGCGACGACCACTGGCGGCTCTTCGGCAGGCAGTGGCTCGCCGCGGTTGGTACGGCTGATCAAGGCAATGGTGAGGCCGCACAACACCACCGAACCGATGGCCGCCAGCACCGCGACCGGGCCGCCCTTGAGGGCGGTGACAACGTTCTGTTGCGCCGCCATGGCGACCACCACCGGAATGTACATCGCGCCCCAGAAGCCGACGCCCATCTCACAGCCTTTGCTCATGCCGCCGTTCTTGTCCATCCACAGCCGGGCGCAGATCAACAGGATCATGGCGATCCCCACCCCGCCTACATTGGATTTGACGCCCAGCAGCGCGCCGAGCATGTCACCGATCACCACCCCCGCGAGGGTACAGCCAGCCAGTAATGCCACACCGTAAATAATCATTGTCGTTCCTCACTTGCATTGCTGAAGTTGTTGTTTTTGTCCTTCGAAGCAGCTGCACTCGTTCTTATGAGCGATTCACCTCCTGTGAAAGTGCGACCAGGCTGTCCAGGCGTGCGCCATCGAAGGCGACCACCGTTGCGTGTTGCAGAACCTTGCGGCCCAGACCGGTCAGTACCGTTCCGGGAGGCATTTCAATCTGCAGCGTCACACCACGCTCGTGGGCGGTTTCGACCGTGCTGTGCCAGTCGATGACCCGGCACATGTTGAACGCCAGCTCGTCACGCAGCCGTTCGGGCTGAACCACCGGCCGCGCAGTGGTAGCGCTCAGGTAGCGAACCTGCGGCGGGCGCAGGTCGACGCGGCTGAACGCCTCGGCCAGTTCGCGGGCCGGCGCGTCGAGCAGTGCGCAGTGCGACGGCACGCTGACCGCCAGACGCCGTGTGCCACTGGCCCCCGCAGCCTTGGCCAGTGCCGCGACCTGTTGCATCGCTGCATCGCTGCCAGCGATCACCATCTGCCGTTCGGCGTTGATATTGGCCAGGTACACAGGGCCGTCGGCCTGGCTCAGCAATGCTTCGACCTGATGCTGGGCAAGGCCCAGAATCACGGTCATGCCGTAGCCCTGCGGATAAGCGTTGTTCATCAGCTCGCCACGCAGCGCGACCAGCCGCAGCGCGTCATCAAAATCCAGCGCACCGGCGATCACCGCCGCCGGGTAAGCACCGATCGACAGCCCGGCGACGAACGTTGGCATGGCGCCCCGCTGTTGCAGCAAACGCGCTGCGGCCACCCCGGCAATCAACAGGCACAACTGCACGGCACGAGTGCCGCGCAACATCGCTTCGCTGTCCAGGGCCAGGATGTCCTCGCCGAGTACGCCACTGGCCTGCTGCAAGGTCTCGCGCACCACGCCCTCATCGGGCAGGCGATGGAGCATGCCGGGCTGCTGCGCACCCTGACCGGGAAACACCCACAGGCTGCTCATGCACACGCCTGCGAGGGTTGCCAGGGATCGCTGAGCAACTGCGCGCCCTGATCGGTCTTGAGCAACACCTGCCTTGCACTGCCGGCCCATTCGCGCAACGCCAGGCCGCCGGCCGGCAATTGCAACTGCACGTCGACCCGGCACACGGCGTTGTCCAGTGCCGCGACAAGGTCTGCCGCCCATTGCCGACTGACCGGCACCGGTGTGCGGATGATCAGGTCCAGATCGCTGCCTGCATGCAGCGCGGCAATGCCGCTGGCCAGTTCATGACCGGCACTGCCCGCCACGCCCCAGACCAGCCCGCTGGCCTGCAACAGCGGCCGCAGCTGCGCCAGCGCCTGCAACGCCGGCCAGTCATGCGTGCCTTGTACATCGATCAATTGCTCCGGGCTGAGCCGCCGGGTAATCGCGGCCTGCGGCATGCTTGCCGCATAGCGCTGTTCACGACGCCGGCCACGAATGCCCACCGCCACCTGACCGGCGGCCACAATCCCACGGCGCACCACCACCGGGGGGTTATCGCCCAGCGCCTCAAACACCCAGTCGGGTGCCTCGGCAGGCAGCGGCATGCCCCACAGCAGGTCGTGCGCCAACAGCTTCATTACCATTGCTCGCGCAGCAACTGACGGACCTTGGCCGACGCGGCACGATGCCGGGCACCCAAACGGCCGCTCAGGTCATGTCCGCTGCGCCGCACGTCCTCAACCGCAGCGTTAAGCACCTGCCGCACCGCCGCCAGATCCTGTTCTTGCGGCTGCTCGATTTGCTCCACGCTGAGGGTTTCCCAGAGCAGGCCGAGGCTGGCGTAGTTGTCGATGTCGTAGGCCATCGGCGGGATGCTGGCGGCGAGTTTTTCCAGCTCTTCGACACTGCGCAGGGTGACCCGCGCCGCCGAGGCCTTGCCCATCGCATGTACCATCACGCCGGGGTCGCGCAGGGCAATCAACCGATTGGCCTGGTAGCCGTGGGCCAGAAATGCGCCGGACATTGCCTTGCCGACCAGCAAGCCGATCACCGGATGGCCGGCCAGCCGGGCACGGGCGTAGCTGGCTACGGCGCCGGCCAGTGCCTGATGGATGCCCAGCGCTTCTTCACGGCGGCCATAGGCCTGGCTGGGCACGTCGATGATCGCGATCAGCGCACGCTTGGTGTCATGCTCTCGGTCCAGTTCGATGACCTGATCGATTGCCTTGGCTAACCCCCAGCCTTCCAGCAATCCGACCTCGCCCTGACGGGCGCGCACAAAGCGGTTGTCGGCATCCGCCACCACTGCCACAAAGCGGGCCGGTTGCTCACCCAAATGACCGTCGGCCGCCAGCACCGAAGCAGGTAGACCCTCGACCGGTCGGGCACCGCCACTCAGGGCCGCGAACCAGTTAACACCACGTTGCGAAGCGCTCATGAGCGGGCTCCTTTATAGAGGTTACGCACGGTCTGCGGGTCGATCTGCGGCTCGCTGTCGAGCGCGGCCAGGCGTTGCAGGTAATCGGCGTACTGGCCGCTGCGATGCTGCGCAGGCACACCTTGCGCCAGCCAGCCGGCGACCTGCTGGCGAATCGCGCCGGTATCGTCAGCGGCAAAGCCATCCACCTGATTGCTGGCAAAGCGTTGCTCGCCGCCGGTCAGGCTCCAGATGAAGGGCCGGTCGCGCGAATCGTATTCCTCAATGCCGGCTTCCTGTTCGATGACCTGCGGGCCATTGAGGCCCAGCCGTGCTTCGCGGGTCACCAGCAGGTAACTGCACAGCCCGGCAGCGATCGACATGCCGCCGAAGCAGCCAACGCTGCCAGCGATCACGCCGATGACCGGCTGGTACTGGCGCAGGTCGACAATCGCCGCATGAATCTCGGCAATCGCCGCCAGCCCGAGGTTGGCTTCCTGCAAGCGCACGCCACCGGTTTCCAGCAGCACGATAGCAGCGGTCGGAATGCCCTTGCGGTTGTCTTCAGCCGCCAGCTCCAGCACGCCGGCCATCTTCGCGCCGCCGACCTCGCCCATGCTGCCGCCCTGAAACGCACCTTCGATGGCGGCAATCACCACCGGGCGACCATCAAGGGTGCCTTTGCCAACCACCACCCCGTCATCGGCCTGCGGCACTACGCCCTGCTGGGCGAGCCACGGCGAGATCACCCGCTGGAAAGGATCGATCAATTCACGAAAGCTGCCCTCGTCGAGCAGTGCCCTGGCGCGTTGCCGGGCACCGAGTTCGATGAAACTGTGCTGGTTGAGCAAGCGCGCGGTATCAGTCATGGCCGACCTCCTCAACACCCATCTCCTCGAAGCCTTGCTCCAGACGCAGGCGCACCACACCGGGGGTGGCACCAAAGTCATGGATATCAATGTTCAGCGCCGCCGGGGTCTGGCCCTCGAACATACGCTGGAACAGGTGCTGCCAGCGCTGCTGGGCACCATTGACCGAAGTCACCACCTGAATGGTCAGCTTGCCCGGCTGGCCAGGCTCGATCAGCACTTCAAGATCGCCAGAGCCGACACAACCAACCAGTGCTCGCCCGCGCGGCGGTTGCCCGGCGGTGAATTCAAAAGACAGGGTTTCCATGTTCAGAGACTCCTCGATGCGTGGCCGAGCGCAGGCTCCAGGCCATCGATAAACAGACAGGCGGCCAGCAGGTCGGCGGCGCCGCCTGGCGAGGCGTTCAAGCCAACCAGTTCGCGATCCAGCACCTGCAGCGCTCGACGCCCGGCCAGGCTGGCGCCACCGCCGGCGTCCAGTACCCGCTGTGCGCCGTGCTGCATGGTTTGCAGACCTTCAAGGCCGGCGCGGTGCAGCACACAGGTGTCACCCAGCGTGGTCATGATCGCCAGCAGCGCGTCGAGCCGGGCGTTCTGCTCGCCACTGCCTTGGGCGCGGCTGCGCTGCAGTTGTGGCAGGCCATATTGAGTGACTGCCGGGAAACCTTGCTGGGCCTGTTCTCGGGCACCGAGCACGCCATAACGCCGGGCCACTTCGCGGCCATTGCTGGCCTGGGGGGTGGCCCACCGATCGTCGATCAGCGCCAGCCGCGCCGCACGCAGGCAGATCCCGGCCGGTGACAGCTCATCAGGTGCCAGCGCCACCGCTGCCACCAGCAAGCCCAGCGCCCAGATTGCCCCGCGATGGGTGTTGACCCCGCCGGTGGTGCGCAACATCGCGGTTTCGCCTTCACGGCCCAGCTGGCCAAGGGTTTCACGCAATGGCTGGCCGACTTCGCCCAGTTCGATGGCCGCCTGGGCCATTTGCTCGAAGGTCGGCCACAGCGCCAGCGCCGAGGCCTGCATCAGCCCCAGGTGCATGTCGTGGTGCGCGCCACTGCTGCGCCGGTCGACCAGCGCGGGTTTGGGTGACAGTTCGGCTTCGTCGATCAGCGCTGCGACGGCCAGGTCGGCAAGCTGCTCGGTCAGACCAATCGAGGGCTGTTGTAAGTGCAGTGCGCTCATCACCAGCTCCTGAATTTGGCAGGCGGGTTGTACAGGCCACCGGACCACTCGACCAGCTCAGCGATGCTCTTGGCGGCGAGCAGTTCGCGGCTGGCATCGGTGCGGCGAATGCCCAGGTCTTCCGGCAATGCGATCAACCCTTCACGGCGCAGGCGTGCAGTTTCCCTGGGGTCATGACGCAGACCGATGGCGGTTACCCCGGCCACCGCAGCGATCATCGCCCGGCGCTCTTCGAGGCTGCGGGCCTTGTACAGGTAAGCGATGCCTTCTTCTGTGAGCAGGTGGGTGACGTCATCGCCATAGATCATGATCGGCGCCAACGGCATGCCGCTCTTTTTCGCCACTTCCACAGCATCGAGGGTGTCGACGAAGGTCGGTTTGCCGCCTTCCTGGAAGGTCTCGACCATCTGCACCACCAGCTTCTTGCCGCGCTCCAGATAGGCCGCCGGGCCATCGCCGGGTTCGGTGCGCATATCCAGCCAGGCCGGGGTGCCGTGGCGACGGCCACGCGGGTCGTGGCCCATGTTTGGCGCGCCACCGAAACCGGCCAGCCGGCCACGGGTCACGGTCGACGAATGGCCGTCGCCATCGACCTGCAGGGTCGCGCCGATGAACAGGTCTACCGCGTACTGCCCGGCCAGTTGGCAGATCTGCCGGTTGGAACGCAACGAGCCGTCACGACCGGTGAAGAACACGTCCGGGCGCGCCGCAATGTAGTTTTCCATACCCAGCTCGGTGCCGAAGCAATGCACGCTCTCGACCCAGCCGCTCTCGATGGCTGGAATCAGGGTCGGGTGCGGATTGAGGGTCCAGTTGCGGCAGATCTTGCCCTTCAGACCCAACGACTCGCCGTAGGTGGGCAGAATCAGCTCGATGGCGGCGGTGTTGAAACCGATGCCGTGGTTGAGCGACTGAACATTGTGTTTCTCGTAGATGCCGCGGATGGCCATCATCGCCATCAGCACATGGACCGGCTTGATATGGCGCGGGTCGCGGGTGAACAGCGGCTCGATGTAAAACGGCTGGTCGGCCACCACCACGAAATCGACCCAGGACGCCGGAATGTCCACCCGTGGCAAGTCGCTGACATCATCCACCAGCTCGTTGACCTGGACGATGACGATGCCGTCACTGAACGCCGCCGGCTCGATCAGCGCCGGGCTGTCTTCGGTGCTGGGGCCGGTGTAGATGTTACCGGCACGGTCAGCCTTGAAGCCGGCCGAGAGCACAACGTTGGGGATCAGGTCCACCACCAGCCGGGCGTAGAGTTCGATGTACGTATGGATGGCGCCGATTTCCAGCAGCCCGTCTTCAAGCAACTGGCTGATGCGCAGGCTCTGGGTGCCAGCAAAGGAGAAGTCCAGCTTGCGGGCGATGCCGCGTTCGAAGAGGTCCAGATGCTCGGCGCGGCCGACACTGGGCATGATCATGTGCAGATCGTGAATCTTGCCGGGGTCAACCTTGACCAGCGAGCGAGACAGAAAATCCGCCTGCTTCTGGTTGTTGCCCTCCAGCACCACCCGGTCGCCAGGCACCAGCAGCGCCTGCAACGCGGCGACAATATTCTCGGTGGGAATGACCACACCGTCGGCCAACGGCCTGACCTGGTCAAGACGCCGCTGCTTTTCACTGCGACGTCGCGACCAGCGCGCGTCGGGGTTTATTATCGTTGTCATGGTCACTCCACGATGATCGCTGTCGTGGGTCACCTTAGAAGCCGCCGGGCGCGGCATCAATCAAGCTCAGCGTGGAATCGTTACGCTCAGGTTAATGGTAGGACTAATGCCGATCAGTTAAGCGATTATCGAACCTTGCTCGGTCTCCGTGGGAGGGGCCGGCCGGCTCCTCCCACAATGACCGCGTTATCCTTAACTGATCGGCATTAGCCTGTAGGACCGGCTTTAGCCGGGAAGCTTTTGCTTTGGCCGCAAGCCCTTCGCGGCTAAAGCCGCTCCTACGGCCGTGTATCGTTATCGACCACGCCCGCGTCCACCAGCCACTGCTCCAGCCCCACCAGGTCCGGCACCCGGGCCAGCGTGTCGCCGACCTGCACCGCAGCCAGCTCCAGCGATGCCAGCGGTACATCGACGTAGCTCAACTGATTGTCGACCTTGCACGAGCGCGGGATGTTCTGGATCAGCAGCGCCAGATACCGGCGTTCGGCGTTACCGCCCAGCGCATTGAGCACCACGATGCGGGCCCGGCCGCCGACCTTGGTGCGTCCGCCGCAGGCGGCTTCGAAGCTCAGCAACGGCAGATCAAGCTCGCGCCAGCGGATATTGCCCAAATACCAGGCCGGGGCATTCGGGTCGGCATGGCAATCCTGGTAATCGATCAGTTCCGCGACCGCAACGTTGGGCAGCAGCAGGTAGCGGTCACTGAGCGGCAACAGCAGGCAGGTCAGGGTCGAGCGGCGGCTGGACTCGTAGGCGACATCAGGCATGCGGCGAACTCCAGCGGGCGATGCTTTCGAGCAGGACCGACTCCTGGTAGGGCTTGCTCAGATAATCGTTGACGCCCAAGGCCATCGCCCGATCACGGTGTTTTTGCCCAGAACGCGAGGTAATCATGATGATCGGCAAGTCGCGCAGCCGTTCATGCCGACGGATCAGGCTGGCCACTTCGAAACCATCCATGCGCGGCATTTCGATGTCCAGCAGCAGGATGTCCGGTGTGTGTTGTTCCAGCAGGCTCATGGCATCGACCCCATCCTTGGCGGTCAGCACCTGCATGCCGTGGCGCTCCAGCAGGCGGCTGGTGACTTTGCGCACCGTCACCGAGTCATCCACCACCATGACGCGCAGGGTCCGTTGCCCGGTGGCGCCAACCGGCAACAGGCGCCAGGCCGGTTGCTGCATCGATGCGCGGCCCTGCTGGCCACGCAACCAGGCGAGCAGGTCAAGGATCAACACCACCCGGCCATCGCCCAGAATGGTCGCCCCGGTAACGCCCTGGACCCTGGAAAACTGCGGGCCGAGGCTCTTGACCACGATTTCCCGGGACCCCGCCAGCGCATCGACCTGCACCGCCACCCATTGATCCTGCTGATGCACCAGCAGCACCGGCACCGGCTGCATTTGCTCGTGCAGGCGCGGCCGGCCAATGCCCAGCAGTTCGCCCAGATAGCGCAGGTCGTAGGTATGCCCGCCATACCGGTAACGCGGCGGCTGGCTCTGGTAATGCTCAAGCAACTCGCCGGGCATTACCCTGACCAGGCCCTCAACGGTATTGAGCGGCAAGGCGTACAGCTCATCACCGCACTGCACCATCAAGGCCCGGTTGACCGACACCGAGAATGGCAGGCGAATCCGAAAGTGTGTGCCCTGGCCCGGCACCGAGTCGATGCTCATCGAGCCGCCCAGTTGCTTGACCTCGGCATGCACCACGTCCATGCCCACGCCGCGCCCGGAAATCTGGGTGATGACTTCGGCAGTCGAGAACCCGGCCTCAAGAATGAACGACAGCACTTCATGGTCAGCCAGCACCGCATCGGGCTGGATCAGCCCACGCTTGATCGCCTTGCGCCGTACCGCAGCCAGGTCGACACCCAGACCATCGTCGCTCAGCTCGATAACGATATCGCCGCCCTCATGCCGCAGGTCGAGACGAATATGGCCCTGCTCCGGTTTGCCCGCCGCGATGCGTCGCTCGGTGCTTTCCAGGCCATGGTCCACCGCATTGCGCAGCATGTGCTCCAGCGGCGCGACCATGCGCTCCAGCACGCTGCGGTCCATATCACCTTCAGCATTGCCGACGTCGAATTGCACCTGCTTGTTCAGTTCGCCCGCCACTTGGCGCACCACCCGGCGCAAGCGCGGCACCAGGCGCTCGAACGGCACCATGCGGGTGCGCATCAGGCCCTCCTGCAACTCGGTGTTGACCCGTGCCTGCTTGGCCAGCAGCGTCTCGGCATAGCGGTTGCGCTGGTCGAGGGTCTCTTTGAGGTCCAGCAAGTCCGAGGCCGACTCGGTCAGTGCCCGGGACAACTGCTGGAGCTGCGAATGGCGGTCCATTTCAAGCGGGTCGAAATCTTCGTAGCCACGCCATTCGGCGTGGCTCTGCTCACGGCTGAGAATACTCCCCTGGGTTTCGGTTTCGAGGCGACGCAGCTGGTCGCGCATACGCTCCAGAGTGGTTTCAACTTCTACCAGGGTGGCCCTGGTGTCGAGAATCTGTTGTTCGATACGGCCACGAAAAATCGACGTCTCGCCGGCCAGGTTGACCAGTTGTTCCAGGTCTTCTGCGGCCACCTTGACCATTTCCGGCCCGGCTCGCTCGACTTCGCTCTCGGCGCCAGCGGCTGGCACCGGCGGCGCCACGACGACCGGCTCCAGCACATCGAGCTGGCGAATGTTATCGATCAGTCGAACGGCATCGGGCAGCGGTTGTTCGGCGCGCACCGCATCGAGCATGTCGGCCAACAGGTCATGGCCGCGCTGCAACAGCTCCAGCAACACCGGGCCGGGCTGGCGGAGCCCGGCAGACACCGCTTCGTAGAGCGATTCGATCTCATGGGCCAGATCGCTGATCGGCTTGATCTCGACCATCCGTGCACCGCCCTTGAGGGTGTGCAGGTCGCGCAGCAGCGTCTCGACTTCCAGCAGGTTATGCGGGTCAGCCTGCCAGCGCGCCAGGGCGGCACCGGCGCTGTCGAGAATATCCAGGCCCTCCTGGAGAAACACGGCGCGCAGTTCAGGATCACGCTCGGGGCCGTCGGCGGCCGGTTCAGTGGCAAGCGCCAGCCCGGCATCAGGGTCGCGGCCACTGGCGCGGCGCAGCGCCTCGATGGCCGCGATCAGCGCTGCCGGGTCGTCCAGGGTTTCGCGGTGGCGCAGTTGCTCCAGCATCAGGGCCAGATGGTCGTGGCTGGCCAGCAGCAACTCGGCCAGTTCCGGTGAATAGCCGTAACGCCGCTCGATCAGCCCGGCGTACAACGCCTCCAGCTCATGCCCCAGATTGCTCACCGGGCTGATAGCGGCCATTCGCGCGCCGCCCTTGAGGGTATGCAGATCACGTTGCAGCGACGGCAGTGGCGCCGAATTGTCCGGAGCCGTCAGCCAGCGCTGCAATGCCTCGCCAGCGCTGTCGAGGATATCGGCGGCTTCCTCCAGAAATATCGCGACAATTTCGTCGTCCTGGCCGCCCTCTTCGGCAAGCTGGTCGGTGGCGGCGCCCAGCTCGATGACCCGCTGGCCAGCGCTGGAAACCAGTCCGGCGGCGCCAGGCTCCAGTGCTTCGTCGAGCAGCGCATGCAAGGCCTCGATGCGATCGGCGCGCGGCTGCACGTCCTGGCCGGCGGCCAATTGGTCGAGCATGTCGATCAGTGCTTCATGGGCCTGTTCAGCCTCATGGAAAAACCGCTCACTGACTGCCAGGCTGCTTTCTTCAACCGCGCCGTACAGGTCCAGCAAGGCCTCGCACAGTTCATCGACCTGCGGCAATTCGGCCAGGTGCGCGCTGTGCCCCAGGCTGGTCAACTCATCAAGCAGGGTGGTCAGTTCCTGACGCTGGCCCGGATGCTCGCGCCAGCGCTGCAACAGGCCCTCGGCGTCGAGCACAATATCCATGCCCTGATGCAGAAAGGTGGTGATCGCCTTGGGGTTGAGGCGCTCGGCACTGCCGTCATCGGTGTCTTGCAGGGCCGCCGCAAGGCGTTGCTGCAGCAGCGAGTGCGCCGCCTCGATCACCTCAGCGGCCCCTTCAATGGGCGCCAGCGGCTGGCTGCCCAATTGCTCAAGGCCTTTGTAGAACAGCGGCTCGGCGGCGCGTAGCAGCTTCAATTCCGGTGTTTCAATGGCGATCAGGTTGGCCTTGAACTCGCGTATCAACTCGTCCAGTGCCTTGGCCAGTTCGGCAATCGGCAGCACACCGGCCATGTAGGCACTGCCTTTGAGGGTGTGCAGCGCACGGTGCAGGTCATCACCAATCGCGGAGGAGTCATTGCGTGAGGCGCTATCGAGAAAACGGTCGATGGTCTGCAAATGCCCCTGGGCTTCCTGGCGGAAGATCTCCAGCAATTGGGTGTCGGGTTCATCATCCGGCTTGCCATCAGCCAGCACCTTGGCCTGAGCGGCCAGGCGGTCGGCGTCTTCGCGCTGACGCTGGGCATTACTGGCGAAATCGCGGAGCAGCTCAGGCAGTAACGCCTGCACCCCAGCCAGCAACTGACGCACCTGTTGGTCAGCGACCACGCTGTCTTCAAGGATGCGGTTGAGCAGGTTTTCCACCGACCAGGCCAGCTCACTGATCACCAGCGCACGGACCATGCGACCACTGCCCTTGAGGGTGTGGAACGCGCGGCGAATGTCGGCCAACGTCTGGTTGCTGGCCACCCCCGGCGTGGCCAGGGCAACCAGCCAGCGCGGCAACTGCTCTTGCAGAGCGGCCAGGACTTCTTCGGCTTCCTCGATGAAGACCTCGCGCAGCTCATCGTCTACCGCCTGTTCGTTGAGCGGCGGTGGCAACAGGCTGGCCGGCATGTCGCGACCGGGCGGGTTGACCGCCGCCAATGGTCGCGCCAGCACCCGGGCAAGCTCCGGGCTTGCTGCGCCCGCAGCCAGGACCGGCTCTTCGAGCGCCTCCACCAGCGGCGCAGCCACGTAACCCAACCGTGCCAGGCTGGCCTCGGCCATCGCCAGCAAGCGGTCACCGGGGGCATCGTGGTCTTCGACCATGCGCTCAAGGTAATACTCGATGGCACTGAGCGCATCGGCCAGGTCGTCAAGCTGCGCGGCGGGCGGCGCGCTGTCGGCAGCCGACAACTGCTCGCGAACATAGTCGCTGCAGGCTGTCAGCAGGCCGGCGGCGGTGGCCAGCGGGATCATCGCCAAGGCCCCGCGCACCTGCCAGAGATGCTCATGCAGAGGCAGCAGGCGCGCTGGCGACCACTCGCCATCCAGCGCGTCGAGCAAGACGTCTCTGGCCTGTTGCAAGACCACCAGAGCTTCGCGAATCACCAGTTGATGAATGCGGGTCAGATCAGTGGTCGGCAGATGGCTCTCTTCACGGCGGGTTTCAGCGCTGCCGCCGACCATGCCGGCCAGGGTCGACTCGACGTAAAGCAGCGCGCCGGCCACATCCATCAGGGTCGCGTCGCTGGGCTCACGCTGCCCCTGGGCCATGCCCTGCACCACGCTGGCCTGGTCGATGATGACCTTGCGCGGCTGGCCGAAGCCCAATACCGCCAGGGTATCGGCAATCTGCCGCAACGACGGCAACAGTGCGTTGAGTTCGCTGACCCGCTGGCGGTCACCGCGCACGAACACGTCCAGCCGTTCCTTGGCCCGCACCAGGCCTTCGCACACCGCCAGGATTACGCTGCGCATGGCGTCGCGATCCGGCGCCGTCATCCGCGCCCGCTCTTCGAACACGATGTGGCTGGCAGGCAATGCATCGTCCAGCGCGTACTGTTCTCTGAGCGCCAGCACTTTCGCTGACTGGCTGTCGGATTTGGCGATATAGAACAGCAGGCTCTTGAGCAACTCGTCCGGCGCGGGCTGGTTGATCGCTGACACGCCCTGCTCGATCAGCCGTTCAAGCTCGTGGTCGGCATCCCGGAACAGGCTGCGCAGCGCAGGGCTGTTGGTAAAACTGCCAGCCGCCATGCTGTCGACCAGCGCCGAGGTGATGCGCCATAACGCTTCGAGCGGGGCGCCTTCGCACAGCCGTTCGAGATGGGCGAACACTTCAGTCAGGTGTTGCAACTGCGACGGCACATCCTGCTCGCGGATCAACCCGCTCAGGGCATCCTGCAGGCTTTGCCGCCAGGTGCGCAGCAGTTGCGCCAGGCCAGGAAAATCGCGCTGGGCCAGGGTCTGGGCGTCGAGCGGGCCGGTGTCATCGAGCAAGGGCGCAAACAGGCTGGTTTCCGACAGCAGGCTTTCGCCACGGACACTGCGCAGGTCGTTGAGCAACGGCAGGATCACCAGCGGCAGATCGCGCCGCGCGGTGTGAATACGCTCCAGATAGATCGGCAACTGGTTCATGGCCTGACTGAGCAGTTGCAAGGCTTCAGGCTGATTGGCCAGCCGTTGCCCACGCAGGGCCAGCGCCAGCTTTTCGATTTCTTCGGCGAGCAGCGCCGCGCCATAGAACTCGATCATCTGCAGGCAGCCATAGACCTGATGCAGGCCGTTCAGGCACTCATCCAGGGCCGCGCCCTTATCAGGGCTGGCGATATAGCCGTCCAGCGCCTGACGGGCCTGCGCGAGGGTTTCGGCGATGCTGCCTTTGACCCACTCAAGGGCGACATAGTCGTGGCGGTCAGGCATGGCGCGCGTGGCTCTGGCTGTCGGGCATGAAGGTGAACCGCGTCATCCGTGATCTCTGGAGGCAGGCAAGGTAAACCCGGACACCGAACGCCGCATGGCACTGGCCAGCTTCGCCAGGTTGCCGATGCTTTCGGCAGTGGCTGCCGTCCCGGAGGTGGTCTGCGAGGTGATTTGCTGGATCACGGTCATGGTCTGGGAGATCTGCCCGGCGGAAACCGCCTGTTGCTGGGCGGCGTCGGTGATACTTTCGATCAGCTCGGCCAGCACCCGCGATACGCCTTCGATTTCTTCCAGGGCGACCCCGGCGTCCTGCGCCAGACGCGCACCGCGCACCACCTCACTGGTGGTCTGCTCCATCGAGATGACCGCTTCGTTGGTGTCGTTCTGGATCGCCCGCACCAGACTTTCGATCTGTTTGGTCGCGGATGACGAGCGCTCGGCCAGCCGCTGTACTTCGTCGGCCACCACGGCAAAGCCGCGCCCGGCATCACCGGCCATCGACGCCTGGATCGCCGCGTTGAGGGCCAGTACGTTGGTCTGGTCGGAAATGTCGTCGATCAGACTGACAATATCGCCAATTTCCTGAGATGACTCGCCCAGACGCTTGATGCGCTTGGAGGTGTCCTGAATCTGCTCGCGAATGTTGTCCATGCCATGGATGGTGTTGTGTACCACCTCATTGCCCTTGTTGGCGATAGCCACCGAGCGGGCGGCGACCGTCGAAGACTCGGAGGCGTTGGTCGACACCTGGTCGATCGATTGCGCCATGTCGTTGATCGCCGCCGAGGCCGCGCTGATCTGCAAGGCCTGATGCTGCGAGGCGCCGGCCAGTTGCATGGCGGTGGTCTGGGTTTCCTGCACGGCGGCAGCGACCTGCTGGGCGGTGAAGTTGATGGTCGCCACCAGTTCACGCAACTGGTCGATGGAGAAATTGATCGAGTCAGCGATGGCTCCGGTGAAGTCTTCAGTCACCGATGCCGCGACGGTCAGGTCACCATCGGCAAGGTCTTCGATCTCATCGAGCAGGCGCATGATCGCCGCCTGGTTGCGCTCGCTCTTCTGCGCCGTTTCGTGCAACTGGCGGTTGGTCTCGCGGACCATGACCAGGCCGATCAGCAACACCGACATCACCGCCAGCAGGCCAAGTAGATAACCGCCCACCGAATTCATCGTGCGCTGGCCGGTCAGCCGCTCCAGGCTGGTGGTCAGCGCCGAAGCCTGATCGAGCAGGGTCTGAGAGGTGATGAAGATTTTGCCGGCAGCTTCGCGCACCTGAAACAGCTCCGGCGAGGTTTCGAGGATTTCATCCACCGAACCGGAAACGAACTCGAACAACTCGGCAATTTCGGCCAGCCGCGCCCGCGCATCCGGATCCTGGACGCGGCTGATGCTCATCCCGGTATTGCCTTCGAGCATGCCATTGAGCACCCGGCCAAACTGGCTGGCATCACGGCCAAAGGCATCGGCGGCCTGCACCGTGGTTTCGTCGCCGGCCAGCACCGTATTGACCGAGCCGAGGATCCGCTCGGCAAGCAACGCCTGGCGCTGGGCCAACACCACTTGGCTGGACGGCGCCTTGCTCTGCAGCAGAATCTCGACGACCTTTTCGTACTCGGTCTGCAATTGCGGAATGGTCTCGGCCAGGGTCGCCGCCACTTGATGCAGCGACAGCACGGTCTGCTCGTTGGCCAGGATCACGTCTGTGCTTTTGCGCAGCGCTTCCCAGTCGCTCTGCACAGCACGCAACTCTTTATGCACCCCGGATGGCGCCGCAGGCAGGCCGGTGGCCGGGTCGCCGTTTTTCAGGAAGCTCCAGCGCTGGTCGAAATCGTTACGCGCATCGGTGAGCAGCTTGAACGCCTGCGCCTTGCCGGCCGCCGACTCGGTGGCGTTCTTGGCAATCCGCTGGGACAGCACACGCAGCTCACCGGCATGGCCGATGTACTGCTTGTCATAGTTCGACTGGGTGTTGAGATAGGCGAAGTTGGCGAACAGCACCACGATCAGCACGATCAGCACGATGAACAACACCACGATCTGCCGACGGCTGCGCAACCCTTCTTCGGACTTGCCTGTATCAGTCATTAATCAGGCTCCCGCCCGGCTGTTGAGAACGTCTATATCGCAACATCCATGAAATCCGCCGACTGCGCCAGCGCCAGGGTGCTGAACACTCGCCATACCGCTGTGCTCTGGAACTGGCCACGAACGAACGGCGCCATGCGTGGCCCGAATGGCTGCGCCGCGTCAGCGCGCAAGTCTTCGGGCTCAAAATGCTGCATACCCAGCACTTCATCGACCAGCAACCCGGCAAACACCTCCTGATGCTCGACCACCAGCACCCGGCGCTGACGCCGCAACGGCGCATGGCCCTGGCCGAAATAGCGGCTCAGGTCCATCACCGGCAACAGTCGCCCGCGCAGGTTGGCCAGCCCCAGCACCCAAGGCTTGACCCCCGGCATCGCTGCCACGCGGGGCTCGTTGAGAATTTCGCTGATCTCGCCCATCGGCGCGACAAACAACTGCTCGCCCAGGCGAAAACCGATACCGCTCCAGTCCTGGCCACGGGTCTCCTGCGACGGCAGGCCCGCCGCCAGAGAGCGACAACGCTGGTCGATGTCGAACAACAGTTCGAAAGCGGTACGCGACCCGGGCATCGGCGCTCCGGCGGCTTAGCCGGCCAGTACCGCGTTGAGGGTGTTGATCAGGGTTTCTTCGGTCACCGGCTTGGTCAGGTAATCGCGCGCCCCCTGGCGGGTGCCCCAGACCTTGTCGGTTTCCTGATCCTTGGTGGTGATCATGATCACCGGAATATGCCGGGTGCTGTCGTCCTTGCTCAACTGGCGCGTGGCCTGAAAGCCATTGAGGCCGGGCATGACGATGTCCATCAACACCGCGTCGGGTTTTTCCTGGCGCGCCAGGGCCACGCCATCGGCGCCGTTCTCGGCCTTGAACACTTGATGGCCGTGTTTTTCCAGGATGCTGGTGAATTTGTACATTTCAGTCGGCGAATCATCGACGATCAATATTCGAGCCATGGTATTCCCCAAATGGTGGTAGCCGGCATGGTGCCTGCCGGCCTCACGGTACATGTTGTTCAACGGCAACGAAGCCAGGCACATGGGCCTTGATTGCGCTGAGCAGTTCTTCCGGGCTGAAAGGCTTGGTCAGAAACTGATCTGAGCCGACGATGCGGCCCTTGGCCTTGTCGAACAGCCCGTCACGCGACGACAGCATGATCACCGGCGTGGACTTGAACGCCCGGTTGTTCTTGACCAGCGCGCAGGTCTGATAGCCATCCAGACGCGGCATCATGATATCGACGAAGATGATTCGCGGGTGATGATCGACGATCCGGGCCAAGGCATCGAACCCGTCGACGGCCGTGATGACCTCACAACCGGCGTTCTTCAGGATGGTTTCAGCGGTGCGGCGAATGGTCCGCGAGTCATCGATGACCATGACCTTCAAGGCTGGGGCGTGCTGTTCCATGTGTGCTGTTCCGTCGCCGCGGCGAATGTTTGCGTGGTCTGCACGGCACCGGAGTCTGGCGTATAACCGCCTGGCCGGATGCCGTGACTTTTTAGCACACTCTCCCGCTGCAATCCATAAACGCCAGCCAGTTGCCCCTTGACCCGGAGCACGGCGAGCGCCAACCTGACGCCTGTTCCGGCCCAGCGCCATCACCGATCAGAGGATTTTGCCCATGAGCGTTCGCTTGGGGATTGTCATGGACCCTATTGAGGGCATCTCCTACAAGAAGGACAGCTCGCTGGCCATGCTGCTTGCCGCCCAGGAACGCGGCTGGTCGCTGTTCTACATGGAGCAGCAGGACCTCTACCAGAACTCGGGCCAGGCCCGCGCGCGGATGAAACCGCTGACGGTATTCGCCAACCCGGAAAAATGGTTCGAATTCGGCGCCGAACAAGACAACGGCCTGGACGACCTGGACGTGATCCTGATGCGCAAGGATCCGCCGTTCGACATGGAGTTTGTCTACTCCACCTACCTGCTCGAACAAGCCGAGCGTGCTGGCGTGCTGGTGGTCAACAAGCCGCAAAGCCTGCGTGACTGCAACGAGAAACTGTTCGCCACGCTGTTCCCGCAGTGCACGCCGCCGACCCTGGTCAGCCGCCGCCCGGACATCCTGCGCGCCTTCACCGAGCAACAGGGCGACACCATCCTCAAGCCGCTGGACGGCATGGGTGGCACCTCGATCTTCCGTCACCGGGCCGGCGACCCCAACCTGTCGGTGATTCTCGAAACCCTGACCGCCAACGGCACCCAGCAGATCATGGCCCAGGGTTACCTGCCGGCAATCAAGGATGGCGACAAGCGCATCCTGATGGTCGACGGCGAGCCGGTGCCGTACTGCCTGGCGCGCATCCCGGCCGCCGGTGAAACCCGTGGCAACCTGGCTGCCGGCGGACGCGGCGAAGCCCGGCCGCTGACCGAACGCGACCGCTGGATCGCCGCCCAGGTCGGCCCGACCCTGCGTGAAAAAGGCCTGCTGTTCGTCGGCCTGGACGTGATCGGCGAGCACCTGACCGAAATCAACGTCACCAGCCCGACCTGCATCCGCGAAATCGACAATGCTTTCGGCACCAATATCGGCAGCCTGCTGATGGATGCCATCGAGAGCAAGCTCAAGGCGCGCTGAGCCTGCCAGGCACAGGCGGCAAACCATTGTCTTGCCGTCTGTAGCCTGTCGCCTGGCGCTGCTGACTTGTTATGATGCGCGTCTTGCGAACCCCGTCCGGACCCCATGGCAGCCCAATCTTCAATGACAGCAATGGCCTACAACCCGCTGGTACTCGACCACGCCACCACCGGTGTGCGTGCCCGTGACCGCCTGGGCTTTACCCTGCTGATCGCCGCACTGGTGCACCTGGCGCTGATTCTCGGGGTGGGTTTTACCTATGTGAAGCCCGAGCAGATCTCCCAGACCCTGGAGATCACCCTGGCGACCTTCAAAAGTGAGAAAAAGCCCGCCAACGCGGACTTTCTGGCCCAGGACAACCAGGAAGGCAGCGGCACGCTGGATCATGCCGAAACGCTCAAGACTACCGAGCTGGCGCCATTTCAGGACACCGAGATCAACCGGGTGACGCCGCCTCCGGCTAGCAAGCCGGTGGAAAAACAGGACGCGCCCAAGGCGGCCGTGGCCACCCGTGCCCAGGTTCAGGAAAAAACCGTCGCCAAGCGCGAAGAGGTCAAGCCGGACCCACAGCTCAAAGCCGCCCCGACCTTCGACAGCGCGCAACTGAGCAATGAAATCGCCAGCCTGGAAGCCGAACTGTCTGCCGAACAACAGCGTTACGCCAAGCGGCCGAAGATTCACCGCCTCAACGCGGCCTCGACCATGCGCGACAAGGGTGCCTGGTACAAGGACGACTGGCGCAAGAAGGTCGAGCGGGTCGGTAATCTGAACTACCCCGACGAGGCGCGCCGTCAGCAGATCTACGGCAGCCTGCGCCTGCTGGTGTCGATCAACCGCGATGGTTCGCTGTATGAAGTGCTGGTGCTGGAGTCGTCCGGGCAACCACTGCTGGATCAGGCCGCGCAGCGTATCGTGCGCCTGGCGGCGCCTTTTGCGCCGTTCACCGGCGATCTTGCCGACATCGACCGGCTTGAGATCATCCGCACCTGGAAATTTGCCAAGGGCGACCGTCTGTCCAGCAACTAAGCTGCGCTCTGAGACCCGCACCACAAAAGCCATAGCCTGACAACATTTTGCTGGGCAAAGCCCCACGCACGGTTGTCAGGCTCCCCCGGCAGAGCCAAACTACACCTTATGAAAAACCTCGCTCCGAGCTACCTCAAGCACCAATTCCTGATCGCCATGCCGCATATGGACGATCCGAATTTCGCCCAGACCTTGACCTATATTGTCGAGCACAACGCCAATGGCGCCATGGGCCTGGTGATCAATCGACCGCAGGCACTGACCCTGGCCGATGTGCTTGAGCAATTGCGCCCGGAGCAGCTCGCCCCGGCACGCTGCCAGCATATCCAGATTCACTCCGGCGGCCCGGTGCAGACTGATCGCGGCTTTGTCCTGCACCCCACCGGTCCGGTTTTCCAGGCCACGGTCGAACTTGAAGGTCTGTCGCTGTCGACCTCTCAGGACGTACTGTTTGCCATTGCGGACGGCAGCGGTCCCGAGCACAGCCTGATCGCCCTCGGTTACGCCGGCTGGGACGCCGGCCAACTGGACGCAGAACTGGCCACCAACGCCTGGCTGACCTGCCCGTTCGACCCGGCCATCCTGTTCGAGGTCGACAGTGATCAGCGCCTGCATGCCGCTGCCGCGCGCCTGGGGGTCAATCTGAGTCTGCTTTCCACTCAGGCAGGTCACGCCTGATGGCTGCGATACGCCTGATCCTGGGCTTTGACTACGGCACCCGGCAGATTGGCGTGGCGGTTGGCCAGGCAGTGACCGGCCAGGCGCGTGAACTCTGCACCCTCAAGGCCCAGAATGGCGTGCCGGACTGGAACAAGGTCCAGGCCCTGTTCAATGAATGGAAGCCCGATGCCGTGGTGGTCGGCCTGCCCTTGAACATGGACGGCACGCCCAGCGACATGAGCGCCCGCGCCGAAAAGTTCTCCCGCCAGCTCAACGGTCGCTTCAATGTACCGGCCTTTACCCATGACGAACGCCTGACCACCTTCGAGGCCAAGGGCGAACGCATGGCCCGCGGCGGTCAGCGCGGCAGTTATCGCGACAACCCGGTGGATGCCATTGCTGCCGCCCTGCTGCTGCAAGGCTGGCTGGACGACAATCCCGAGTTGCTCAATGGGTGACCCCAGGCCGTTGCAACACTTCGATAACCCTCAGTCAGATGCCCCGAGGATTTCAAATTTGCGCTTGAGCGGTGCCACCGATGGCACTGCCGAGCTTCTGAAGGAGCCAGCATGAGTTTGCCCAACCCCGCCGAACTGATCCGTCAGATGGCCACCGACCTGACGACCCACCTGAACAAGCGCGCAATCAGCGAACCACGCTTTATCGGCATCCGCACCGGCGGTATCTGGGTGGCCCAGGCGCTGCTCAAGGCGCTCGATAACCCGGCGCCGCTCGGCACCCTGGATGTGTCTTTCTACCGCGACGATTTCAGCCAGAACGGCCTGCACCCTCAAGTCCAGCCTTCAGAGCTGCCGTTCGAAATCGAAGGCCAGCATCTGGTACTGATCGACGATGTGCTCATGAGTGGCCGGACGGTGCGCGCCGCCCTCAATGAACTGTTCGATTACGGCCGCCCGGCCAGCGTTACGCTGGTCTGCCTGCTGGACCTGGATGCCGGCGAGCTGCCGATCAGCCCCGACGTGGTCGGTGCCACGCTGTCGCTGGCGCCTGACGAACGGGTCAAGCTGAGCGGCCCTGAGCCGCTGGCGCTCGAACTCCAAGACCTCTCCCCTGCCTCAGCCCTTTAAGAGTCCATTGCGATGACGCCTCTCGACGCCAAGCGCCCGCTGCAGCTCAATCACCAGGGCCAGCTGCGCCACTTCCTGTCCCTGGATGGCCTGCCCCGCGAACTGCTCACGGAAATTCTCGACACTGCCGACTCCTTTCTGGAAGTGGGCGCCCGAGCGGTCAAGAAGGTGCCGCTGCTGCGCGGCAAGACCGTCTGCAACGTGTTCTTCGAGAACTCGACCCGCACCCGCACCACCTTCGAACTGGCGGCCCAGCGCCTGTCGGCCGACGTGATCAGCCTCAACGTCTCGACCTCATCGACCAGCAAGGGCGAGACGCTGTTCGACACCCTGCGCAACCTTGAAGCGATGGCTGCCGACATGTTCGTGGTACGCCATGCCGACTCCGGCGCGGCGCACTTCATCGCCGAACACGTCTGCCCTGAAGTGGCGATCATCAACGGCGGCGACGGGCGCCACGCGCACCCGACCCAGGGCATGCTCGACATGCTGACCATCCGCCGCCACAAAGGCGGCTTCGAAAACCTTTCGGTGGCCATCGTCGGCGACATCCTGCACTCGCGGGTGGCACGCTCGAACATGCTGGCGCTCAAGGCGCTGGGTTGCCCGGATATCCGCGTGATCGCGCCCAAGACCCTGCTGCCGGTCGGCATCGAACAGTACGGGGTCAAGGTTTACACCGACCTGGCGGCCGGCCTGAAGGATGTCGACGTGGTGATCATGCTGCGCCTGCAACGTGAACGCATGCAGGGCGGCCTGCTGCCCAGCGAGGGTGAGTTCTACCGCCTGTTCGGCCTGACCACCGCACGTCTGGCCGGTGCCAAGCCTGACGCCATCGTCATGCACCCCGGCCCGATCAACCGCGGCGTAGAGATCGAATCAGCCGTCGCCGACGGCGCGCACTCGGTGATTCTCAACCAGGTCACCTATGGCATTGCGGTGCGCATGGCGGTCCTGTCCATGGCCATGAGCGGGCAAAACGCCCAACGTCAATTCGAGCAGGAGCACGCCCTGTGAAGCTCAGCATTCTCGGCGCTCGCGTCATCGACCCGGTCAGCGGGCTGGATCAGGTCACCGACCTGCACATCGAAGCAGGCAAACTGTTAGCCATTGGCGCCGCACCGGCAGGTTTCGAGCCGGCCCAGCGCATCGACGCCCAAGGCCTGGTCGCCGCGCCCGGACTGGTCGACCTCAACGTCTCGTTGCGCGAGCCCGGCTACAGCCGCAAAGGCACCATCGCCAGCGAAACCCGTGCGGCCACCGCGGGCGGCGTGACCAGCCTGTGCTGCCCGCCACGGACCAAACCGGTCCTGGACACCTCGGCAGTCGCCGAGCTGATTCTCGACCGTGCCCGCGAGGCCGGCTTCAGCAAGGTGTACCCGATCGGCGCCCTGAGCAAGGGTCTGGAAGGCGAGCAACTGGCCGAACTGGTCGCCCTGCGCGACGCCGGTTGCGTGGCCTTTACCAATGGTCTGAAGACCTTCGGCAACACCCGCACCCTGTGCCGGGCGCTGGAGTACGCGGCAACCTTCGACCTGACGGTGATTTTCAATTCTCAGGATCACGACCTGGCCGCCGGCGGCCTGGCCCACGAAGGCCCGACTGCCAGCTTCCTTGGTCTGGTGGGCATTCCGGAAACCGCTGAAACCGTGGCCCTGGCCCGCGACCTGCTGCTGGTCGAGCAAAGCGGCGTACGCGCGCACTTCAGCCAGTTGACCAGCGCCCGTGGCGCCGCAATGATCGCTGACGCCCAGGCTCGCGGCCTGCCGGTGACGGCTGATGTGGCGCTGTATCAGTTGATCCTGACTGACGAGGCGCTGATCGACTTTTCCAGCCTGTATCACGTGCAGCCGCCACTGCGCACCCGCGCTGACCGTGACGGTCTGCGTGCAGCCGTGAAGTCGGGAGTGATCCAGGCGATTTCCAGCCATCACCAGCCCCACGAGCGCGATGCCAAGCTGGCACCGTTCGGCGCGACCGAACCTGGTATCAGCAGCGTCGAACTGCTCTTGCCGCTGGCCATGACCCTGGTAGAGGACGGCCTGCTTGACCTGCCCACCCTGATCGCTCGCCTCAGCAGCGGCCCGGCCTCGGCACTGCGCCTGCCGGCCGGTCAGTTGCAGGCCGGTAGCGCCGCAGACCTGGTGCTGTTCGACCCGACCGCCAGCACCCTGGCCGGCCAGGCCTGGCTGTCCAAAGGCGAAAACTGCCCGTTCTTCGACCATTGCCTGCCGGGCGCAGTGCGTTACACCCTGGTGGACGGCCGGATCACCTACAGCGCTTGATGTAACCCCGTAGATGCCCCCTGTGGGAGCGAGCTTGCTCGCGAAGAGGCCGGCACATTCACAGCATCTGCTGCGAACGTGCCGCCGTCTTCGTTGTGGTCCGGCACTCCGGCAAGCCTCCGGGTATGCGGCGCTATCTGAACGGTATTGCGGCTAAAGCGGATCGCCGCCCGGCCGGTCGGGATTCGGTGTTTGCTGCGCGATAACGTAGCACCGAGGCATTTTCAACGCTGCAACTGTGCATTCCTGATGGAAATCTGGTTGTTCATGGTCCAGAAGTCATACAGCACGCCCACCAGAAACAGCCCGCCAGTAAACAGGTAGATGATCCCGGTGATCCATTTGCCCTGATACAGGCGGTGTACGCCGAAGATGCCCAGGAAGGTCAGCAGGATCCACGCCAGGCTGTAGTCGGTCGGCCCCGGTGTGAAGCGCAGGTCGGCTTCGCGGTCCATGGACGGAATCAGGAACAGGTCGATCAGCCAGCCGACTCCCAACAACCCCAGGGTGAAGAACCAGATGGTCCCGGTCACCGGCTTGCCGTAGTAAAAACGGTGCGCACCCAGAAAGCCGAAAATCCACAGCAGATAGCCCAGCACCTTGCTGTGCGTGTTAGCCCGATAGTTGTTCATGAACGACCTCTTCGCATCGATACAAAAAAATAGGTGTAAAGTTTGTGACTTTTCATGTGCCTTCCGACGTATGGTCCTGCGTCATCAGAATGCCTTCAACCCCTTGTAACTCAAGGGATTGCTGCTGGCTACAAAAGAGACCTTGAATAAATCCGCAAGAGTTCAGGGGGTATTGGCTCGACCAATGGGGTCGGCTTTGTCTTCAAGCTGTTATAGAGTTGCGCGCTGATCTTTAAGAGCCCTGCCAAATGCGTCCTTTTTTCAAGACATGGCTGACCATTTGTCTCCTTATGCCACTGGCCGTTCACGCCACCAATCGTGAACAACGCTTACCCGCCGGCTTCAGCGGTTTTACCGCCAAGAGCCATGCTTCCCAGCCTTATGATGCCTCGCAGGCCCAGGCGCGTGCGCAAGCCATCAACGCTGTGCACGACCGCAAGGCGACGGTTCAGAACCCGCTGCCGGCCAGAAATTCCAGAAAATCCGCAGACACCGTCGCTGTCGCAGGCAGCAACAAACAGGGCAATGCGGTAATCAAGCGCGCGCTGGAAACCGTCGGCACGCCTTATCGCTGGGGTGGCACCACGCCGGGCAAGGGTCTCGATTGCAGCGGGCTGGTCAAATACGCCTTCTCCGATGTGACCAATGTCGACCTGCCGCGCAGCTCCAAGGACATGGCCTCGGGTCATGGCCAGGCGGTAGACCGCAAAGACCTCAAGCCGGGCGACTTGCTGTTCTTCAACATCAAGAGCCGACGCATCAACCATGTTGCCATTTATCTGGGCAACGATCGCTTTGTCCACGCGCCACGCCGTGGCAAGGCGGTAACCGTTGACACGCTGAAAAAGCCTTACTGGGACAAGAACTACAAGGTCGCCAAGCGCGTCCTGCCCAAGCAGAAAGCCCCGCTGAATATCGCCAAGGGCTGACAGATTCACTGGAAGCGCCCGCGGCATTCGCTTTGGCCGAGGCTTCGCCGCTAAAGCGGCTCCTGCGGGGTCCTGCAATGGCGGCGCGGCAGGGCGGCGGGTGATCTTCTGCTGAGGTATGGCTGCACAATTAGAAGTTATCCGGCACCTTGGCCTTCTCTCGCGCGTTGTCGCGGGTAATCAGGCCACGCTTGACCAGCTCGGCCAAGCACATATCCAGGGTCTGCATGCCCAGCGCGCCACCGGTCTGGATCGCGGAATACATCTGCGCGACCTTGTCTTCACGAATCAGGTTACGGATTGCCGGCGTGCCCATCATGATTTCATGGGCCGCCACCCGGCCACCGCCCACCTTCTTCAACAACGCCTGCGAAATCACCGCGTGCAGCGACTCTGAGAGCATCGAGCGGATCATCGACTTTTCCGCAGCCGGGAACACATCGACAATCCGGTCGATGGTCTTGGCCGCCGAGGTGGTGTGCAGGGTGCCGAACACCAGGTGGCCGGTTTCAGCCGCCGTCAGCGCCAGGCGGATGGTTTCAAGGTCGCGCATCTCGCCGACCAGAATCACGTCCGGGTCTTCACGCAGCGCCGAGCGCAAGGCTTCGGAAAAGCCCAGCGTGTCGCGGTGCACTTCACGCTGGTTGACCAGGCACTTCTTGGACTCGTGGACGAATTCGATCGGGTCTTCGATGGTCAGGATATGGTGATGCTTGTTGCTGTTGAGGTAATCGATCATTGCCGCCAGGGTGGTCGACTTGCCTGAGCCGGTAGGCCCGGTGACCAGAATCAGCCCGCGTGGCACGTCAGTGATGCGCCGAAAGTTCTCGCCCATGCCGAGGTCATCAAGGGTCAGGATCTTCGACGGAATGGTGCGAAACACCGCGCCACTGCCACGGTTCTGGTTGAAAGCGTTGACCCGAAAGCGCGCCACGCCGGGGACTTCGAAAGAAAAGTCGGTTTCCAGGCGTTCTTCATAATCCTGGCGCTGCTTGTCGTTCATGATGTCGTAAATCAGCGCCTTGACCTGCTTGGCATCCAGCGCCGGCAGGTTGATCCGCCGCACGTCACCGTCGACACGAATCATCGGTGGCAAGCCTGCGGAAAGGTGCAGATCGGAGGCGCCCTGTTTGGCACTGAAGGCCAGCAGTTCGGTAATATCCATACAGCTCCTCAATCACATAGAATGCCGCAGACCTCAGTTCTGCCGGCCCGAATCAATGTCCACGATAGCAGCGAATATATCAACGCTCGAACAACGAATCCGCGTCGCGGCCCAGGCAGCCCGGCGCGACCCGGACAGCATCGGCCTGCTGGCAGTGAGCAAGACCAAGCCCGCAGAGGCCTTGCGCGAAGCCTTCGCCGCCGGCCTGCGGCACTTTGGCGAAAATTACCTGCAAGAAGCACTGGGCAAACAGCAGCAATTGGCCGACCTGCCCTTGCACTGGCATTTCATCGGCCCCATTCAGTCGAACAAGACCCGCTCGCTTGCCGAGCACTTTGACTGGGTACACTCTGTGGACCGCCTGAAAATAGCCCAACGCCTGAGCGAGCAACGGCCTGAACACCTGGCACCGTTGAATATCTGTATCCAGGTCAATGTCAGCGGTGAAGCCAGCAAGTCTGGCTGCACGCCTGAAGAGCTGCCGCAACTGGCGGCGGCCATTGCCAGCCTGCCACGACTGAAGTTGCGCGGCCTGATGGCGATTCCGGAACCGACCGACGATGTCGCAGCGCAGCATGCAGCCTTTGCCAGAGTCCGTATCCTGCAAGAACAACTGCCGCAAGCACTGGACACCCTTTCAATGGGCATGAGCCATGACCTGGAGGCCGCCATCAGTGAAGGCGCCACCTGGGTGCGTATCGGCACCGCGCTCTTTGGCGCCCGCGACTACAGCCAGACACACGGCCAGCCATAACCTCTGAACTCAAGGAAACCTGTCATGAGCAAGACTCGTATCGCCTTCATCGGCGCCGGCAACATGGCCGCCAGCCTGATCGGCGGCCTGCGTGCCCAGGGCGTTGAAGCCGACGACATCCGCGCCGCCGATCCGGGGGCCGAGACCCGTGGCCGGATTGCTGCCGAGCACGGCATTGCAGTGGTGGCCGACAACGCCGACGCCGTCACGGGCGCCGATGTGGTGCTGCTGGCGGTCAAGCCGCAAATGATGAAAGCGGTCTGCCAGGATTTGGCGCCGAGCCTGAAGCCTGAGCAACTCATCGTTTCGGTGGCCGCCGGCATCACCTGCGCCAGCCTCAACCAGTGGCTGGGCGAACAGCAACCGGTGGTGCGCTGCATGCCCAACACCCCGGCCCTGCTGCGCCAGGGCGTCAGCGGCCTGTATGCCACCGACAAGGTCAGTGATGTCCAGCGCCAGCAGGCCGAGCAACTGCTGTCGGCCGTCGGTGTCGCCCTGTGGCTTGAACAAGAACAGCAACTCGATGCGGTGACTGCCGTGTCTGGCAGTGGCCCTGCGTATTTCTTCCTGCTGATCGAAGCCATGACCGCCGCCGGCGTCAAACTGGGGTTGCCCGAAGACATCGCCCGCCAGCTCACCCAGCAGACCGCCTTGGGCGCTGCGCTGATGAGCACCGGCAGCGACGTGGATGCCGCCGAACTGCGTCGCCGCGTCACATCGCCGGCCGGCACCACCGAAGCTGCAATCAAATCCTTCCAGGCTGGCGGCTTCGAAGCGCTGGTCGAGACGGCCCTCAATGCCGCAGCCAAACGCTCGGCAGAACTGGCCGAACAACTGGGCCAATAATTTTTCAGGCGCTTACCGGAGCTGATCAATGATCGGATTGAACACCGCTGCAATTTTCATCCTGCAAACCCTTGGCAGCCTTTACCTGCTGGTGATCCTGTTGCGCTTCGTGCTGCAACTGGTGCGTGCCGACTTCTACAACCCGCTGAGCCAGTTTGCGGTCAAGGCCACCCAGCCGCTGCTGCGCCCGCTGCGCCGGATCATCCCGAGCCTGTTCGGCCTGGACATGTCGTCGCTGGTGCTGGCGATCATCGTGCAGATGGTGCTCATGGCCCTGACCCTGCTGCTCGCCGCAGGCACCACCGGCCCGTTCCTGTCGCTGCTGGTGTGGGCAATCATCGGTGTCACCGGATTGTTCCTGAACATTTTCTTCTATGCGCTGATCATCAGCGTGATCCTGTCCTGGGTCGCGCCGGGCAGCCACAACCCTGGCGCCGAACTGGTCAACCAGATCTGCGAGCCGGTGCTGGCGCCGTTTCGTCGCCTGCTGCCAAACCTGGGCGGCCTGGATATCTCGCCGATCCTGGCGTTCATGGTCATCAAGCTGCTGGACATGCTGGTGATCAACAATCTGGCGGCGATGACCGGCATGCCGCAAGTACTGCGCATGCTGATGTAACCGCGTAACCTCCGTAGGAGCGGCTTTAGCCGCGAAAGCCCCCGATCAAACGATGCAACTGCGTCGCCTGATGGATTTTCGCGGCTAAAGCGGATCGCCGCCCGGCCGCTCCTACAGGGTTCTGTGTTGCTGCCAACCCCTCGGGTCTTTAGACTTACGCCTCTTTACAGCGAGAGCAGGGTCGATGCCCACGGTCTTTCCCCCCGATTCTGTTGGTCTGGTCACACCGCAACTGGCGCACTTTGATGAACCGCTGGCCCTGGCCTGCGGTCGTACCCTGCCAGCCTATGACCTGATTTACGAAACCTACGGTCAGTTGAACGCTGCGGGCAGCAACGCGGTACTGATCTGTCACGCCCTGTCGGGCCATCACCACGCCGCCGGTTACCACAGTAGCGAAGACCGCAAACCGGGCTGGTGGGACAGCTGCATAGGCCCCGGCAAGCCGATCGACACCAACCGCTTCTTCGTGGTCAGCCTCAATAACCTCGGTGGCTGCAACGGCTCCACCGGGCCGAGCAGCCTTGACCCGGAGACCGGCAGCCCGTTCGGCGCCAACTTCCCGGTGGTCACCGTCGAGGACTGGGTCAACAGCCAGGCACGTCTGGCAGACCGCCTGGGCATCAGCCAATGGGCTGCGGTAGTCGGTGGCAGTCTGGGTGGCATGCAGGCGCTGCAATGGACCATCAGCTACCCCGAGCGCGTACGCCACTGCCTGGCAATTGCCTCGGCGCCCAAACTGTCAGCACAGAACATCGCCTTCAACGAAGTGGCGCGCCAGGCGATTCTCACTGACCCGGAATTCCACGAAGGCGCTTTCCAGAGCCATGGCGTGATTCCCAAGCGCGGCCTGATGCTGGCCCGGATGGTCGGCCATATCACCTACCTGTCCGACGATTCGATGGGCGAGAAATTCGGCCGCGGCCTGAAAAACGAAAAGCTCAACTACGACTTCCACAACGTGGAGTTTCAGGTCGAGAGCTACCTGCGTTATCAGGGTGAGGAGTTTTCCGGGCGCTTCGACGCCAATACTTACCTGCTGATGACCAAGGCGCTGGACTATTTCGATCCGGCCGCGCAGCACAACGATGACCTGGCAAAAACTTTCGCCACGGCCACCGCGAAATTCTGCGTGATGTCCTTCACCACCGACTGGCGCTTCTCGCCGGCCCGCTCGCGGGAACTGGTGGATGCGCTGATGGCGGCGCGCAAGGACGTCAGCTACCTGGAAATCGACGCGCCGCAGGGCCACGACGCCTTCCTGATCCCGAACCCGCGCTATGTGCAGGCTTTCGGCAACTACATGAATCGTATTGCGCTGTGAGGACCTCATGAGAGCCGATCTGGAGATCATCCAGGAGTGGATTCCCGCTGGCAGCCGCGTGCTCGACCTGGGCTGCGGCGACGGCGAGTTGCTGGCCTGGCTGCGCGACCACAAGCAAGTCACCGGCTACGGCCTGGAAAAAGACCCCGACAACATTGCCCAGTGCATGCTCAACGGCATCAATGTCATCGAGCAGGATCTGGACAAGGGGCTGGGCAACTTCGCCAGTAACAGTTTCGACGTGGTGGTCATGACCCAGGCGTTGCAGGCCGTGCATTACCCGGACAAGATCCTCGACGAAATGCTGCGCGTGGGCCGCCAGTGCATCATCACCTTCCCCAACTTCGGCCACTGGCGCTGCCGTTGGTACCTGGCCCGCAACGGCCGCATGCCGGTGTCGGACTTCATGCCCTACACCTGGTACAACACGCCGAACATCCACTTCTGCACCTTCAAGGACTTCGAGGCGCTGTGCCGTGAGCGTGACGCACGGGTGCTCGATCGCATGGCGGTGGATAACCAGCACCGCCACGGGTGGGCGAGCAAACTGTGGCCTAATCTGTTGGGTGAGGTTGGAATCTACCGGGTCCGCAGCCCGGGCCTGAGCGAGCATCAGCTCGCGGTCTGAGCACCCCGAGGACATGCCCATGAACAGGTTGTTGAAACATCTGGCCTGCCTGTTGTTCACCGCCATGGCCCTGCCGGCCCTGGCGGCAGAGCGTATCGACGCTGACCGCCAGCAACGGTTTGGCGATGTGACGGTGCACTACTCGACGTTCAGCTCGACCTTCCTGCAACCGCAGCTCGCCCGGCAACTGCAACTGATCCGCAGCAAGCAGCAAGGCGTGATCAACCTGACGGTGCTCAAACAGGGCCAGCCGCAGGCAGCCCAGGTCAGCGGCAGCCTCAAGTCACTGACCGGCGACAGCCTGCCGCTCAACTTCCGGGTGATCCGTGAAACCGGCGCGATCTACTACGTGGCGCAGTATCCTGTGCCGCAACAGCAAACCCGAATCTTCGACCTCAAGGTGGAAACCGGCGGCGTGACCCACCGCTTCAGTTTCAACCAGGAACTCTTTCCGGACCCATGATGAATTTCACCCAACTGGTACTGGCCAGCCACAACGGCGGCAAACTCAAAGAGCTGCAAGCCATGCTTGGCGGCAGCGTGCAACTGCGCTCGATCGGCGAATTCAGCACGGTCGAGCCGGATGAAACCGGCCTGTCGTTCGTCGAGAACGCAATCCTCAAGGCGCGCAACGCGGCGCGGATTTCCGGCCTGCCAGCCTTGGCTGATGATTCCGGCCTGGCGGTGGACTTTCTCGGTGGCGCACCGGGCATCTACTCGGCGCGCTATGCCGACGGCCAAGGAGATGCGGCAAACAACGCCAAGTTGCTCGACGCTCTGAAAGACGTCCCCGATGAGCAACGCGGCGCGCAGTTTGTCTGCGTTCTGGCGCTGGTACGGCACGCCGACGACCCGCTGCCGATTCTCTGCGAAGGCTTGTGGCACGGGCGCATCCTGCATGCCGCCAGCGGCGAACACGGGTTCGGCTATGACCCGCTGTTCTGGGTGCCGGAGCGCAACTGCTCCAGCGCTGACCTGGCGCCGGCCGACAAGAACCAGCTCAGCCACCGGGCCCGTGCCATGGTGTTGCTGCGCGAGCGTCTGGGCCTGTAATGACTGATTCAGACGTACAACCGCTGCACCCCGGTGCCGGCGGTTTCTCTTCGGTAGCCCCGCGCGACGCCTTGCCCGAACTGCCGCCGCTGTCGCTGTACATTCATATCCCGTGGTGCGTGCGCAAATGCCCGTACTGCGACTTCAACTCCCACGCTTCAACCCCGGTGCTGCCGGAGCAGGAATACGTCGACGCCTTGCTGGCCGACCTGGACCTGGAATTGCCCAACGTGCATGGCCGCGAACTGCGCTCGATCTTCTTTGGCGGCGGCACCCCCAGCCTGTTCAGCGCTGAAGCATTGGGCCGCCTGCTGGTGGGGGTCGAGCAACGTATCCGCTTCGCCAGCGATATCGAAATCACCCTGGAGGCCAACCCCGGGACTTTCGAGCAAGCCAAATTCAGTGCCTACCGCAAGCTGGGCATCAACCGCCTGTCGATCGGCATTCAGAGCTTTCAGCCCGACAAGCTCGAAGCGCTGGGGCGCATTCATAACGGTGATGAGGCGATTCGCGCCGCCGACATGGCGCGCCAGGCCGGCTTCGACAACTTCAATCTCGACCTGATGCACGGCTTGCCGGACCAGAGCCTGGACGAAGCGCTGGCCGATCTGCGTCAGGCCATCGCCCTGCAGCCCACCCACCTGTCGTGGTATCAGCTGACTCTGGAGCCCAATACGGTGTTCTGGAACCAGCCGCCGTTGCTGCCCGAAGACGATATCCTCTGGGATATTCAGGAAGCCGGCCAGCAATTGCTGGCTGAACATGGCTATGCACAGTACGAAGTCTCGGCCTATGCCCAGGCCGGCAAAGAGGCGCGCCACAACCTCAACTACTGGAGCTTCGGTGACTTCATCGGCATCGGCGCCGGTGCCCACGGCAAGCTCAGCCACCCGGACGGGCGCATTGAACGCACCTGGAAGACCCGCCTGCCCAAGGATTACCTCAACCCGGCCAAGCCATTCCAGGCCGGCAGCAAGCTGTTGCCGCTCGATGAGCTGCCCTTTGAGTTTCTGATGAACGCCTTGCGCCTGACAAATGGCGTGGACGCTGCATTATTTCGTGAAAGAACCGGTCTAAGCCCCGATTCACTGGCCCTTGGCCGTGAGCAGGCCGAACAACGCGGCCTGTTGCAGGCCGATCCGCAGCGTCTGGCGGCCACGCCCAAGGGCCAGTTGTTCCTCAACGACCTGTTGCAATACTTTCTGATCTAAGGAACCTGCATGGACCTCGTACTCGATCTGCTCGCCACTGTTTCGCGCTGGAGCCGCAGCAATCTTTCGGAAATCGCCCTGGCCCTGGTGGGCTGCCTGCTGGTGCTGTTCGGTGCAGATATCAAAGGCTGGGTCGAGCAACGGGTCGGCAGCATGAGCAGCGCCATTCGTGTGCCATTGATCGCCCTGGCCTGCACCATCGGCAGCGGTGCGGCGCTGATCTACGCCACCCCCTGGGTGGTCAAGGGACTCAGCCAGTTCAATAACTACAGCCTGGCGCCGGTGCTGCTGGTGGTGCTGGTGCTGATCGGGGTGATTGCCGATCGCAAGTGACGCGGTGCGGTTGTATCGACAACTGCTATCATGGCCATCGCCCTGCATGCCTCAAGGACGTCCGCCCCATGCCCCGTACCACCCTGCTCCACGCCAAGGATTACCCCAGCGCCCCCTGGAAGAACGGCGGCGGTACAACGATGGAAATCGCCCGTGACGCCGGGCAGGCACTCGATGACTTTGGCTGGCGCCTGTCGCTGGCCGATGTGCAAGGCAGTGGCGATTTTTCTGTTTTTGCTGGCTATCAACGCATCATCACCGTGCTGCAAGGCGCCGGCATGAGCCTGACCATCGACGGCCAACCCAGCCGTCCGCTGAAAGTTTCCGACCCGCTGGCCTTCAGCGGTGACAGCCAGGTCAGCAGCACCTTGCTGGACGGTCCGATTCGCGACTTCAACCTGATCTACCACCCGCAACGCTACAACGCACGCCTGCACTGGCTGGACGTCATCCAGCCGCAACGGCTGTTCAGCTCAGCCAGCGTGGTGTTGCTGTTCAGTGCCGCGCAACAAGTCGCAATCAGCATCAATGACGGGCTCTGGGAAATTCTCGGCCAACATGACTGCCTGCGCGCCGACAACCCCGGCGGCTTGCTGGAAATCGAACTGCAGGCGCCCGGCCCAAGCCGCTGCTGCCTGATCGAGCTGTCTGCTATCGGCGCGCAATAAGCGCGCTTTAACGATTTACAGGAAATCCAATGACTCACTTTCCGCGCCAGGAATCACCCCGCGCCCTCGCCCTGCTGCGTAATTTTCTGCATTCCGAAGCCGCTGGCGGCATCGTCCTGATGCTCGCTGCACTGGCGGCGCTGATCGTCGCCAACAGTCCGCTGGCCGACCGTTACTTCGCAGCCTTGCATACCGTCTGGCTAGGCTTGTCGCTGGAGCTATGGATCAACGACGGCTTGATGGCGGTGTTCTTCCTGATGGTCGGCCTGGAGATCAAGCGCGAAGTGCTGGCCGGCGGCCTGTCGAGCTGGGAGCAACGCGCCCTGCCCGGCTTTGCCGCGGCTGGCGGCATGTTGGTACCGGCACTGCTTTATCTGGCAGTGAACTGGAGCAACCCGCAAACCCTCAGTGGCTGGGCGATCCCGGCAGCCACCGACATCGCCTTCGCGCTGGGCGTGCTGTCGTTGCTGGGCAAACGGGTGCCGACTTCGCTGAAAGTTTTTCTGGCCGCGCTGGCGATCCTCGATGACCTGGGTGCGGTGACCATCATCGCCCTGTTCTACAGCTCGGGCCTGAACATCCCCATGCTGCTCGCCGCATTCGCCACGCTGGCGGTGCTGGTGATCATGAACCGCCTGCAGGTCAAACGCCTGCTGCCCTACCTGCTGCTGGGCGTATTGCTGTGGGTGTTCGTGCTCAAGTCCGGCGTGCATGCCACGCTGGCGGGTGTAGCGCTGGCACTGTGCATCCCGCTGGGCAGCGAGAAGGACGAAAGCCAGTCGCCGCTATTGCTGCTCGAAGAGAAGCTGCACGGCTGGGTGGCGTTCGCCATCGTGCCGATCTTCGGCTTTGCCAATGCCGGTGTATCGCTGGCAGGGATCAGCGCCGACAACCTGGTCGACCCGGTGCCGCTGGGGGTGGCGCTGGGGTTATTCGTCGGCAAGCAGGTCGGCGTGTTCCTCGCTGCCGTGCTGGCGATCCGCGCCGGGCTGGCCGTCTTGCCGCAGGGTAGCAACTGGCTGCAGGTGTATGGTGTGGCGGTGCTGTGCGGCATCGGTTTCACCATGAGCCTGTTCATCGGCAACCTGGCCTTCCCCGGTGCGCCACATCTGGTCGATGAAGTAAAAGTTGGCGTGCTGATCGGCTCCGGGCTGTCGGCCGTGCTGGGCATGCTGCTGTTGCGGGCCACACCGCAGCGAAGCTGACACGCTTTTCACCTGCGCCTGACCATCGTGCAACGTCAGGCTTACTAATGTAGTGCTCATGAACCACTGGAGAGTGTCATGAGCACGCCATCAAGCATTGAACCAGGCCTTGACCATCATGCGGTCGGCCATCATCTGACTGTTGCGCATACCAGCCTGTCCACACGCCTGGTGCGGTGGCGTGAAGAGCAGCTTGTGCGCAAGGCTCTGCACTGGGCTGACGATCCAGGACTGGTGCTCGATTTACCCTGTGATGCCGGGCGATTCTGGCAGGTACTGGCAGAAAAAACCTCACGCATCATCGTCGCCGCCGACCAGAGTGCCGACACCATCCACGCGGCCTGTAGCAGCCACGAGCCAGCGTTGGTACAGCGCATTATGCCCTTGCAGACCACCGTGCTGGACATCGACCTGCCGGACAACTGTGTTGACTGCATCTTCTGCATGGATCTGTTCGCGCAGGTGCGCGACTCGATGCTGCGAATGGAGCTGCTGCAGGAATTCCATCGCGTCACCCGCGAGACAGTGATTGTCTCGGTCTGCATCGACGGCAACCTGTCGGCCTGGCAGCAACGCTTTTTCCCTGACCGCGGGCCAGAAGCCGACGATTACGTTGCTATGCCCGGCGCCCGGATCGAAAAAGAGTTTCGCGCAGCAGGTTTTCACATCCTGCAACGCCTGGATTTCGCCCCGCTGCTGTCGATGCGCAGCGTGTACATACTGCAAAAAGAGTATGCCGACGGCACGTGATGTTTTTTTCACAAGCACTTCACCGACCCAGTACCTGCGGATTCTTAAAGTGCGGCCAGCCTCGCTGACGCGCAACCGCGCCAGCTCACAATCATCAGTGCGGAGCACCCCGTGGCCCTGACCCTCGACCCCCCCCTGACCCCATCGCTCGCGCCCCGCAGCCTGTTGCGCAAACTCGCCCGCTGCGTTGCTTTTGCGATACTGCTGATCATGACTGCAGCCGCTGGCTGGTACCTGAGCCTCAATCGGGTCACCGACCTTGGCAAAGATAATCAACTGGTCAACTCCGGGGCCCTTGCCCAATGGCAGCAAGGCAATGTAATCGTGCTGATTCGCCATGCCGAGCGTTGCGACCAGTCCAGCAACGCTTGCCTGGGTCCGCCCGACGGCATCACCCTGGCCGGCACCCAGGTGGCTCAGGGTGTGGGCATTGGCCTTGAGAAGCTGGGCCTGGCCGATGCCCAGGTGCTGGCCAGCCCATTGACCCGCACCCGCCAGACCGCCTCGTTCATCTTTGGCCGGGAAATTCCCACCGCCAGCTGGGTCGGGAACTGCGACGCCGGGTTTGCTGGCAGCCTGATGACCCAAAAAACCCGCCATCGCAATATGGTGCTGGTGACCCACAGCGGCTGTATCGACCACCTGCTGCGCAAACTCCACGTGCAGCCAGGCGAGCGCGATAGCGATTACACCGAAGCGCTGCTGGTGTCAGTCAATGGTCAGGGCAAACCACACCTGCTGGGTTCGATGAAAGCTGACCAGTGGCAAAAGCTGTCCGTATTCCAGGAGTGAGCCATGCCCGCCCGCCACCCTTCGCTGAGCATCTCGGTGCTACTGGCCGTATTGACGTTCCTGGCCTTCGACCTTACCGACCTGGACCAGACCATCAGTAATCTGTTTTACGACCCGGCCACACAGACCTTCGTGTTCGAACACAACCTGCTGTTCGAACGCATTACCCATCAATGGGCGCGGGCGATTCCAGGCTTGTTCACCAGTGCGGCAATCGTTGCGCTGCTGCTGGCGGGTGCCTGGTGGCTGCTAAACCGCCGCCCCGATAACCGCGTGCTGCGTCTGACCCGTAAAACACGCCTGGCCGCAGTGCTGGAATGGTCGCACCGTCATGCTCGCGACAGTCTGTATTTCCTGTTCGCTTTCGCTCTGAGTGCAACGGCCGTCCATTACCTCAAAAGCCACACCAGCGTGTACTGTCCGGTGGAAACCACCCTGTATGGCGGCAAGCAGCAGCACTACCTGTGGTTTGCCAACTTCAGCCTGTTCGATAAGGCCGGCCCCGGTCGCTGCTGGCCGGGTGGCCATGCCAGCGGGGCGTTCAGCCTGATGGCGTTGTACTTCATTGCCCGGCGGTATCAGTGGCAACACGCACGCAAGGTCCTGATCACAACCCTGGCGCTGGGCCTGGTATTCGGCACCACCCGGGTGCTGCAGGGCTGGCACTACCTGTCACACACCTTCTGGGCCGGGCTGGTGGTGTGGTGGTGTTGCGCACTCATGGCCCGCAGCGTTTATCGTCAAATCCCGGATGAGCAGCGCCCGCCAGCGCTTGAATCACTGCCAACCCAACAGCATTAGCCAGCCGAAAAATATTTTTTCGCCACTGCATCCAGATCGTCTCCCCGCGGGTAGTACTTCATAGCAGCCCTTGAGTTGCTGAGCGCGGTTCAACTTTCTGGAGATTTCTGCATGAACGCAAAACGCTTGCTCTGCCTGGCCGGAACCACTCTGGCGCTGACTTGCCTGGCACCGGGCGCCTTCGCCCAGTCCGATCTGCCCGAAAGCGTTCGGGTGCCGGCCGGCAACAAGGTCAGCCTGCACACCACCGGCGTTGGTGAAATCACCTACGAATGCAAGGCCAAAGCCAATGCCGCCAACGAGCTGGAATGGACCTTCGTCGGTCCCAAGGCGGTACTCAATGACAAGAGCGGCAAGGCAGTCGGCAGCTACTACGGCCCGCCAGCCACCTGGGAAGCCAAAGACGGCTCGAAACTGACCGGCACCCAAGTCGCCGTCGCGCCATCGAGCGCAGGCAACCTGCCTTATCAGCTGGTCAAGGCCAACCCGGCTGAAGGCAAAGGCACCCTGACCGGCACCACCTATATCCAGCGCGTGGCGCTCAAGGGCGGCGTGGCCCCGGCCAAAGCCTGCAACGAGAGCAACAAGGGCGCCAAGGAAGTGGTCAAGTACCAGGCCGATTATGTTTTCTGGGCTGCCAACTAACCGCCAGCCGGTGTGGTCTATGCTGCTGCACTGGCAGCCTCGTTCGAGGTCGCAGTAATCCTCAGATGGTGGATCGACTTTGACCTCGTACGAATCGCAGTTTGATTATCAAGCCGCCCTGCAGGCCTGCGCGCGTGGCGAGCGTGGGGCCTTGCAGCGCCTTTATCATCAGGAAAGCGCCCGCTTGCTGGGCGTTGTCCTGCGCATCGTGCGTGACCGCGCGCAGGCAGAAGATATCGTGCATGACGCGTTCATCAGAATCTGGGCGCAGGCCAGCCGGTTCGATCCGCAGCGTGGTTCGGCACGCGGCTGGATCTTTACCCTGACCCGCCGTCTGGCACTCAACCATATCCGCAACAGCGCGCGTGAAGTGGCGCTGGAGGAAGATCAAGTGCATGGCCTGGCGGCACAGGAGGCTGAAGCGTTCGACTGGCAGGTCAATCCGGGACGCCTCCAGCATTGTCTGGAACAGCTCGACCCGGTGCGGCGCAACTGTATCTGTCACGCCTATGTCGACGGCTACACCCACCAACAGATCGCCCGGCAGGTCGGCGCGCCGCTGGGCACCGTCAAGGCCTGGATCAAGCGCAGCCTGGCGGCCTTGCGGGAGTGCCTGGGATGACTTCAACTGCTGATCGCGATCTTCATGAGCTGGCTGGCGAATATGTGCTCGGCACCCTGTCTGCCAGCGAACGGGCCGAGGTCGAACAGCGCCTGGCGGTCGAGCCGGATTTGCAAGCCGCGGTCGATGCCTGGGAAGCCCGGCTGCTGCCATTGACCGAACTGTGCGAGCCGGTACAGCCATCTGCCGGACTGTGGTCGCGCATCGAACAGTCGCTGGCCGAACCGCTGCGCAGTGCCGAGCGCGCCCGGCGCTGGTGGGACAGCCTGGGGCTGTGGCGCGGCCTGGCCGGTGCCGGGCTGGCGGCCTCGCTGGTGCTGGGCAGCCTGCTGCTGATGCAGCCACCGCTCAGCCAGCCCTCGTATGTGGTGGTGCTGGTCGCACCGCAAGACAAGGCGCCGGGCTGGGTGGTGCAGACCCGCGACAGCCGCCAGATCCAGTTGATTCCGCTGAGCGTCAGTGAAGTCCCCAGCGACAAGGCGCTGGAGTTCTGGACCAAGGGCGATGACTGGCAAGGCCCGGTCTCGCTGGGCCTGGTCAAACCTGGCCAGACGCTGCATGTACCGCTCGACAAACTGCCGCCACTGCAACCCAACCAGTTGTTCGAGCTGACCCTGGAAAGCGCCAACGGCTCATCGACCGGCAAACCGACCGGGCCGATCCAGTTCATTGGGCGGGCAGTGAAAGTGATCTGAGCAATCGCGCAAAACGCTCACGGCATTCTTGCCGTAGAATGGCGGGCTTGCCTGTCAGGGGCAGTTTTTTGCGCACAGCTGTGCAGTCACTTGCCACACCAGTAATGAATTGGACCAGAAATGACGTCAACAGATGGTTTGAAACGTGGGTTATCCGCCCGCCATATCCGCTTCATGGCCCTGGGCTCTGCCATCGGCACAGGGCTGTTCTATGGCTCGGCGGCCGCCATCCAGCAAGCCGGCCCGGCGGTGCTGCTGGCCTACCTGATCGGTGGTGCGGCGGTGTTCATGGTCATGCGCGCACTGGGTGAAATGGCCGTTCATGACCCGGTATCCGGCTCGTTCAGCCACTACGCCAGCCGCTATCTGGGCCCGTTGCCAGGCTTTGTGCTGGGTTGGACTTATGCCTTCGAGATGATCATCGTCTGCCTTGCCGACGTGACCGCATTCGGTATCTACATGGGCTTCTGGTTCCCGGAGGTGCCGCGCTGGATCTGGGTGTTGTCGATTGTGTTCTTCATCGGCGCGCTGAACCTGTGCAACGTCAAGGTGTTCGGTGAGGCCGAGTTCTGGCTGTCATTGCTCAAGGTCAGCGCCATCATCGGCATGATCGTCGGCGGTGCAGGGATCATGCTGTTCGGTATCGGCAGTGCGACCGGCGGTGAGGTGTCCACCGGGATCAGCAACCTGTGGGAACACGGCGGCTTCATGCCCAATGGCGTGGCCGGGCTGATTGCCTCGCTGGCGGTGGTGATGTTCGCCTTCGGCGGCATCGAGATCATCGGCATCACCGCCGGTGAAGCCAAGGACCCGAAACGCAGCCTGCCGCAGGCGATCAACGCGGTGCCGCTGCGGATCCTGCTGTTCTATGTACTGACGCTGTTTGTGGTGATGTGCCTGTTCCCATGGCCGCAGATCGGTACCCAGGGCAGCCCGTTCGTGCAGATTTTCAATAATCTGGGTATGCCTGCGGCAGCCACGGTGTTGAATATCGTGGTGATTTCGGCGGCAGTGTCGGCGATCAACAGCGATATTTTCGGTGCCGGACGGATGATGTACGGCATGGCCAAAGAAGGTCAGGCGCCAGAGAGCTTCGCCAAGCTGTCGAAACAGGGCGTGCCGTGGATGACCGTGTTGGTGATGGGGATCACCTTGCTGGGGGGTGTGGTGCTCAATTACCTGATTCCCAAGGATGTGTTCCTGCTTATCGCGTCGCTGGCGACGTTCGCCACGGTCTGGGTATGGCTGATGATTCTGCTCACTCAGGTGGCCATGCGTCGTTCAATGAATGCCGATGAGGTCAGCAAGCTGCAGTTCCCGGTGCCGTTCTGGCCTTGGGGTCCGGCGGCGGCGATTGTGTTTATGGTGTTCATCTTTGGTGTATTGGGCTGGTTCCCGAACAGCCGCGCGGCATTGATGGTAGGTGCGGTATGGGTGGTGTTGCTGGTGCTGGCTTATTACATCTGGGTACAGCCGAACACGGATGCCGGGAAAGGCAAAACCCTGTAGGAGCGGCCGGGCTTTGATCCGCTTCAGCCGCGAAGGCCTTGCCCAGCGAGGCCGGCACATTCACAGCATCTGCTGCGAATGTGCCGCCGCCTTCGCCAGCAAGCTGGCTCCCACCGGGGTATGCAGCTAGGACTACGTTGTAGCTGTAAGTCTGCGATTGCATAGCGTGCCATTAGAACCTGCTCATTTTTTGAGCAGTCGCAATCCATTGAATACCACCAGCAAGCTGACTCCCATGTCGGCGAACACGGCCATCCACATGGTGGCCATGCCGGTGAAGGTGATAGCCAGGAAGATCAGTTTGGTCACCAGTGCCAGGGCGATGTTCTGGCGCAGGATGGCTGAGGTGTCGCGGGACAGGCGGATGAAGGCCGGGATTTTGCGCAGGTCGTCGTCCATCAGCGCGACATCGGCGGTTTCGATGGCGGTGTCGGTGCCGGCGGCGGCCATGGCGAAACCGATTTCGGCACGCGCCAGGGCCGGGGCGTCGTTAATGCCGTCGCCGACCATGCCAACCCGGTGCTGGTTGGCGTACAGCGCTTCAATGGCTTGCAGTTTGTCGGCCGGCAGCAGATTGCCGCGGGCCTGGTCGATGCCAACCTGATCGGCAATCGCACGGGCGGTGTACGGGTTATCACCGGTGAGCATCAGGGTCTTGATGCCCAGCTCATGCAGTTGCGCGATGGCTTCGCGGCTACTGTCCTTGACCGTGTCGGCCACCGCGAACAACGCCAGCGGGCCGTTTTCGTCGAGCAGCAACACGACCGTCTTGCCCTGCGACTCCAGTGCATCGAGCCGTGCTTGCAGCGCTGTTGAGCCCAGCCCCAACTCCTCCACCAGGCGGTGGTTGCCCAGGTGATAACGACGACCGTCGATATCCCCGGCCACGCCACGACCGCCCAGCGCTTCGAAGTTGCTGACTGGCGCCAGCGCCAGACTGCTATCGGCGGCCTGAGCGATGGCCAGCGACACCGGATGGTCAGAGCGTGCCGCCAGGCTGGCGGCAATGGTTGGTGCGCTGCTGACCCGGCTGTCGAGTACCACACAGTCGGTCTGCACCGGCTTGCCATGGGTCAGGGTGCCGGTCTTGTCCAGGGCCAGGTAGTCGATCTGCCGGCCCATCTCCAGATACACCCCGCCCTTGATCAGGATGCCTTTACGCGCCGCCGCCGCCAGACCGCTGACAATACTCACCGGGGTGGAAATCACCAGTGCGCAAGGGCAGGCCACCACCAGCAGGACCAGCGCGCGGTAGATCCAGTCGAACCACGCGCCGGCCAGGAACAACGGTGCGATCAGTGCCACTGCCAACGCGGTGAGGAACACGGCCGGGGTGTAGATACGCGAGAACTGGTCAACGAAACGCTGGGTCGGCGCACGGGCGCCTTGCGCCTGTTCGACGGCATGGATGATCCGCGCCAGGGTCGACTGACTGGCCGCAGCCGTCACCCGGTACTCCAAAGAACCTGCCTGGTTGATGGTGCCAGCGAACAGTTTGTCGCCCACTGTCTTTTCCACCGGCAGGCTTTCGCCGGTAATCGGCGCCTGATCGATGGTCGATTGCCCGCTGACCACTTCGCCGTCCAGGGCGATGCGCTCGCCGGGCCGCACCCGCAGTAACGCTCCAGGCTCGATAGCCTTGGCTTCAAGCTCCAGCCAACTGCCATCGGCCTGCTGCACGGTGGCGGTTTCCGGAGTCAGTTGCATCAGACTGCTGATGGCGTTGCGCGCCCGGTCCAGCGAGCGCGCTTCGATCAGTTCGGCCACGGTAAACAGGAACATCACCATGGCTGCTTCCGGCCACTGGCCGATCAGCACCGCGCCGGTAACCGCGATGCTCATCAGCGCATTGATGTTCAGATTGAGGTTTTTCAGGGCAATCCAGCCCTTTTTATAGGTGCCCAGGCCACAACTGAGGATCGACACCAGCGCCAGCACGATCACCAGCCACTCCGGCCCTGCGCTGAAATGCACAAGCTCTGCGCCCAGTGCAGTCAGGCCCGACACGGTCAGCAACTTCCAGGCGCTTTTTTTCGCTACCGGGGCAGCCTCTGCGCCCTCTTCGAGCGCCTGGGCCTGCATGCCCAGCGAGCCAATCGCGTCACGAATCGCGGCGGTGTCGGGCAACACATGCCAGACCCCGAGACGACGCTGCAGCAGATTGAACTCCAACTTGTGAATCCCCTCCATTTTGCCCAGGCGATCCTGAATCAGGGTCTGTTCGGTGGGGCAGTCCATCTGCTCGATGCTGAACTGGCTCAACCGCGCCTCACCATCCGCCGCCGCGACCAGGGTCACCTGCGCCGGTGCCGCAGCGCCACCACAGCAGCCATGATTGTGGGCGGGTTGCTCAGGTTGGTGATCGTCATGTTTATGCACAGGTGTAAGCCGGGTGATCTGCCCCATGGGTCCATCCTCCAAATCAAGATATTGCCAAGTGAACACCCTGTAGCCACTATAGGGTCAAGCCCCTGCGCGGAATCCTGCTCATGAAAATCGGTGAACTGGCCAAACTGACCGACACCCAGGTCGAAACCGTCCGCTATTACGAACGCGAAGGCCTGTTGCCTGTGCCGTCGCGTACCGAAGGCAATTACCGGCTGTACACCCAGGCCCACGTCGAGCGCCTGAGCTTCATCCGCAATTGCCGCAGCCTGGACATGACCCTGGATGAAATCCGGCGCCTGCTGAACCTGCGCGACAGCCCGCAGGATCAGTGCGAGAGCGTCAACGCCCTGATCGACGAGCACATCGCCCACGTCGACGCGCGGGTCGCCAGCCTGCAGGCGCTGCAACAGCAGTTGCGTAACCTGCGCCAGCGCTGCAACGACAACGACCCGGACCACTGCGCGATTCTTGACCGGCTGGAGGTCACCGGCGCAGTAGCTGCGCCCGAGGGCGAGCCGTCACATGTCGGCAGAAGCCACGGGCACTAGGTGATACATTAGCGCCCCGCGACACAGCCAGGACCGTCCATGCCGAAGAAAGCTGCCCCCTCCACCAACCTGACCCTGATCGACGTCGCCAAGGTGGCCGGCGTATCGCCGATCACAGTGTCGCGGGCCTTGAGCCGTCCGGAGGTGGTCAGCGAGCAGACCCGGCAGAAGGTCATGGCAGCGGTGCGCCAGACCGGCTATGTGTCGAACATGCTGGCTGGCAGCCTGGCCAGCAACAAGAGCCGGCTGGTGGCGATCTTCTTGCCGACCATCGCCAACTCGATCTTCGCCGATACGGTGCAGGCGCTGATGGAACGTCTGGCCCAGGCCGGCTACCAGACTTTGCTGGGTTTGACCGGCTACTCTGCCGAGCAGGAAGAGAAACTCCTGGAAGCGATTCTCGGCCGCCGCCCGGATGGCATCGTCCTCACCGGCACCCTGCACACCGAATCCAGCCGCCTGCGCCTGGCCCAGTCGGGCATTCCGGTGGTGGAAGCCTGGGACCTGGCGGACGATCCGCTGGACATGCTGGTGGGGTTCTCCCACGAGCGGGTCGGCGAGGCCATTGCCCAACACCTGCTCGGCAAGGGCTACCGACGCTTTTCCGTCATCAGCCTGGGCGATCCACGGGGTGTGCGGCGTTGCCAGAGCGTGATCGACGAGCTTGGCCGGCACGGCATCGACGCTGTGCCGCTGCAAGTCATGACCCCGCCGGCGACCCTGAAAACCGGCCGCGACGGCCTGCAACAGTTGCTGGAGCAAGGGCCACTGCCGGAAGTGGTGGTGTGCAGTTCCGACACCATCGCCCAAGGTGTGCTGGCCGAAGCCGCCAGCCGTGGCCTGCGCGTGCCGCAAGACCTGGCAGTGATGGGGTTTGGTGACCTGAGCGCCGCCGCCCAGGTCTATCCGGCGCTGTCGACGGTCAGCGTCGACGGCCAATTGATCGGCCAGAAAGTCGCGCAAGCCCTGCTCGAACGCTTCAATAACGCTGATAACGTCGGCGATCCGGTGCGTATTGATACAGGTTTCAACTTGATCGAACGCCAGACCACCTGAACCTTGGTTTTTTGCAAAAGCGACGAATGCACCCTTGAATGATTGCGCAATCATTGTATGCTTCGCTCATCAGGTGTTCCGCATGTCCGGGTGCCTGTTTTTTTGATTAACAAATGATTGCGCAATCATATTCAGCAATCACGGTGCAGTGGAGCCAGGCGGCACCCCACATTCAACGCCTCATCACAATAAGGAAGACAATAAAAGTGAGCCAATCAGCCTCCCCGGTAGCCAGGACCAACGTCCGCTACCTGATCCTGGCGATGATCTTCATCGTCACCGTGTTCAACTACGTAGACCGCGCCACGCTGTCCATCGCCGCCCCCGCCATGCGCAATGAGCTGGGCTTCGACGCGCTGACCATGGGCATCGCGTTTTCGGCGTTTGGCTGGGCCTACACCAGCATGCAGATTCCCGGCGGGATCATCCTCGACCGTTACGGTTCGCGTCTGGTGCTGGGCGTCAGCCTGATCCTGTGGTCGACCCTGACCTTTTTGCAGGGTTACGTCGACCTGTTCAGCTCGGCTTTCGTCGCGCTGTTCGTGCTGCGCTTTCTGATGGGCATGGCTGAGTCGCCGGCCTTCCCCGCCAACAACCGCCTCACGGTGATGTGGTTCCCGCGCAACGAGCGCGGCCTGGCCACGGCGATTTTCCAGTCGGCGCAGTATTTCGCCCTGGCCGCCTTCACCCCGCTGATGGTGCTGCTGCTCAGCAGCTTTGGCTGGCAACACGTGTTTTTCTGGACCGGCGGGGCCGGCATCCTGATCGGCCTGCTGTGGTTCAAGATGGTTCATGAGCCGCGCAAGGACAAACGGGTCAACAGCGCCGAAATCGACTACATCGAAGCCGGTGGCGGCATGCCCAATATCGGCGACACCAAAACCGCGTTCAGTTGGCAACGCGCCAAGGCCATCGGCGCCAATCGGATGATGCTCGGCGTGTATCTGGGACAGTTCTGCCTAACCTCGATCACCTGGTTCTTCCTCACCTGGTTTCCGACTTATCTGGTCGAAGCCAAGGGCATGACCATGCTCAAGGTCGGTCTGGTGGCGGCCATCCCGCCGCTGGCGGGCTTTATCGGCGGCATGGTCGGCGGCGTCTGGTCAGACTGGATGCTCAAGAAAGGCTTTAGCCTCACCGCCGCACGCAAGACCCCGATCATCTGCGGCTTGCTGCTGTCGAGCAGCATCGTGGTCGCCAACTACACCCAGTCGGTGACGGTGGTCATTCTGGTGATGTCGATCGCCTTTTTCGCCAAAGGGGTCGGCAATCTGGGCTGGTGCATCGTCGGCGATGTCTCGCCCAAACAAGCCATGGGCATCAGCGGCGCGATGTTCAACTTCTGCGGCAACATCGCCAGCATCGTGACTCCCATCGCCATCGGCCTGCTGGTCAGCAAGGGCTCGTTCGACATGGCCCTGGTCTATGTCGCCGCCATGGGCCTGCTTGGCGCCTTTGCCTATCTGTTTATCGTCGGCCCGCTCAAGCGCATGGAGCTCGACGAATCCGCCCAGCCAGCTGAACCCAGCCACAAGCCGGCCGAGTCCGCCGCGCTCAAGCCATAAAAGTTATCCACACCCTCAAGGAGAGCGACATGACCGTACAACAACCAGACCGCCCATCCGCCGACCACGACCAGATTGCCTGGATCAAGGTGTCGTCGGTCTTCCTGCCGCTGGCCAACCCGATCAGCGATGCCAAGGTACTCACCGGTCGGCAGAAGCCGATGACTGAGATCGCCATGCTGTTTGTCGAGATCCAGACCAAAGATGGCCACAGCGGCCTGGGGTTCAGCTATTCCAAGCGTGCCGGCGGCCCCGGCCAGTTTGCCCACGCCCAGGAAATCGCCCCGGCGCTGATCGGCGAGAACCCCAGCGATATCGCCAAGCTGTGGACAAAACTCTGCTGGGCCGGTGCTTCGGTGGGCCGCAGCGGCCTGTCGACCCAAGCCATCGGCGCCTTCGATGTCGCGTTGTGGGACCTCAAAGCCAAGCGCGCCAACCTGTCGCTGGCCCGCCTGCTCGGCGCCCAGCGTGATTCGGTGCGCTGCTACAACACCTCCGGCGGCTTTTTGCATACGCCGCTGGAGCAACTGCTGAAAAACACTGAGCTGTCGCGGGAAAAGGGCATCGGCGGCATCAAGCTCAAGGTCGGCCAGCCCGATTGCGCGGTGGATATCCAGCGGGTCAGCACAGTGCGCAAACAGCTTGGGGATAACTTCCCGTTGATGGTCGACGCCAACCAGCAGTGGGACCGCCCGACCGCACAGCGCATGTGTAGGCAGTTCGAGGCCTACAACCTGGTGTGGATCGAGGAGCCGCTCGATTGCTACGACGCCGAAGGCCACGCCGCCCTTGCCCAGCAGTTCGATACGCCGATCGCGACCGGCGAAATGCTCACCAGCGTGGCCGAGCACGCCGAATTCATCAAACTGCGCGGCGCTGACTATCTGATGCCTGACGCGCCGCGGGTCGGCGGTATCACACCGTTCCTCAAGGTCGCGGCCATGGCCGAACAGGCCGGGGTGATGCTGGCCCCGCACTTTGCCATGGAGCTGCATGTGCACCTGGCAGCCACTTACCCGACCGAACCGTGGGTCGAGCACTTCGAATGGCTGGAGCCGCTGTTCAACGAACGCCTGGAAACCCGCGACGGACGCATGCTGGTACCGACCCGCCCAGGGTTGGGCCTGTCGTTGAGTGAACGGGTTGCCGGCTGGACGGCGCAAAGCGTGGAAATCGGCCAACGGCCGTAATGCTTGCAAAAGCAAAGGGGCTGGCACACTCGCAGCATCGACTGCGAATGTGCCGCTGTCTTTGCTGGCAAGCCAGTCCCTACAGTTTCATCCCCACCGCCAGCCGGTTGAAAGCATTCATCAGCGACACGGCGAAGGTCAGGTCGGAAATCTCGGCACTTGAAAAGTGCGCTTGCAGAGGCTCGTACAGCTCATCGGGGGCGCCCTTGTCACTGACGTAGGTGAGGGTTTCCGCCCACGCCAGGGCCGCACGTTCACGCGCATCGAACAGCTCACTGATGCGCCAGCCGGCCAGGCAATCGAGCTTGTTCTGCGCCACACCGCTGTCGCGCAGGGTCTGCGAGTGCTTGCCCAGGCAAAACGCGCAGCCGTTGATCTGCGAAACCCGCAGAAACACCAGCTCTACCAGCGGCAGGCCCAGCGGCCCTTCGACCAGCGCTTTGTTAGTGGCCAACAGGCCCTGATAGGCCGCTGGTGAGAGGGTGGAAAACGGCAGTCTGAGTTGGCTCATGGTTTAGCTCCTGTACAAGAAATGATCAAAGTTGCCTGAACAGCGGTTCCAGCCGTAGCCGGGTACGCGCCTCATGCAGGGCCTGCTCGACGGCTTCAGCGCCAAACACCAGGCCTTGCAAATAGCTGAAATGCACATCGAACAGCCCCAGGGTGTTGAGCACATGGCGCAAGTAGGACGTCAGAAAGTCCGGCTGCCTGGCGCGCTCGCCCTGATGAAAGCCGCCGGAGCCGACCAGCACATACACCGGGCGGTCCTTGAGCAGCCCGGTCTTGCCATCGGGACCTGCGCTGAAGGTGCGGTGAATGCGCAGCACGTAGTCGATCCACAGCTTGAGCGCCGCCGGCACGGTGAAGTTGTGCATCGGGGTGGCGATCAGCAGCACATCGCTGGTTTCCAGTTCACCAATCAATGCTTCGGACAGCTCGAACAATGGCGCGTCGAACGGCGTGACCGTGGTCAGCGCCTGGGCGTAGTCGGCGGACAGCGGCGGCAATGGGTCGCGTCCCAGATCGCGCTCAAGCCGTTCGATATCCACCTGCTGATGACCCAGGCTGGCCAGCAGTTCTTCAGCCAGACGATGGGCGTGGGAATCCTGGCCCATGGGGCTGGCGTTGATGAGCAGAACCCGCTTCATAGTGTGCCCCCGGCCCGCAGGCGCTGGGTAAAGTGCATGCCGCTCGCCAGCAGCCCCTGGCGGAAGTAGAAGCGCTGGGCCAAAGCCATGTGCAGGCCGGTATCCAGCACAAAATGATCGCAGCCCAGCTGCCGGGCCTGCTGGCGAACCTGATCGAGCAGTTGCCCGCCCAGCCCGCTGCGCTGTAACGCCGGGCTGATCAGCAGATCATCGACATACACGAAGCGGCCATACAGCAGGTTTTCCAGCTCGCGGTAACCGGCCAGCCCGACAATCTGTGCATCCTGCATCGCGGCCAGCAACCGATAGCCCTGGCCGGCCTGCCGTTGCAGTTGCGCGACATAAGCGTCAGCGTTGTCCAGATGCGGGCGCAGCACACGCATCAGCCCGAAACTGGCCGTCAGGGCCTGAGGGTCTTCAAGGTGCAAGAAGGTGCAGTTCATCGCGGTCACTCGTGATGTTCAGAAGATGACTTACTCTAGGCCGCGAATGGCTTAAGCTACAGGGCCGAAAAATGATTAAACGACTGGGCCATGTCACACGCCTTTGAACCGGACCGCAATCAGCCTGAGCCGATCTATCGCCAGCTGTATCAGCGTTTTCGCCAATCCATCGCCGATGGCCGCCTGCGCCCCGGCGAGCGGGTGCCGGCGGTACGCGCCCTGGCGGCAGAGCTGAACCTGGCCAGAGGCACGGTCGAGACGGCTTATCAGTTGCTGATTGGCGAAGGCTACCTGCTGGCCAGAGGCGCCGCCGGGACCATCGTCAGCCCGCAACTGCCAGCGCTGACGATGCCAAATCTGGCCACGCCAACCAGCCCCAGCACTTACCTGTCGAACCACAGTGGCGGCCTGCCAATGCCCTTGCAGATGGGCGTGCCGGCCCTGGATGCCTTCCCGCGCAAGCTCTGGACCCGGCTGGCCGGCCGGCAATTGCGCCACAGCGGCCTGGACGGCCTGGTCTACCCCGACCCGCAGGGCCACGGGCCGCTACGCGCGGCGATTGCCACTTATCTGGGGATATCCCGCGGCATCGCCTGCCGGCCGGAACAGGTGTTCGTCTGCGCCGGGTATCGCGCCTGCCTGGACCTGATCAGCCACACCCTGATGCGCGCCGGTGACCGTTGCTGGCTGGAAGAGCCGGGCTACTTCATGGCCCGTCATGCACTGCTGGAAGCTGGCGCACAACTGGTGCCAGTGCCGGTGGATGAGCACGGTCTGGATGTCGCCCAAGGCATCGCCCGTGCCCCCGACGCCCGTTTCGCGGTGGTCACCCCGACCCACCAAAGCCCGCTGGGCGTGTCCCTCAGCCTGCCGCGCCGCCTGGCCCTGCTGGACTGGGCCAACCGCAATGGCAGCTGGATCATCGAGGACGACTACGACAGCGAATACCGCTATCAAGGCAAACCGCTACCCGCCCTCAAGAGCCTCGACCAGCAAGGCCGGGTGCTGTACACCGGCACCTTCAGCAAAGTGCTGTTTCCCGGACTGCGCCTGGCCTACCTGGTGGTGCCGCCCGACCACAGCGCAGCCTTCGCCCGCCAGGTCGACCGCCTGCACAACCACTGCCCGCTGCTGCAACAGGCCACGGTTTGTGAGTTTCTTGTTGAAGGCCATTTCGCCCGGCACCTGAACAAAATGCGCCGGCTATATGCACGTCGGCGGCAGTGGCTGGTCGAGGCATTGCAGGTAGCGTGCGGCGAAAAACTGCAGATCGATCCCCAGGCCGGCGGTATGCACGTGCTGGCGCGACTGCGCGACGGTGATGATGTAGCAATTGCAGAGCGGGCGCAGCAAGCCGGGATTGCCGTCCAGCCACTGTCGCAGTGGTATCTGGAGGATGAAGGCCGGCAAGGACTGATGATGGGCTTTACCAACGTGGCCAGTGCCGAACAGGCGGCGGCACTGGCCAGTCAGTTGGCAGCGTTGCTTACACGGCCATCGGCGCCGTCAACGGCGCATGGTGCTGGTAGCCTTCAAGAGTAAAGTCGGACGGCTCGATCAGTTCCAGCCACTCGGGCTGGTACACGCCGGTCTTGGCAAAGTCCGGCACACGGTCGGAGATCACCAGTTTCGGCAGCGCGTACGGCTCGCGGCTGAGCTGCTCGTTGAGCATGTCCAGGTGGTTCTCGTACACATGGGCGTCGCCGATGAAGTAGGTGAACCAGCGCGGTGTGTAGCCGGTCAGGCGGCCAATCAGGCTCAGCAGCGCAGCGCCCTCGGCCAGGTTGAAGGGCGTGCCCAGACCCAGGTCATTGGAGCGGATGTACAGGGTCAGGGAGATTTCCCGGGTCTGCGGGTTGGGGTGCAACTGGTACAGCAGATGGCACGGCGGCAGGGCCATTTCGTCCAGCTGGGCGCAGTTCCAGCCGTGGAACAGAATGCGGCGGCTGCCGGGGTCGTTGATGATGGTGTCGACACACTGACGGATCTGGTCGATGGCCTTGTACAGCACCACGAACGGTTGGCCGTCCTCTTCGGACTCGGCGATCTGCCGGTAGCCCTGGGCCAGGGTCTGCTCGATGGCAGCGCTGTTGCTGGCGGCAATGCGCTTGTAGGCCGGCCATTTACGCCACTGCACGCCGTAAATCTCGCCCAGGTCGTCTTCGCCCTGGCGGAACGGGTTGTTCAGCCACTGGGCGTTTTCGTTGGCATTCTGATCCCAGACCTTGCAGCCCAGCGCGCGGAACTCGGCGGCGTTATTCACCCCGCGCAGGAAACCGACCATCTCGCCGATGGCGGCCTTGAATGCCAGGCGCCGGGTGGTGATCGCCGGGAAACCTTCCTGCAGGTCAAAACGCAGCATCGCGCCGGGGAAGCTGATGGTATTCACCCCGGTACGGTTGGCCTGCAAGGTCCCGTGTTTGATCACGTGGGCGACGAGTTCCAGATATTGCTTCATAAATCACCTGCTTGAATGAACACGCCGGGCAACCAGGCCCGGCGTTTCAGTATTAGACGGCTGCCTTGTGGGCCGCCGGGTCGCGCTTGTAGGCCAGCCAGATCATGACCGCACCCGCGATGATCATCGGCAGGCTGAGGATCTGCCCCATGGTGACCCAACCCCAGGCCAGATAACCCAGCTGCGCGTCGGGCATACGTACGAATTCGACGATAAAGCGGAAGATGCCATAGAACATGGCGAACATCCCGGATACCGCCATGGTCGGACGCGGCTTGCGGATATACAGGTTGAGGATGATGAACAGCGCCACACCCTCCAGTGCGAACTGGTACAACTGCGACGGGTGGCGCGCCAGTTGGGCCGGATCGCTGAACGGCGGGAAGACCATGGCCCACGGCACGTCGGTCGCCTTGCCCCACAGTTCGGCGTTGATGAAGTTACCGATACGCCCGGCCCCCAGGCCGATCGGCACCACTGGTGCGACGAAGTCCATCAACTGGAAAAAGGTCTTGCCGTTGCGCTTGCCAAACCACCAGGCCGCGATCATCACGCCGATGAAGCCGCCATGAAAGGCCATGCCGCCTTTCCACACTTCGAAAATCAGCAGCGGGTTGGCCAGGTAGGTCGACAGATCGTAGAACAGCACGTAACCCAGCCGCCCACCGACAATCACGCCCATGGCCAGCCAGAAAATCAGGTCGGAGACTTTTTCTTTGGTCCAGCTCGGGTCGAACGCATTGACCCGACGCAACAGCAGCCACCAGGCGCCGCCGATACCAACCAGATACATCAAACCGTACCAGTGAATTTGCAGCGGTCCGAGGGATACCGCTACCGGGTCAATCTGCGGGTAAGGCAGCATTGCGACTCCTTGGTGAGATGCCGTTCTGGCAACTTAATAAGCCGGGCATGTTACCGGAGCGTGGCGTGACGCTCTAGCCGCGACCGTCTGAAGATGGCTACAGTTTCATCTTCCAAAGGAGCGACGTATGTGTCTGATTGTGTTCGCCTGGCGCCCCGGCCACGCGCAGCCATTGATTGTAGCCGCCAACCGTGACGAATTTTATGCCCGCCCTGCCCGGCCCCTGGCGGTATGGGAAGCTACCGACGGGATTCATGCCGGCCGCGACCTGGAGGCCGGCGGGACCTGGCTGGGTATCACTGCACACGGGCGGTTTGCCGCGTTGACCAATATTCGCGACCCAGGCCAGCCATTGGGCCATCGCTCGCGGGGCGAACTGGTTGCAGACTATCTGGCCGGCAGCCAGTCGCCTGCGCAGTATATGGCTGATGTCGCGGCGCGTGCCGGGCAATACAGTGGCTTCAATCTGCTGGCTGGCACGCTCGATGAGCTGCACTACCTGAACTCACAAGAGGCGCAGCCTGTATGTCTGCAAGCAGGGGTCTATGGGTTATCCAATGCCCGGCTGGATACCCCCTGGCCCAAGCTGCGCAAGGCTCGGGCGGCGCTGGAGGGTAACCTGCACGACCCTCAGCCAGAACGGCTGCTGGCATTACTGGCCGATGCCGAACCCGCGCCGCAGGCTCAATTACCGGACACCGGGGTTGGCTTGCAGACGGAAATCTTGCTGTCGAGCGTGTTTATCGCCAGCGGTAACTATGGGACACGGGCGAGTACCGTACTGATCGTTAGCGCGGATGGGCAACAGCGGATAATCGAGCGCAGTTTCGGACCGTTTGGTGCGCGGTTGGGCGATGTGGATATCAACGTGTAGGCGCTGCGCAGGGTCAATGACCTTTGACCGAGCCCGGATTGAGCATGCGACCCAGTCCCTGATTGCGCAGAGCCAGCTGCAACGAGCTGCTGATGACCTGCGGGTTGTCGTTCTGCATCAGTTGCGCCAGCAGTTCCTGGGCTTTGCTCTGTTGCACCTGACGCAGCATCCACTTGACCTTGGGCAGGTTGGTGGCGTTCATCGACAAGCTGTCAAAGCCCATCGCCATCAACAGCACCGCCGCCGCCGGGTCGCCAGCCATCTCGCCGCAGATGCTCACGGTCTTGCCTTCGGCATGAGCGTCACGCACGACGCTTTGCAGGGCTTGCAGGACCGCCGGGTGCAGGTAGTCATAGAGGTCGGCCACCCGCGGGTTGTTACGGTCTACCGCCAGCAGGTATTGAGTCAGGTCGTTGGAGCCCACCGAAAGGAAGTCCACCTGGCGCGCCAGATCACGGGCCTGATAAACCGCTGCCGGCACTTCGATCATCACCCCGACCGGCGGCATCGGCACGTCAGCGCCTTCGTCGCGCACCTCGCCCCAGGCGCGGTGGATCAGGTGCAACGCCTCTTCCACTTCGTGGGTGCTGGAAATCATCGGCAGCAGGATGCGCAGGTTGTTCAGGCCCTCGCTGGCCTTGAGCATGGCGCGGGTCTGGACCAGGAAGATTTCCGGGTGGTCGAGGGTGACGCGGATGCCGCGCCAGCCCAGGAACGGGTTCTCTTCCTTGATCGGGAAGTAGGACAGCGCCTTGTCACCGCCGATATCCAGGCTGCGCATGGTTACCGGCAACGGGTGGAAGGCTGATAGCTGTTCGCGGTAGATCGCCAGCTGTTCTTTCTCGCTGGGGAAGCGCTGGTTGATCATGAACGGCACTTCGGTGCGGTACAGCCCGACGCCTTCGGCGCCACGCTGCTGGGCACGGGCCACATCGGCCAACAGACCGGTGTTGACCCACAGCGGCATGCGATGGCCGTCGAGGGTCACGCAAGGCAGCTCGCGCAGGCCGTCGAGGTCCTGGGACAGCTGGCGCTCTTCTTCGACCACCACGCTGAACTGTTTGCGCAGGATATCGCTGGGGTTGGTGTAAACCTCACCATGGTGGCCGTCGACGATCAGGTCGATACCGTCGACTTTCGAATACGGGAAGTCGACCAGGCCCATGACCGTGGGAATGCCCATGGCCCGCGCCAGAATCGCCACATGGGAGTTACCCGAGCCCATGACCGAGACCAGACCGACCAGTTTGCCCTCGGGCACTTCACCGAGCATGGCCGGGGTCAGTTCTTCACTGACCAGAATGGTGTTGTCGGGGTAGACCAGCGCCTGTTGCCGCGCTTCTTGCAGGTAGGCCAGCAGACGCCGGCCCAGATCCTTGACGTCCGAGGCGCGCTCGCGCAGATAGGCGTCGTCCATCAGCTCGAAGCGGTTGACGTGCTCGGTGACCACCGCACGCAAGGCGCCTTGTGCCCACTGGCCGGTCTTGATGATATTGGTCACTTCACTGCCCAGCGCAGCGTCGTCGAGCATCATCAGGTAGACGTCGAACAGCGCCCGCTCTTCAGGGCGCAGCTGGGTGGCCAGCTTGGCCGACAGGGTGCGCATGTCGTTGCGCACGCCTTCGAGGGCGTTCTGGAACAGTGCCAGCTCGGCATCGATGTCGGTGACGGTCTTGTCCGGCACGACATCAAGGTCTGCCGGCGGCAGCCTGACCAGCGCCACGCCGACGGCAGCACCGGGCGAACCGGCGACACCGACGAACTTGGCTTCCTGAATACCTTTGCCCTGACGGCCCAGACCACGAATCGAGCCGGTGGCTTCAGCATGGGCGATAACCCCGGCCAGCTGCGCGCTCATGGTGACCAGGAAGGCTTCTTCGCCTTCGTCGAACTGGCGACGCTCCTTTTGCTGGATCACCAGCACCCCGACCACACGCCGGTGGTGGATGATCGGTGCGCCGAGGAATGAGGCGTAACGCTCTTCGCCGGTCTCGGCAAAGTAGCGGTAACGGGGGTGAGCAGCGGCGTCTTCGAGGTTCAGCGGCTCTTCCCGGGTACCGACCAGGCCGACCAGACCTTCGTTGGGGGCCATGCTGACCTTGCCGATGGAGCGCTTGTTGAGGCCTTCGGAGGCCATCAGTACAAAGCGGTTGGTCTCCGGATCAAGCAGGTAGACCGAACAGACCTGGCTGCCCATGGCCTCCTTGACACGCAACACAATAATGCCCAACGCCGCCTTGAGATCCTTGGCGGAGTTAACTTCCTGGACGATCTTGCGCAGCGTATTGAGCATGGCTCGGGGTCGAACTCCGTGTCAGTCACGCGCCAGCAGGCGCGGGGCAAGCTCTTTGAGTGCGCGCCGATACACCTCGCGCTTGAATGTCACCACCTGGCCCAGCGGGTACCAATAACTGACCCAGCGCCAGCCATCGAACTCCGGTTTACCGGTCAAATCCATCCGCACCCGTTGCTCGTTGGAGATCAGGCGCAGGAGAAACCATTTTTGCTTCTGGCCGATGCACAGCGGCTGGCTATGGGTACGCACCAAGCGCTGCGGCAGGCGATAACGCAACCAGCCACGGGTACAGGCGAGAATTTCAACGTCATCGCGCTCCAGACCCACTTCTTCGTTCAACTCGCGATACAGCGCGTCTTCTGGCGTTTCCTGAGGGTTGATACCACCCTGGGGAAACTGCCAGGCATCTTGGTTAATACGCCGAGCCCATAGGACCTGACCAGCATCGTTTGTCAGAATAATCCCGACATTAGGACGGAAACCATCGGGGTCGATCACGGCAACAACCTCGCAAACGCATGTCGCCGCATTGTTCCACAAAGCCCCTCAAACCAGCAACGAGCCTTGACACCTTATCTGAAGTCTTGTGAAAAGCGCGTATTGATTGATGCTTTTTTCAGTATTTTCAGGGGCTAACCGGCTCTCAACGCTGCCCGCGAACCTGCGACTCAGCCCGGACGAACGATCAACAGCAGCGCCATGACGATAAAACACAGGGCGGCAACGGCAGCCAGCACCAAGGTGAAGCGCTGTTTAGCCGCTGCTCTCGTCAGGCGTAGCACCAGCCATGCCCAGGCAATGATGCCGCCGCTATAAAGCAGGCTGCTGGACAGAATCCAGCCCTGCCCCAGTGAAAGGCCCAGACCATGGACCAGCCACCAGCCGCTGAACGGCAAAATGGCCAGGCTTACCGCCATGCCCAGCCAGGCCCATAATGACGGGCGTTGCAGCAGACGTTCATGAATCAGCAGATTGCCGGCCCGCCGCCCCCGGATCAGCCAGACGGCCAGCCCGGCGGCGCAAGCCAACGCGGCCAGCAGCGCGGTGATGTGCAGGGTTTTCAGAGCGATCAGGGTGTCCATGAAGCGACCTCCTTTGAGCGATGCAGGAGCGGATTTATCTGTGCAGTTTTGTTCGCTGCTAAAGCAGCTCCTACGAGCAGCTCCTACAAGAGCAGCCACGAGAATACCTTTAGCCTAGAAATAGCCGGTAAGCCGGGTTATCGGTCTCATCCCAATGTGGATAGCCGATTTCGTTCAGCGCCTGGCCAACCAGATGCCGCTCTTCGGCAGGCACCACCAGCCCGGCCACTACCCGGCCATCGGCTGCGCCATGGTTGCGGTAGTGGAACATCGAAATGGTCCAGCGTCCGCCCAGTTTATTCAAAAAGTTGAACAGCGCGCCCGGCCGCTCGGGGAATTCGAAGCGCAGCACCACTTCGTCGCTGACCCGCTCCGAGTGCCCGCCGACCATGTGGCGGATGTGCAGCTTGGCCAGTTCGTTGTCGGTCAGGTCGACCACCGGAAAGCCTTGTTCGCTCAGGCTGGCGATCAGCGCGCTGCGCGGGTCGCGCTCCGGGTGGGTCTGCACGCCAACGAAAATGTGCGCTTCGCGGTCGGTGTGGTAGCGGTAGTTGAATTCGGTGATCTGGCGCTTGCCGATCGCTTC